>DLBD01000037.1 GCA_002494125.1 Ruminococcaceae bacterium UBA7030 | reverse complement strand
CGTGCTGCATTGATTCGTACATCTCGTTAAAATACTCTTCAGGATAAAGATTAAGACATTTGCAGCCGCGAACAGTAACGCTTACCATATAAAACTCCTTACCAAGACGCTCTCTCCACTTTGTAGGAATAGAAAGACGTCCCTTAGAATCAAGTTTATAACCGTCTAAGGTGCCGACTAATAAGCGCATATCTTTCTTCTCCTTTCAAAGTTGTTCGAGGTCTTGCACACTTCAGATTTGGGAATTATATGAAATGTGTGGGATTTTATTGGATTTTCTGCCTCTACTTCATTATAATAATGGAAAACACAGATGTCAAGCACAAATTTCGTTCAAAATAAACTGTAATTGTTTTTTTAACACTTGTTACACTTTTGTAACTTCAAGCGCAAAATCAACATTTTGTTGTTAAAAGGAAATTAATATGTTATAATTCATATATATTGATTTATTAATTGAAACGGAGAAAAGCTATGAGCGGTGAAAAAATTTCTGAAATTAAAACGACATGGGGGCAGAAAATCGGCTACGGTGTCGGTGCAGTCGGTCTTGATTTAAGTTACGGATTATTCTATTCCTTCCTCAGCTACTACCTTTCAAGTGTGCTTGGACTTAAGGAGGCGTTTCTCCTTCTCCTCACACCTATTGCAAGAATTTGGGACGGTATTAACGACCCGATGATGGGCACCATAGTTGACAACACGAGGACTAAGCACGGTAAATACCGTCCGTGGATTATTATCGGCGCAATTAGTAATGCAGTCGTTTTGTTCCTTCTTTTCACAAGCTTTGGTATGAGCGGCACTAAGCTTTACATCTACATAGGCGTAATGTATATCCTCTGGGGTATGACAAACACAATGGCTGATATTCCGTACTGGTCTATGGTGCCAAGCTTTACAACAGACCCTAAGGACAGGAATATGGTTTCGACAGTAGCAAGAACTTTTTCCGGTCTCGGTCAGGGAATAATTACGGTTGCAACACCCATTATTCTACCCATGCTTTCAACAGGTATGACAACCGACAAGGGATACAGCGCATCAGGCTTTTCAAGATGGTCCGGCATATGCGCAGTTTTGCTTGTAATCTTTTCTTCTGTCTGCGTCCTTACCACGAAAGAAAAGAACGTTGTCTATGGCGAAAAGACTAAGTTCTCATTCAAAAAAATATTACAGGTGCTTGCAGGAAATGATCAGCTCATAGTATTTATGGTATTTGCAATGCTCTCAAACGCAGGTTGGTACCTCACCTCAGGTACAGCCGTATACTATTTCTCCGATGTACTTGAAAAGCCGACAGCACAATCACTTTTCCAGACGATCGGTGCAGTCGGCTCGGTATTGGGTCTTCTTGTAATACCTGTTCTTTCAAACTGGATGAGCAAGAAGAGAATTTATCAAATTTCGCTTATCGCAACTATATTAGGATATATACTTATGTATATCTTCGGTCCTGTTATGAAGCAGACCTTACTCCTTGACATAGCATATGTAATTTCATCAACAGGTATTGCTTCAATGTTTGTAGGTCAGACGATCTTCCTTGCAGACATAGTCGACTACGGCGAATACAAAAACGGCGAAAGAAACGAAAGCATAACCTTCTCAATGAAGGGCTTCCTACAAAAGCTCGCATACACTATTCAGACGATTATTCTTTTCGGCGGACTCAAGCTTGTAAACTACAACGACCAGATAACAACCGGTACTCCCCTTTCGTCTGCGACAAAAAGCGCGATCGGGATTATTTGCTTCGCTGTTCCATCCATACTCATTCTCCTTTCATTGATTGTATTTACAACAAAATTCAAGCTTCACGGCGACCTTGCAGAAAAGGTGCACGAATTCATCGTTGAAAAGAGAAGCGAAGAAGAATAACAATATATGAGTGATGAAAATGAAAGAATATTTTAACAGAATAATAAAAGGCAGTAAGACATGGGAGAAAATATACTGGGCAATCATCAGGATTGTTCAGGCGGGGTCAATTATATACTTTCTAATCAAAGGTAACGGGCAGTATGCGCTTCAGGCGGCAGGTAATCTTGTAGGTATGTTTTCCTGGGAAATTATGATGCTCTTCCCCGAAAAATCCTTTATGCGCCAGCTCAAGTCGTACATAAACGATTTTTTGATTATCGGGTTTTTCGCTGCATCCTTCGGCGGAGTTACAATGAATTTTTACTACTCCATTCCGGGTTACGATTCAATTATGCATATAATCGGAGGCGGCGCATTTGTATGGATTGGCTACGAGGTTTGCACTGCAATACAGCACAGGGATAAAATGAGATGTCCCGTAGGCATAGTGCTTCTTTGTGCACTCGGTTTTTCGATGATTGTATCAAACGCCTGGGAACTTTTCGAATTTACCTTCGACCAGTATTTCGGCGGCGACTCGCAGCACTGGTCGTTTGAACTTGCAAAGCAGGCAGGAAGCGGAGTTGAAAACGGATTTTTTGACCCGCATAGCCCGATGCGATTTGCTTTGATGGATACGATGACCGATATGGTATGTAATGTAATCGGCGCAGTCGTTGTTTTCATAGGGCTAAAAATATATCCCTTCCACCACAAGGGTAAAAAGGATATTAATAAAATATATAAATAAACGCAAAAAAGCAGTCAGTTTATACTGACTGCTCTTTTTAGTCTATTTCAACTGAAATTTTTGCATCGTTTCGTGTTGCTGCTGCGCGCATAACCACACGGATAGCTTTTGCAATTCTGCCCTGCTTTCCGATAACTCTGCCCATATCTTCTTCAGCGACATGGAGATGATAAACGGTTACGCCCTCTTCGTTAGGTTCGCTAACCTCAACAGAAACCTTGTCGGGCTGTTCAACCAAGCCCTTGGTAATTGAAATCAACAAATCCTTCAAAGATAACACCTCCTGTTGATTGGTATACATTTTTCAATCAATTAAAGGATGCCTTCTTTTTTAAGGATGCTCTTTACTGTGTCTGTCGGCTGTGCGCCGTTTGCAATCCACTTCTTAGCCTTCTCTGCGTCAATCTTAACCTCAGCAGGATCAACCATTGTGTTATAAGTACCGATTTCCTCAATGAATCTGCCGTCACGCGGATATCTTGAATCTGCTACAACTACACGATAGAAAGGTGCCTTCTTTGCGCCCATACGACGAAGTCTGATTTTTACTGCCATTTTTAATTACCTCCAAATATATAAATAATTTAATTATTAAAATCCGAATGGATTATTATTACCACCCATATTGCCCATCATTTTAGAAGCCATATCGGGATTAGCCTGCATCATACGACGCATCTTTTTGCTCATTTTAGGACCGCCCTTGCCGCCGCCTATCTGCTTCATCATCTTCTGCATCTGCTTAAACTGGGCAAGAAGCTTGTTGACATCCTCAACCTCCATACCGCAGCCCTTTGCAATTCGGCGCTTTCTTGACGGATTGATGATAGCGGGGTTTGACCTCTCCTCCTTGGTCATCGAATAGATAATCGCGCGAAATCTTGAAAATGCGCCTTCGTCGATGTCCTCGTCCTTGATTTTGTTACCGATACCCGGAATCATCTTTATTGTGTCCTTAAGGCTGCCCATACGCTCAATCTGGTCGAACTGGTCGAGCAGGTCGTTAAGGTCAAACTTATTCTTAGCAAGCTTTTTTTCAAGCTCTGCCGCCTTCTTTTCGTCGAGTGACATTTCAGCCCTTTCAATGAAGGAAAGGACGTCGCCCATACCAAGAATACGGGAAGCCATTCGTGACGGGTGGAAGGTTTCAAGGTTGTCAAGCTTTTCTCCGGTGCCGACAAATTTTATCGGCTTGCCGGTAACAGCTCTTACAGACAGAGCCGCACCGCCTCTTGTGTCGCCGTCAAGCTTTGTAAGAATAACGCCGTCAATACCGAGCGTTTCGTTAAAGCTCTTCGCAACGTTGACTGCATCCTGACCTGTCATCGCATCAATTACAAGCAGGATTTCATGAGGATGAACACTCTGGCGGATATTTGTAAGCTCGAGCATAAGCTCTTCGTCGACATGAAGTCTGCCGGCTGTATCAAGGAACACGTAGTCGTTGCCGTGGTCCTTTGCAAATTTGATTGCCTCTTCTGCGATGTGAACAGGATTTTCAGTACCCATTTCAAAAACAGGAACGCCAACCTGCTCTCCGACAACCTGAAGCTGTTTAATAGCCGCAGGACGATAAACGTCGCAGGCAACAAGAAGGGGTCTGTGACCTTCCTTCTTAAGCTTAAGGGCAAGCTTTGCCGAGTGGGTTGTTTTACCGCTACCCTGAAGGCCGCACATCATAACTATTGTAGGCGGGTGATTTGCAATAGCAAGCCTTGCTTCGTTGCCGCCCATAAGCTCTGTGAGCTCTTCATTTACGATTTTGATAACCATCTGACCCGGGGTCAGAGATTCCATAACGTCGGCACCGATTGCACGCTCGGTAACCTTTGCGGTAAATTCTTTTGATACCTTATAGTTAACGTCGGCTTCCAAAAGCGCAAGTCTTACCTCACGCATAGCCTCCTTAACATCAGCCTCTGTAAGTTTGCCCTTGGCACGCAGTTTTTTGAACGAATTTTCAAGTCGTTCGCTTAAGCCTTCAAATGCCAAGAAATCAACTCCTATTAAATATTACTCACTCCATAAGAAACGAGCAAAGTGTTTTTATTCGGGCAACGTTTTCGTTTATCTCCATTGAAAGAGAGTGGTTTAAGTTGTAGTCGTTGATTACTTCAACGCACTGTTCAATCTCCTCAACACCCTTTTTCATTTCATTAAAGCGCTTTGCAAGACCCAGTCTTTCCTCCATATCGAAGAGCTGAGCCTCAGCACGCTTAATAGAATCACGAACACCCTGACGGGTAATGCCCTCATTCTCTGCAATTTCGGAAAGCGAGAGGTCTTCTTCATAATAATAGACAAGAAAATCGTGTTGCTTTTTAGTAAGCATTTCGCCGTAAAAATCAAGAAGAAACGGAATTTCAAGATTTTTTGCCACACTACCTCTCCTTTCTTAAATAAGCGTTTAAGTGTAAAGTATTTTTTCTTTACAGCGTGGGTTATTATACTAAATATATTTAAGTATGTCAAGGAGTTTTTCAATAATATTTTTGAGAAAATTTTTGCAAAAAGTATTGACACAATTTGTTGTGTAAAGTTAATTTCTTTACACAATAGAAGGATACAAAAAAAGAGCAGGTGAAACCTGCTCACTTTTTGTTTTTTATACAAGTCTTAGAAGCCGATTGTTGTTTCCGGCATCTCCCAGTTTGAATCAGTCGGGTCAAGCGAATTGTCCGACGCTGTGAGGATATCCTCACCGCTTGTGATTACGAGCTTAAATTCAGGCTCTTTGTATTC
>DLBD01000022.1 GCA_002494125.1 Ruminococcaceae bacterium UBA7030 | reverse complement strand
CCCGATGATGTTACTATCCAGGTGCTTGTTCAGGCAAGACCGCATCTTATCAAAAAGACCTTCGAGGCTATTGAGGGTTGCAAAAATGTTATCGTTCATTTTTATAACTCAACCTCAACTCTTCAGAGAAAGGTCGTATTCAAGACCGATATGCAGGGTGTTATTGACATTGCTGTAAATGGCGCTAAGCTTATTTACGAGCTGACCGAGGAAGAAAAGAAGAAGCATCCCGATATGAATATCCGCTTTGAATACAGCCCGGAAAGCTTTACGGGCACCGAAATGGATAACGCAGTTGAAATCTGCCGTCAGGTTATGGAGGAGCTTCATATTACAAAGGATAATCCTATTATTCTCAACCTTCCTTCAACCGTTGAATGTTCAACTCCAAACGGCTATGCAGACCAGATTGAGTATTTCTGCCGTCACCTCCCGAACAGAGATGCCGCTATCATTTCGCTTCATCCTCATAACGACAGAGGAACAGGCGTTGCAGGAGCGGAGCTTGCACTTATGGCAGGCGCAGACAGAATTGAGGGTACGCTTTTCGGTAACGGCGAAAGAACAGGTAATGTCGATATAGTTACCATTGCTATGAATATGTGGTCACAGGGTGTTGACCCGAAGCTTGACTTTTCAAATATAAATAAGATTAAAGAGGTTTACGAGCGCTGTACAAAGATGAAGGTTCACCCACGCCATCCATACGGCGGAGAACTTGTGTTTACCGCATTTTCCGGCTCGCATCAGGACGCAATCAACAAAGGCAAAATGTATATGGAGGAAAGCAAGTCGGATATGTGGGAGGTACCATACCTTCCTATCGACCCGGCAGATGTCGGCAGAGAATACGAGCCGATTATCCGTATCAATTCCCAGTCCGGTAAGGGCGGCGCCGCATTCATTCTTTCAAATGATTACGGTATCAAAATGCCAAAGGCTATGCACCCTGAATTCGGAGCAGTAGTTCAGAAGGCTTGCGATGAAAAGGGTAAGGAGCTCAAGAGCAGCGAGGTGTTCGACCTTTTCCAGAAGGAATACAGAAATGTCTGCGGTCCTTTCAAACTCAGAAACTATAAGGTCTATGAGGAGAAGGAAGAAAGCGAAGAGCTTTCAAAGGTTAAGTTTGAGGGAACAATCACATTCCGCGGCGGCGAGCCTAAAGAAATTTCCGGCGAAGGAAGCGGTCCTATCAGCGCTTTCTTCTCAGCTATAAAAGCAATCGGTATAACAAATTATGAGTTTGTTGACTACAGCGAGCATGCCATTTCTGTCGGCTCGGACTCAAAAGCAATAAGCTATATTCATCTTAAGAATCCACAGGGCAAAGACGTGTTTGGTATCGGCGTAAGCCATAATATCGGTTACGCGTCAATGAAAGGTATTATCTGCGCGATTAACCGCGACCGTGATGATACAGAGCGTGACGATACAATGCCGGGTATATTTGACATCTGTTAAGGAGAGGGACTATGAAAAATTTCAGAATTACAGTATTAAAGGGCGATGGAATAGGACCCGAAATAGTTGACGAATGTATTAAGGTGCTTGATAAAACGGGCGTAAAATACGGCTTCCATTTTGATTATGATTACAAGCTTTTAGGCGGCGCTGCAATCGACGCAACCGGCGTTCCTTATCCGGAGGAAACCGAGGTTGCCTGCAAGGCTTCCGACGCAGTGCTTCTCGGCGCTGTCGGCGGACCGAAATGGGATGTTATCGACCCTGCAATCCGTCCTGAAAAGGGACTTCTTGCAATTCGTGAATCACTCGGACTTTTTGCAAATCTCCGCCCTGCAAAAATTTTTGCTCCGCTTAAATCAGCGTCACCGATTAAGGATGAGATTATCGGCGATAATCTTGACATCCTGATAGTAAGAGAGCTTACAGGCGGTATCTATTTCGGCGACAGGGGAACATACGTTGAAAACGGCGTTGAAGGTGCTTTTGATACTGAAAGATACACCTATCCCGAAATCAAGCGTATTGTTAAAGCAGGTTTTGAATACGCAATGAAAAGGGGCAAACGCCTCACCTGTGTTGACAAGGCTAATGTTCTTGACTCCTCAAAGCTTTGGAGAAAGGTTATGGAGGAAACAAAGAAGGATTATACTGAAGTTGAGGTTTCTTATATGTATGTAGACAACTGTGCTATGCAGCTTGTAAGAAATCCAAATCAGTTTGATACTATTGTAACATCAAATATTTTCGGCGATATCCTTTCTGACGAGGCTTCGATGATTTCCGGTTCAATCGGTATGCTTGCTTCAGCATCGCTTGCAGAGGGCA
This sequence comes from Ruminococcaceae bacterium UBA7030, assembly GCA_002494125.1. Lineage (GTDB taxonomy): Bacteria > Bacillota > Clostridia > Oscillospirales > Acutalibacteraceae > Eubacterium_R. The sequence goes on along the minus strand of DLBD01000022.1, from coordinate 12,167 downwards.
CCTTCGGTCTTTATGAGCCTATTCACGGCTCCGCTCCGGATATTGCAGGACAGGGCAAGGCAAATCCGCTTGCAACAATTCTTTCGGGCGCAATGATGCTTCGCTATACATTTGGCGAGGCAGAGGCTGCTGACGCAATCGAAAACGCCGTAGATAAAGCGCTTACAATGTCAAGAACTCCGGATATTGCAGAAGAGGGACTTCCTACGGTTTCAACTGCCGAGATGGGCGACCTTGTTGCATCGCTTATATAAATAAACGCTTTTCAGAGAGAACCCCGGCGGTTCTCTCTTTTCTTTTTTAACACATTTGAATATCTGTTCATTTTGTGCGATATTTATAAAAAATGTATAAATTCTCTTGTATTTGTTATGAAAAATTGTTATTATAGTATAAATGATTTTTTATTAGTTAAGGAGAATAATAATGGGCGAAATTCAAAAGAAAACCTATGGTAAGGGTGAACTTTTCGGCTATCTCGTTGGTATGTTCGGACAGAATATGATTTACCAGGTTATCGCTGCAGGTCTTGTAAGCGTATACCTTGGTACTGTTCTTTACATTCCCGCAGGTATCGTAAGTGTTATTATCTTTGTCGCAAGAATTTGGGATGCTATCAACGACCCGATGATGGGTACAATCGTTGACAGAACCCACACCAAATGGGGTAAGTGCAGACCTTATCTCATCATCTTCCCGTTTATTATCGGTGCGATGACAATCCTCTGCTTTATGAACGGAATTTACACAAATCCGGGTGCAAGCAAGGCGCTTATTGTTGCGTGGGCTGCTACTTCATACATAATGTGGGGTATGCTTTTCACCGTATGTGACATTCCTCTTTGGGGTATCACATCACTTATGACCGAGGATCAGGACGACAGAGCAAAGATTATCGGTCTTGCAAGGGTTGCAGCAGGTATCGGCGGTATCGGCACTGTTGTAAGCTTTATCCCTGACTTCCTTAAGGGTATGTTTGAAGGCAAGTACAACGCTATGGTTGACGGCGTAAACTATACCCAGCAGATGGCGAACAACGACACAAAGAAGGCTGCATGGATTGCAACTGTTGTTATCATCACAATCGTTTCATCAATTCTTTTCGAGGTTGCAGGTCTTGTAACAAGAGAAAGAGTTCCCGGCGATTCAGAGGATAAGAGAGGTATCATCGACAATTTCAAGATTATGTGGAACTGTCTTCCATTCCGTCAGATTCTTATCTCAGGCGTGCTCAGAAGCCCGCTTCAGCTTCTTATGATTCTTGCTATGCCTCTTATGCTTTATTACTACACTGATAACGCATTTGACAATATCGGCAAGCTTGACGGCGGACAAAGGCTCTTTAAAATTGCTCTCATCGGTCTTTCCGTATTTATTCCTCAGTTTCTTGCAATGGCTCTTACGCCAAACTTTGTTAAGAAGTTTGAAAACAAAAAGATCTATAATTTCTATACCATCGCAGGTGCAGTACCCTATGCGCTTATCTTCGTTGCATATAAGCTTGCAGGCGGAAACCTTCTCGGATGGGGTTGGGTAGTTGTTACAGCTGTTTGTATCGGCCTTGCTTCTGCTTCAATGGGTGGTATTAACGTTATGCAGTCAATTATGATTGCCGACTGCGTTGACTATGAGGAATATCATAAAGGCTATCGTCCTGACGGCGTGTTCTTCTCAGGTCAGTCCTTCCTCACAAAGCTTTCGGGCGGTATCGCTGCGCTTATTCAGGGCGTTGTTTATACAGTAGTTAAGTTCTCGGGTGAAAACCTTGACAACATCAACTATCAGCTTGCAGAGGGTAAGACCTTCTATAACCTTGACGGCGGTAAGTATGCTGCGGCAATGTTCTTCCTTATTTCGATACCTGTTGCAATAGGTATGCTTCTTTCTGCACTTCCTATGAAGAACTATGCTATGACAGACAAAGACCATGAAAAAATGCTCAACGAGCTTATTGAAAAGAGAAATTCAGCAGAAGGTTCAGAAGCTGAATAAAAGAAACAAAACAAAAGCTGTATTTCGGATTTCCGAAATACAGCTTTTTCTTAATATTAATGATTATTTATGCACCGCATAAAAATTACATTCCCATGCGGGAATATATTTGCTTTGCCTGAAATACAGCTCATAGTCGCCGAGCGAAAGGATTTTTCTTCCAAGTGTGAATAAATCCTCGTTTCTGTGATATGCACATATATAAAGCTTCGGCTTGTATTCTTTAATAGTTTTTTCTGCGCCTTCAAGAGCTTTTAACTCCGACCCTTCTATGTCCATTTTCAGAAGGGTTATTCTGTCGTTAATGAGCGAGTCAATATCGCTAACCTCAACACTGACGCCTTCGCCTGAAAGCTTGGAATTTCTGCCTGCTTTTTTTGCAAAAATAAGCGTGTCACGCTTCGACCAAGCGCCCATATTGTAAAGCGTTATTTCGTCCATTTCAGCGGTGTTTTTTTCAAGCTTTCTGAAATTTTTTTCATCGGGCTCAAGCGCATATATGTGCTTGTATTTGCCGTTTGTAAAGGAGGTAAATTCTCTGATAGTGTCGCCGTCATATGCGCCGAGGTCAACAATTATTTCATCTTCGTTAAGCTTTAATATTTCTTTATAAATATCGTCTTTATCCGAGTAGTTATTCAACAGGTATTCAACCTTGCCGCTAATCTTAAAATTAATAACGTTAATAAACGTTTTGCGGCTTTTTTCGTCAGCAAGGTTTGAATAGACAAAATCAAAATCCTTTTCGTTTTCCTTCACATATTCGTATGTGAAAAGACCGCCTCCGGCGACGGGAATATCGGGAGCTAAAACGATGTGCTCCTTACTTATTCTCTCTATGTTATTAAGTACGTCGTCAAGCCTTGTGGCGAAACCGAGCACAACGATGAAATCATCGTATTTTTCGCAGACCTCGCTGTATTTGAGAACCTTGTGCCCTAAAAAAGAATGACCTCTTACAAACTCATCGCTTGCAAAAACATCGCTTATTTTTCCGCCTTTATTTTCAATCAGAGATATGATTTTCTGCGAAGCGTTTCCCATGCCGTAAACGACTATCGGAAGCTCACTTTCGCAAATTGCATCCCACACATTTTTGTTTTCACTTAAAAGCTCAAGCATATAATCACCGCTGAAATTATAACACATATTAAATAACTTTACAAATATTACCTTTTATTATATAATAAGCATAACTATATACTAAATTAATAAACAAATAAATGGAGGGATTTGCCTAAATGGGCAGCGGTCGATTACGATTATTCAAAAGAGGTAACTCAACAGAAGAAGAAATAAAACAGCTTGTTGAGGAGGATGAAACCGTCGGTGAGCTTGAAAAAAATCAGAGGGAAATGATTAACAAGATTTTCGAGTTTGACGACCTCAACGCCGGCGACATAATGACTCACAGGACGGATATTGATGCTGTTGAAATCAGCGACAGTCTTGAAACCGTTGTAAAACTTGCGATTGATAACGGAAGGTCAAGAATACCTGTTTTTGAAGACGACCTTGACAATATCAAGGGAATAATATATGTAAAGGATTTACTCAAGTTTGTCGGCACTAAAATAAGCGATGACGACAAAATAAGTGATTTTATCAGAAAACCGCTTTTTGTTCCTGAAACCCTGCCTTGCGGAAAGCTTTTTGCGCAGATGACAGAAACCAGAATTCTTCTTGCGATTGTTGTAGACGAGTACGGCGGAACTGCGGGACTTGTCACAATGGAGGATCTTCTTGAAAGTATCGTGGGTAATATCCGTGACGAATACGATGACGAGGAGGAGGACGGCGTTTTGCGTGTTGACGAAAACACAATTATCTTTGACGGAGTAATCGGTATTGACGAGGTTGAAAAGATACTTGGTGTTGAGCTTCCTGAGGGCGACTACGACACCCTTGCAGGCTTTGTTATAAACCTTCTCGGTTTTCTTCCGACCGGTGAGGGAGAAGAAAACGAAAAAGTAGAGTACAAAAACTATGTCTTTACCGTATTGGAAGTTGACGAAAGACGAATTGAAAAAATAAAAGCAGAGAGAAAAAATGACTGAACAGATTATCGAATTTGAAGCGCTTGACCAGGCTGTAAGCCTTTTCGGAAGCTTTGACGAAAATGTAAAAATAATAGAGCAGGAATACGGTGTGTCAATTATTTCAAGAGGAACCGATCTTAAGGTTGTCGGCGACGAGGAAAGCGTTTCAAAAGCGGCGCGTGCGCTTAATTCGCTTCTTATACTTATCAGTAAGGGCGAGGCGCTTACAAGCCAGAATGTCCGCTATGCGATATCACTTGTTAACGAAGGTAACGAGGACAAGCTTAATGCAATGTCGTCAGACACAATCTGCATCACCTCAAAGGGCAGACCGGTAAAGCCGAAAACCCTCGGACAGAAAAGGTACTGCGAAGCGATTAGGCATAATACAATAACCTTCGGAGTAGGTCCTGCAGGTACGGGTAAGACGTATCTTGCCGTTGCTATGGCTGTTACGGCCTTTCGGGCAAAGGCGGTAAGCAGGATTATTCTCACAAGACCTGCTGTTGAAGCGGGCGAAAAGCTTGGTTTTCTTCCGGGTGATTTGCAAAGTAAGGTTGACCCCTATTTAAGACCTCTTTACGATGCTTTGTTCGATATGCTTGGAGCGGAAAATTTTCAACGTTGTCAGGAAAGGGGTGCGATCGAGGTTGCACCGCTTGCATATATGAGAGGACGAACCCTTGACGACAGTTTTATCATTCTTGATGAGGCGCAAAACACAACTCCCGAGCAGATGAAGATGTTTTTAACCCGTCTTGGATTTAATTCTAAAATGGTCGTTACCGGCGATATAACTCAGATTGATCTGCCTGACGGCAAGAAATCAGGGCTTAAAAGAGTTATGCGAATACTTAAGGATGTTGATGATATAGAGATGTGCTACTTCAATCAGAAGGATGTTGTAAGGCACAAGCTTGTTCAGGATATAGTAAATGCTTACCAGAAATATGAGGAGGCTAGAAATAAATAATGGAAAGTGTAAAGGTAGTAATTTCAAACAATCAGAAAAAGATAAAAATTCCCACGGGAATAAGACTTTTAATCAGGCGTTGCTGTCATGCCGTGCTTGAGATGGAAGGGTTTGAGCTGCCCGCAGAGGTCAGCGTAAGCTTTGTTGATAATGAGCAGATTAAAGAACTTAATGCAAAGCACAGAAATATTGACAAGGAAACCGACGTTCTTTCCTTCCCGCTTGGCGAAAACGGTGTTTATGACATAAACCACGACACCGGCGCAAAGCTCCTCGGCGATATTGTTATATCTGCTGAAAAGGCAGTTGAGCAGGCGGAGCATTATAATCACCCTCTTCAAAGAGAAATAGGTTTTTTAACCGTACATTCAATGCTTCATCTTCTCGGGTACGACCATGAAAACGGCGGTATTGAAGAGGTAAGAATGAGGGAGAAGGAAGAAAAGGTATTAACTCAAATCGGACTTAAAAGGGACGATAGTTATTATATGGGTGACGAGTGATGACAAAGACTGCTTTTATCGCAATAGTCGGAAAGCCTAATGTCGGCAAATCCTCGCTTATGAATCGTATGCTCGGTCAGAAAATCGCAATCGTTTCATCAAAGCCTCAGACCACGAGAACAAAAATTATGGGCGTTCTCACCGTTAATGAAACCCAGCTGGTTTTCACTGACACACCCGGCTTTCACAGAGCTCACAACAAGCTTGGAGAAAAGATGAACGAGGCTGTCGGCGACACTGTCGGCGGCGTTGACGCGTGTCTGTTTCTGACAGAGCCGAGAGGCGAGCTTAACGAGCAGGAGCTTGAGCTTCTTTCAATGTTTAAGAAAAATAAGCTTCCCGTAATTCTTGCAATAAATAAAATTGATATGATTTCCGACAAAAAGGAGCTTTTTGACAGGATAGTTTATTTAAGCTCTCTTTATGATTTCGCTGCCGTTGTTCCCGTCAGCGCAAGCGAGGGCGACAATGTTGACGAGCTTATTGACGAGCTTAAGGCGCTTGCGTTTGAATCGCCTCATTTCTTCCCTGATGACACGCTGACAGACCAGCCTGAAAGGGTGCTTGCCGCCGAGATAATCAGGGAAAAAATACTTCGGCTTATGGATAAAGAAATACCGCATGGAATTGCCGTTGCGGTTGAAAAAATGCGTGAGCGTGACGACAAGGATATTCTCGACATTGAAGCCACAATCTACTGCGAAAGAGAAAGCCATAAAGGTATGGTTATCGGAAAGCACGGCTCAATGCTTAAAAAGGTTTCAACCTACGCAAGACAGGATCTTGAAAACTTCTTTCAGATAAAGGTCAATCTTCAGTGCTGGGTTAAGGTTAAGGAGGATTGGCGAAACAGAGAAGGTTTAATCCACAATTTCGGTTTGGATTAAACTTCCATATATATACTCCCGAGCCCTGCAGAAAATATTAATGCAAAATATTTTCAAAAGGGTGTTTTTATGATTGATAAGCTTTGGGAGGAATTTGAAAATTCAGGTAAGATTGACGACTATCTGAATTACATTAACTACAAAAACGAAAAGGCAGAGTATAATGAGTACCTCAGTGAAAGGCTTAGTTATAAGAGAACAGACTATAGGGGAGAGTGACCGTTTGGTTACTCTTCTTACTTCCGATTTCGGTCTTGTTCGTGCCTTTGCAAGAGGCGCAAAGCAGATTAAAAACAGGATGAACTCCTCAACCTCGCTTTTTGCATATGCTGATTTCTCACTCTATCGCGGTCGTGATGCGTTTGTGATTGACGCTGCGTCGCCGATTGAGGTATTTTTTGATTTGAGAAAGGATATTAAAAAGCTTTCGCTTGCCCAGTATTTTGTCCAGCTCGCTTATGAGCTTGCAAATGAAGAGCAGCCTGCACAGGAAATGCTTTCAGTAATCCTCAACTCCCTTCATCTTCTCTGCTATACCGACAAGGATTTGCGCCTTGTTAAATCGGCAGTGGAGTTTCGTATGCTTTCACTCGGCGGTTATATGCCGAATATTCTTGCTTGTAACGAATGTGCTACATATGAAACGGATATGATGTTTTTTGACGCTCTTGAAGGCTGTATCTACTGCGAGCATCACGGCAAAGCGGGCTCAATTCCCGTGCCTAAAAACGTCATAACAGCGATAAGGTTTATCTGCCTTACGGAGCCGAAAAAGATTTTTTCTTTTTCACTAAGCGAAGACAATATGAATCTTCTTCAAAGCGTCAGCGAAAAATATCTTATGTCACGCATACAGAAAAACTTACCAACCCTTGTTTTCTATAAAGGATTAGATTAATGGATAAAAACTATAAAACTCTTGAGCTTGATTTGATTTTATCAAAGCTCGCCGACGAGTGTGCGCTTGAAGACGCAAGGCAGCTTGCGCTTTCACTAAAACCGACAGGCGATATAAAGGATGTTCAAAGGCTTCTTTGTCAGACAGAGGATGCCTTTTCACTTCTTGCCCGTTTCGGCGCTCCCTCATTTTCGGGACTTAAAAATGTAAATAATGCTCTTCACCGTGCGGCAGCAGGCGGCTGCCTTAACGCAGGAGAGCTTCTTGATATTGCTTTCACGCTTCGTTCAATGCGAACTCTTGACGAATGGCACAGCCACTGCGCAGGGGTTAAGACCTCGCTTGATTATTTTTTTGAGGGAATAACGGTTAATAAATATCTTGAGAATAAAATATTTACCTGCATAATAAGTGCAGAGGAGATTTCCGATAAGGCTTCTCCGGAGCTTGCGGATATCAGGCGAAAAATCAGGTCGAAAGAGAATTCGGTCAGGGAAAAGCTTGAAGCGATGATTCATTCCGCCCATTACCAGCAGTATCTGCAGGAGGCGATTATAACCCAGCGAAACGGCAGATTTGTTGTTCCTGTCAAGGCGGAACATAGGTCAAATGTACCCGGACTTGTCCACGATACCTCCTCTACGGGCGCGACCGTGTTTGTTGAGCCTTCGCCGGTAGTTGATGCAAATAACGATATAAAGGTGCTTCAGGGCAGGGAGAGGGACGAAATAATGCGAATTCTCTTCGAGCTTTCAGCCGAGGCGGGTGAGTTTTCGCAGGGCATTAAGAACTCCTTTGAAAGCGCGGTACAGCTCAATCTCGTTTTTGCAAAAGCGCACCTTGCATATAAAATGAAAGCGACTATGCCGATAGTAAACGATAACGGCGTTATAAATCTTAAAAAGGCAAGGCACCCGCTTATTGATAAAAACAAGGTTGTACCGATTGATATTTCACTCGGAGAAAACTATGACACGCTTGTAATAACGGGACCGAACACAGGCGGTAAAACGGTATCTCTTAAAACGCTCGGACTTCTCACGGCGATGACTATGTGCGGACTTTTAATACCTGTTTCCGACCGCTCAAAAATATCCGTGTTTGAAAATATACTTGTCGATATCGGCGATGAGCAGAGCATAGAGCAGTCGCTCTCAACCTTTTCATCCCATATGGTAAATATAATAGATATAATTAAAAAGGCTGATGAAAAAAGCCTTGTACTTATTGACGAACTCGGTGCGGGAACCGATCCGGTCGAGGGTGCGGCGCTTGCCGTTTCAGTGATTGAAGCGATAAGAAAAAAAGGAGCAAAAATTGCGTCGACAACTCATTATGCCGAGCTTAAGGCATATGCGCTTGAAACTGACGGCGTTGTAAACGGCTGCTGCGAGTTTGACGTTGAAACTCTTCGCCCGACGTATAAACTTTTAATCGGTGTTCCGGGCAGGTCAAATGCTTTTGCAATTTCAGAGCATCTCGGTATGCCGGGTGAAATTGTTGAGCACGCAAAAGGTCTTGTTGCCTCGGATAACCGTTCTTTTGAAAATGTACTTGAGGCGCTTGAAGCCTCCCGTAAGGAGCTTGAAAATGAAAAACAGCTCGCCGAGGAGATGACCGCCAAGGCGAAGGAACTTCAGCAAAAGATGAAGTCGGAGCGTGACAGCCTTGAAACGCTTAAACAGCGTGAGCTTGATAAGGCAAAGCGCGACGCTCAAAAGCTTGTTGACTCTGCAAAACGCAAGTCGCAGGAATTTCTTACCGAGCTTGAAAAGTTGAAAAAAGAGCAGGAAGAAACAAACGCAACCGAGCTTGCGAGAAAGGCAAGGCGAGCCGTCAAAAACCGTATGGGCGAGATGGACGACATTGTCAATCCGCAGGAGCTTGCTGATAACTGGGACTATGATTATAAGCTTCCGAGAGAGCCTGTGCCGGGCGATAGGGTAGTGATAAAAGGCATCGGCGAGGGAGAAGTGCTCGAGGTTGGCGACAAGGTGCTCGTTCAGTCGGGTATGTTAAAATCCAGAGTAAAGCTTTCGGATATTATGATTCTCGATAAGCCGAAGAAAAAAACGCCTCAGTCGCAGCGAAGAACTGTTTATAAAAACACCGCCTCAAGAGCTGATTCGGATATTACGACAGAGCTTGATATGAGGGGCGATACCGTTGACGAGGCGCTTGCAAAACTCGGCTCGTTTATTGATAGGTGCGTCCTTACCGACATCGCAGAGATAAGAATTATTCACGGCAAGGGCACCGGCGCTCTGCGCAAAGCGGTTAACGACTACCTTAAGCGACATCCGAATATAGCAGAGTATCGCCTCGGTAAATACGGCGAAGGAGAAAGCGGAGTAACAATCGCAAAACTTAAATAATGCGCAACGTTGGTTACTCGCTACGCTCGGACAATAAATGTGTAATTGAAAGGAAAAATGATGAGTCGTAAAGAAAACTATATATCGCAGATTAAATCCTTTTTGCAACCTCTTGGCATTGAAATAAATATGTTTAACAAACCCGAGTTGAAACAGTTTAAATCGAAATGGATTAGTGCTTTTTCTAATGAACCGCGTGCTGAGGTCTTTACATATAAAGGCGAATTTCTTTGGCATATATTTAGTTGCAATTACGCAGAGTGTAAAGAAAAAGATAATGCAAAAGCAGCTTATGACAGTGTAAAAAAACAAAATGCAATAATATATATTCAAGATATTGATTCTGCATTTTATGCCGAAAACATCAGTCAGTTTAATTCGGCACAGATTGAAGAATTATGCAAATCTGTAACAGATTGGATGGACATAATAGTTACATCAGATGTTTTTTCGTGGACATATTGCAGAACTCATGAAGTTGGTTCATACGGACCTTATTATTGTGAGAAGAATTAAAGTGTTCTTTTATTAATTGGGTGCACCTGTAATACGCTGTAGGGGGCGACAACCCCGGCGCCCCGGTTTTTATAAAAAAATATTGCAAAATGAACTGAAAGTGATATAATAAACTTTAACAGGGTAAATTATTAAAATTTATATAGGAGATGAAACTATGGAAAAGAAAAACATTGACTGGTCAAATCTCGGCTTTGCTTATATGCCGACTGACAAAAGATTTGTTTCAATGTATAAGGACGGCAAGTGGGACGACGGCGTTCTCACCGACGACCCTAATGTTACAATGAATGAGTGCGCAGGTGCTCTCCAGTATGCGCAGACCTGTTTTGAGGGCCTTAAGGCGTACACAACCTCGGACGGCAAAATTGTGTGCTTCCGTCCCGACCTCAACGCTTCTCGTATGGCTGATTCCTGCCGCAGACTTGAGATGCCCGTATTTCCTGAGGATAAGTTTATTGAGGCTGTTAAAGAGGTAGTTAAGGCAAATGCCGCATATGTTCCTCCTTACGGCTCGGGCGCAACACTTTATATCCGTCCCTATATGTTCGGCTATAATTCGGTTATCGGCGTAAAGCCTGCCGACGAGTATATGTTCAGAATTTTCTGTACCCCTGTCGGACCATATTTCAAGGGCGGCGCAAAGCCGATTACTATAAGAGTATCTGACGAGGACAGAGCTGCTCCTCACGGTACAGGTCATATTAAAGCAGGACTTAACTACGCAATGTCGTTACATAACATCGTTGACGCTCATAATAAAGGCTTCGACGAGAATATGTATCTTGACCCCGCAACTCGCACAAAGGTTGAGGAAACAGGCGGTGCAAACTTCCTTTTCGTAACAAAGGACGGCACAGTCGTTACTCCTAAATCAAATTCAATTCTTCCCTCAATCACCCGCCGTTCGCTTATGATAGTTGCTGAAAAGTATCTCGGTCTTAAGGTTGAACACAGAGAGGTTACTCTTGAAGAGGTTAAGGATATGGCTGAATGTGGTCTTTGCGGCACAGCTGCAGTTATTTCACCCGTTGGCAAAATTGTTGACCATGGCAAAGAAATCTGCTTCCCGTCAGGTATGGATGAAATGGGACCGATTACTAAAAAGCTTTACGATACCCTTACCGGTATTCAGATGGGAACAATCGAAGCCCCTGAAGGCTGGATTGTTGAAATAGACTGATATAGTAAAAAAACGAAAAGATAACAGACAGAAGTCTGTTATCTTTTCTTTTTGTAGATATATACCAAAGAAAACGGAATTAATTTGTTAACATTTTGTTAATTTTTTGCTTGCATTTGTTCTGATATTACTATATAATAAAATTATAAATAAAATAGGTAGATATACGCACAGGCAGAATATTGCAGGTCAGCTGTGTGCTTTACCTTAAGTTTATTTCAAAATATTTATCTATGAAAGGAAATGATATTATATGAGAAATTCAAAGAAACTTATTTCAATTGTTCTTGCTGTTCTCATGGCAGTATCTATGATGCCTTTTACAGCATTTGCGGCTGATGAGCCGTATGCTGCCCTCAAGAATACTACAACTGCCATAACCTTTGACAACAAGCAATGGTATCTTATTGATTACGATGACAGTACGGTAACACTTCTTGCAAAGGAATGCGTTGGCGCATCAAAGTTTGGTACAAATCAAACATACAGTGGTTCTACGGTAGAAACTTTTGTAAATACATGGTACACAAACAATATTACGGGAGATGCCAAAACAGCAGTCAACGAAAACAGGATGTTCCTGCTGACAACTGATCAGGCAAATGCAACAACTGCAGATGTAAAAAAATGCTCCAAGGTAGATGGAACAGGTGGAAACTATTGGTGGCTCTGCTCGCCCGGCAACAATCAATTCCGTGCGGCGCGCGTGAACGGCGACAACGGCGACGTTAACGGCGATGGCTGGAATATCACTCATGTTTTCGGTGTCCGCCCCGCTTTAAAGCTCAATCTGTCATCTGT
>DLBD01000045.1 GCA_002494125.1 Ruminococcaceae bacterium UBA7030 | reverse complement strand
TTCTCTCGCGGCTGTGAAAAATCTTTTTATACTTTTCGCGAAAGCTTAAGCGTTGGCGACGCCCTTGTCAGCGCCGTAAATGATTCAATAAAAAGTGTTATTAACATAACGGCTTATATTGTTCTTTTTTCTGCATTTAATAGTCTTGCGTGCCTTCCAAAGTATCTGTTGCCGATAGCAGAAATCACTTCCGGTATATGCTCACAAGAGGTTTTTTCACTACCAATGATTTCCGCTTATCTTGCCTTTGGCGGTTTTTGTATACACCTCCAGCTTTTGTCAGTGCTCAAAAAAATACATATGCCGTATTACGAATTTTTTCTTTCACGGCTTTTTTGCGCAGTGCTTTCGTATTTTGTCACAAGGTTTATTTTATTCATCTTTCCGCTTGACTCACAAGTGTTTTTAAGCCAAAGCGAAAGCGTTATGAAGGCGTATTGCGTAAGCCCGGGGGTGTCTGTGCTTCTTGTATTAGGCTGTGTAATTCTTGTGCTTGATGTTTCGTCAAAACGAAATGTGCTTTGCAAAATTTGACGTTTTGTGTGTTATTTAGTCCATTTATTATTTGATTTATACTTTCTTTTATGCTACACTGTAATAGAAAAAGGACAGGCGGTGAATTTATGAAAAAAGCAGGTATTATTGCATCCGTTTTCGGAATGGTTGTAAACTTTGCTCTTTTCCTTTCAAAGCTTTATGTTGCAATAGGGTCAAATTCGCTTTCAATTTACTGCGATTCAATAAACAATCTTTTTGACGTGTTTTCCTGCGCCGTTGTGTTTTGCGGCTTCCTTCTTGCCGCACGGCTTGAAGAACGTCCTGCCATGAGAACGCAAAGCCTTTTTACATTTGTAGTAAGTACCATTGTTGCAGTTACGGGTGCGTATTTTATTTATAACGGAGTGCAAAGAGTTATGTATCCCGTTCAGATTTCATACTCATACAGATATGCGGCTGTGATACTTATAACGGTGCTTGTAAAAATAATAATGGCGGTTGTTTATTATTTCCTCAATAAAAAAGCAAAGTCAAAAATGCTTTCTGCTCTTGTGCTTGACTGCGTACTTGACTGCGGCATAACCGTCTTTACTTTGTTGGGATTTTTTGTTGTGAAAAAAGCGGGCTTTGCCGTTGACGGAATATTTGCGGTTGCGCTTGGACTTATTATTACCGTTTCGGCTGTAAAAAACATTGTTGCCGAGGCGAAATATATAATTAACGATTAGAGGAGTTATTATGGCAAAAAAGGAAAAGGTTAAAAAGCACGCAGGGAAAAAGATACTTCGTGTGCTTGTAATTATTCTTCTTATTATATCAATACTTACTGCTTCGGCAGCGATAGTCAATATCGTGCTTGAGCGCTCACATGAGGAGTTTATCGGCAATGTACCTCCTGTTGAATACGAGGAACAGCTTGTTCCTGTTATCGACGATGACGGCTATTACACCTTCACAACGGACAGGGAGTTTAAGATAGTGAATATTACCGACGTTCATATCGGCGCCGGCTTCCTTTCACCGAAGAAGGACAATATGGCAATGAATGCTGTTATCGCTATGATAAGGGAGGAGAAGCCGGACCTTGTCACAGTAACCGGCGATATTGCATATCCTATTCCGTTTCAGTCAGGCAGTATGAATAATAAAATTCCCGCTGTGCTGTTTGCGGACCTTATGGAAGAACTCGGCGTATACTGGGCACCTGTTTTCGGTAACCACGATACAGAAGCGTTTGCTTACTATTCAAGAGAGCAGATTGGCGAGATATATGAAAGCGATGCATATCCGCACTGTCTTTTCCAGGCAGGACCTGAGGATATAAACGGAGTCGGAAATTACGTAATAAATGTCAAAAACACTTTGGGACAGATTACGCAAAGCCTCTTTATGATTGACTCAAACGACTATACATCAAAATCCCTTATAAGCACAATTACGTGGGATTATGACTGTATACATACCGACCAGATAGAATGGTATAAAAACACGATTGACGAGCTCACAAAGGAGAATGCAGGAATCACCCCTTACTCGCTTGCGTATTTCCATATCCCGCTTTATGAAATGAGGGAAGCGTGGTATTCTTACAGAGATAACGGTTATCAGGATACGGACGACGTTCAGTATATCTATGGCAAGGCAGGGGAGAAGGATGGAGTTGTGCTTTGTTCTGAGTATAACAACGGCTTCTTTGACGCTGTTCTTGAAAAGGGCTCAACTAAGGGAATATTTGTAGGCCATGACCACTTAAATACATTTTCGATTGTGTATAAGGGAATAAGGATGACATACAGTAATTCTATTGACTATCTTGCATATTTCGGCATATCAAAAATCGGCTCGCAAAGAGGATGCACAGTAGTTACCGTAAAACCTGACGGCACCTTTGAATATACACCTGAAAACTATTATCAGGAAAAGTACCAGTCACTTGAACCAAAGGAAGAGGTAACAATGCAGGAGTACGAGCATTAATAAATAAAAATAACGCCATTGGAGTTAAATCTCCAATGGCGTTTTTTATACTGTTTTATAATGCAAAGTAAAGTGAAGAGGTGTCGATATTTGTGTTATCAACATACCAGCTCTTACCAATCTGAACAACATAAAGCTCAATGCTTGTAAGCACTGTGCCGTCTGCGAGTGTAACATCAACTGTGCACTTCTTAACAGCGCTGATATCTTCGCTGCAGTCAAGCTTTTCAAATGCAGAAACCATTGCATCCTTGTCGTCATCTGTCAAACCGAATTGGTCGGCTTTTGCTTCGCCGCTTGTTGAAAACGCTGAAACCCTGTTCTTGTACTCAGATTTGTAAGCGTCAACGTCGCTCACATCCTCTGAATTAGTAACGGTTGTTGTAAAGGTATAATCCTCACCGTAAGTGATTTGATAAAGACCGGTAACCTTTTCCTGAACTACAGTCTTTTCATCGGCACCGAGCTTTTCTTCAGCTCCGGCAACCTCCATACCGTACCTTGAAACATTTGACTCAAATACACCGAACATAAATTCAGTATCCATATATTCGTCACCGTAGCGAGCCTTTCTTTCCTGAGAAAGTCTTGCAAAGTAGTTTGAATAAATGCTGTCATAATCGTCCCAGCCATAAGTTGCGATAAGTTCCTTATAATAGTCGTACATTGTGTCGTACAAAGGAGTTTTAACTGAGGCTTCCTCGTTCGTGTCGGCAAATTCTCTTTGCTCAACATCGTCGCCGTCATTAACATAAGGCTTCATATATGCGTTTATAACAAAGTCGCCGTATTTCTGATTTTTAGAAACGAGGGTTTGCTTGTAAGCGTTGTAGCCGTCAGCCTTTTGCACAACTGTGTCAACATAAGACTGTGCGGTTTTTTCGGCATTAAAGCCTGTGTACTTCGTCGAAACTGCAAATATTGTGAGCGCCACCAAAACAACAGCAACAATGAGAATTGCAAAGCCTGCATATACTCCGGGCTTAAAACCGGATTTCTTTTCTTTAATATCCTTAGCCATTACAATCCCTCCTTATTCTGCAGCCTGCTCGTTTTGAGCGCTGTCGTATTCTTGCTCTTCCTCTGCATCGTCAGCTTCTTCTGCTCTCTTTTCCATAAGAGCTGCAGTGATTCTTTCCTTCTTCTCGCCGACCATATCGTAGAAGAGGATAGGTACAAACTGAAGAACAACGAAAATTGCAGGGATTATTGTATAAATTGCAAGGAACTTTGTAAGTACAGGGTCTGACTGGTCCGCATATGCAATATTCGGATCCTGTGATATTTCATATCCCGACCATGTGTATACAAGAAGCGGAGCAAGCCATTTTGTTCCTGCAGAAGCAATCTTTGAGAAAAGACCATAGCCTGCGTATGCAAGTCCCTCCTGCCTCTTACCTGTCTTGTATTCCATTTCGTCAATACAGTCTGCAATCATAATATTCGGAGTAACGTTTGTATTACCGTGCTGAATACCGCAGAAGAAATTAAGAATAAGGAACGGAATAATAAGACTCGAGTTAAAGCCTATACCTCTTGAAACGAAGAAGAGGATAGTGAGTGCAGATGCACCGTAAACACAGAAAATAATAAATGTTTTCTTTGTTGAAAACTTTTTGAGTACAAAGTTTACGAGAAGAGTACCAACCGCAGTACCGATGCCCATAGGAAGCATAAGGGCAAGCTTTAAGCCCTTTGAACCGAGAAGGTAGATTGCGATATAAAGTGATACCGTACCGTAAACACCTCTGCCAAAGCCTGCAAGCTTTGTAAGGGAAACCATAAGAAGATTCTTATTGGTAAATACAAGCTTGATAGAATCTTTAAGAGAAACCTTTTCGTTAGTGTAAGGAACACGCTCTTTGTTATTTGCAAAGAAAAGCATTACAAATAAAACCATACCAAGAGCGCAGATTGCAGTGGAAATTATAAGGTCGATACCCTGTCCCTCTGCGTTTTTATACTGCTGCTTACCCATTACAGCCTTCATAATCGCAGGAACAACAATGATAACAACCTGTCCGCCTGACTGTCCTACCGAACGAAGGAAGGAGGCGATTGATATAGCGCTTGAACGCTCGCTCGGATTAGGAGAGCAAAGAGCGCCGAAGCAGTTAGCAGGTGATTCAACCGCACAGGAAACCGCTGTGTAAAGCGCATAAATTACAAACATCCATACAACCGCAACTGTATAAGAGCTTGTGTTCGGCGCAACAAAAACAAGCATTGATATAATAGCAAGCGGAACTGCGCCAAATCCAACCCAAGGCTTAACCTTACCAAGAGGCGTTCTTGTTCTGTCGACAAGCACGCCTATTATGAGCTCCATAACAGCACCGACAAATCCGGCAAAGCCGAAAACGTACGGTATGATATTAGCAATCTGGTCAGGGTCAACCTTGCCTTTGAATGCGAAGTCAGCAAAAAATGTCATTGTATAGTCCGGCATCCATCCTGTAAGAAGGGCAACGCCGAAAAGTCCTATACCGAAGGTGACAATTTCAGATGGCTTCATAAACTTCTTTTGTTCTTTTTTAACATCTGTTGCCATAAAGAACCCCCTCATAAAAATATTTTACACTTTATTATATCATTAAATAAAAAATAAAACAATATTAATTTTAGTGCCCGTGAGGCTTGCGTTCAATTTGTCCCTTCTCCGTTTTCAGGTCTGCATAAAGCAAATCAAAAAACAGCACGCCAAGAGGAAGAACGGCAAACCATATACCTTTTCCGAGAAACAGTCTGCAAAGAACTGTTGAAGCAATAGCGCCTGCAACGAAGCATAAAAGCATAAAGAGGTGTGAAAGACAGCGGTTAACGTACTTTTTATTTCCCCTGTACTTAATCGAGTTTACAAACCATACGCCAAACTGCCTTACATGATTTGTGCAAAAGGTTGTCGCCATAGGTATACCCTGCGCCTGCCTGAAAGTGTTATATTGCATAGAGCAGATAAAGTTTACCGCAATCTGAGAAATCTGGTATGGTGCGCTTTCCGGAATAAAACCGAGCACGCAGACAACAACTATTTCAACTAAAATCAGAAGCGTGTCCCACCTTATTTTGCTCGTGTTTTTTACGGGCTTCGGGAGTATCTCACTGACTATTGCTCCAAGCACATATGCAGCCATCGGGATAAGATAATATACAGCGTCACTCCACCGCGCCTTTCCCACAGCCATAGCAAAAAGCACAAGGTTTGCGGTCTGAGCATTACAAAACACCCCGCCACGCACACAGTAGGTGAAAGCGCCGTAATATCCTGCAACGAATATCAGCACCTGATAAACCCATTTTTTCTCACATTCAAGATATATTTCCTTTTCTTCCATATGCTCACCTCTGAATTATATTTATGATTATATGCCTGTTTTCACCTCTTTTCAACAAAAAAATAAAATATTGTTTACTTTGCATTTTTATAATGGTATAATAGCATATCAGGAAAAACAGAGGTGTGACTATGCACGAGGATATAAAAAAGGTACTTGTAACTGAAGACGAACTTCGATCAATTGCGAAAAGACTCGGCGAACAGATAACAAATGACTATAAGGGCAAAAAGCTTCTTGTTGTAGGTGTGCTCAAAGGCTCTATTTATTTTCTTACCGATCTTTCAAGGTATATTGACCTTGAGTGTAAGCTCGATTTTATTCAGGCTTCAAGCTATGGCTCAGGCACAACCTCAAGCGGAAAGATTAAGATAATAAAGGATATTTCCGAATCTGATTTATCCGAATTCGACGTTCTTCTTGTTGAGGATATTCTCGATACGGGCAATACCCTTAAATATATTGTTGATATGCTCGGCGAAAGAAAGCCGAAGTCGGTTTCAATTGTTACTCTCCTTGACAAGCCGTCAAGAAGAGTTGCAGACGTCAAGGCTGATTATGTAGGCGTTGATGTGCCTAATGAGTTTGTTGTAGGCTATGGTCTTGACTATAACCAGTATTACAGAAACCTTCCTTATATAGGTGTACTTAAGGAAGAGGTTTATTCTTAAAAATTATTTAATTAAATATCATGCTGTCAGGTTCTGCCGAAGGGCAGATTAAAAGGGAATCGGGTGAGAATCCCGAGCAACCGCCATTACCGTATTTGATGAAAGGCTGCTGTATTTCGCCATTGGGAAACCGAGAAGGCACAGCGGTGCGGCTCTGCCGCTATATTCATAAGTCGGGAGACCTGCCGTCAGTCATAATTCGCTTTTGGGCAAGTGGGAAAGCAGAGAATTATTTTCAAAGGGTGAACTATACCCTTTTTCTCCTCTGCCGAAAGCAGGGGATTTTTTTATGTCAAAAAAGGTAGTGCTAATATTAATCTGTGTTTTGATATCCGTGCCTGCTCTTGCATATTCGTATCATTTATCGCAGAGTCCGATTTACGATGAAGAGGAGTCAACGTCTTTTGCATCAACCGCCGCTGATGAGAAAAGCACATCAAAAGCGGAGAATAATACGACGGAAGATTCTGCTTCTGGAAATGAAGAAACACAGAAACAAACTACAAAAGATAATAATGATAGCGACGGCGAAGAGGGCGCAAAGTCGGACGAAAGCTCGGGCTCAGAGGAGAAGGTAACACAAAAAAATACAACTACTACCACCTCATCTTATGTGACCTGCACGGTTGAGATTGAATACAGTCAGGCGCTTAAATATATGGAGAATCCCGACGATGAAAACGGCATAATGTTAAGCACTTACTCGGTTACTGTTGAAAACGGTGACAGCGCTTATGACGCATTTTCAAAAGCATGTAATGAAAACGGCATTACCATAAATCCAGAAGACACTTTTTACGGTATATATATCGCAGGTATAAACGGAATAAATGAAAAAGAATACGGCAACGGCAGCGGCTGGATATATAGCGTTAACGGCAGATATCCGCCAAAGGCTTGTAGCGCGTATACTCTTTCAGACGGCGATCATATCGCTTTTCGTTACACCTGCGGGTAAATATAATTTTTTTAAGGAGGAATAAAAATGAAAAAAATTATTTCACTGCTTCTTGCAGTATGCATTGTAATGAGCGTCAGCATAACTGCATTCGCATCAGAATCATTTCCAAACGGCAAAACCGTTCAAGAACAGGCTATCGCCGCAGCAGAATATGTCTGTGAAAATGACGGCGCAGAAACATATGCGCTTAAAGATTTCTTTGACGTAATCCCGCTTATTGAATGTGATTGTTTGGATGATGATGCAGCGACAGCCTTTGTTAACGAGGCTAAAGTAAATCTTGACGAAAACGAAGGAAAGCTTCTTCTTAACGGTCAGGAAAATATGGCGCTTTATATTGCTGTGATTGAGGTGCTTGAACGCCTCGAAATTGATGCCGAAACCTTTGGTTATGACCTTGTTGCAATAGTTTCCGAAATGGATACATCAGCTGTGCTTTCAAACCCATATTATTACGCAGTTGTAATCCCTGAGGTTAATTATAGAATCAGCAGGGATTTTGCTTTGGAACTTGCACAGACTCTTACTAAAAACTTCTATGTAACCGGCAAGGGAATGAGCTATTATCCGATAACCTCGGGCAGCGAGTTTTTCAGCTGTGATAATAACGCATATTATATTATGGCAGTTTCTCTTTTTTATGATGAGTTCAAGCAGCAGATTGATGATGCAATTTCAATAAATGAAAATCTTTGCAGAATTGACGGAGGTTACACATCTGACTATAAAGGCTCTGATTGGTACTATCCGGCAGTAAGCACGGACTCAACTGCGCTTATGCTCAGGGCTTACAGCAGCCTTGTGATTAATTCATTAAAACTTGATTGTAGCATTGCTGCCACAAAGGCGTATAAGGAACTTTCAGCGCTTAAAGAAGACGACGGCGGTTATACCGGCTGGGACAAGGTTTACTCAACAAGAAACGCTTTAAGAGGACTTACTGTATATACGTTTGTTGCAGACATTCTTTCCTCATTTGAAGAGGGATGGTTTGAAAATCCTTCGACAGGTGACTATTATTATTTCGGTGATAACACTATTGAAACCGGCTGGGTAAAATCACCTCTTTCAGGCAGATGGTATTATATGGATGAAACTACCGGTATAATGCAGACAGGCTGGATAAAGGACGAAGGCAATTGGTATTATCTTAACTCTCAGGGTGCAATGCAAAAGGGCTGGATTAACGACGGCGGTTATTGGTATTTCCTCACGGGAGACGGATCAATGGCAACAGGCTGGGTTAAGGACGGCGGTAAGTGGTATTACACAAATACGCATGGTGTAATGCTTAAGGGCTGGCAGAGAATTAACGGCACATGGTATTACCTCAACGATTCGGGC
Organism: Ruminococcaceae bacterium UBA7030; assembly: GCA_002494125.1. Lineage (GTDB taxonomy): Bacteria > Bacillota > Clostridia > Oscillospirales > Acutalibacteraceae > Eubacterium_R. The sequence goes on along the minus strand of DLBD01000045.1, from coordinate 2,298 downwards.
TCAATGAGAACAGGTTGGCTTCTTGATAACGGCAAGTGGTATTACCTTAATGCTTCAGGTGCTATGAGAACTTCAAGCCTTACTTATAAGGGAAAGGTTTATAACTTTAATTCAAGCGGTGCTTGTGTAAATCCGTAATAAAAAATGTCGCCCCAAAAGCGACCGAAAACAGTAAAAACCTCTGTATAATGCAGTTGTAAGGTAAAACCTGACAATAAATTATACGGAGGTTATTTTTATGAAAAACAACAAAACAGAACTCGTTTTTATTCTCGACCGTTCAGGCTCTATGGCAGGACTTGAATCGGACACAATCGGAGGCTTCAACTCAATGCTCGAAAAGCAAAAAAAGCAGGAGGGTGAAGCGCTTGTTACAACTGTGCTTTTTGACCACGAAATCAAGTTTGTCCATGACAGAGTCAAGCTTGATGAAATCCCGAAAATGACTGAGAAGGATTATGAGGTCAGAGGCTGTACTGCTCTTATTGATGCAATCGGCACAAGCGTAAAACACATTTCAAGCATACATAAATATGCAAGAAAAGAAGATGTGCCGTCAAACACAATGTTCGTTATCATTACAGACGGAATGGAAAATGCAAGCAAAGAATTTTCAAGTGATAAGGTCAAAAGGATGATAAAAGAGCAGGAGAAAAACGGCTGGCAGTTTATCTTTATCGGCGCAAATATTGATGCGGTTGAAACAGCGTCACATTTTGGGATTTGCGAGGATAACGCAGTTGATTACCGTGCTGATGAAAGGGGAACAAAGGTTATATTTGAAGCGGTGTCAGACGCAGTGTGCTGTGCCCGTAAAGCGGCACCGATAGGCGCCGGCTGGAGCAAAAAAATCAAAGAGGACTATAAGAGATAATATTAAAAGCCTTACAGATGTAAGGCTTTTAATATTCTATATTCCGAAACATATTATTAATCTGTTCGCAAAGTGCTTTGTTTTCGGGAAGGTCAAGATTGTAATCCCTATCGAGAATTTTTCTTGCACATTCCTGCGCCGTGTGTAAAACGTCTATATCCTCAAGCATATCTGCAATACCAAGCTTTGGCAGACCATGCTGCCTTTCGCCAAAGAAATCACCGGGGCCTCTTGCTTTTAAGTCTTCGTCTGCAATCTTAAAGCCGTCGGAATATTTTTTCATAATCATTAGGCGGTTTTTTGCCGTTTCACTTTTGCTGTCAGAAATAAGCACACAGTAGCTTTGCTTTTTGCCTCGGCCTATTCTTCCCCTTAACTGATGAAGCTGGGAAAGACCAAAGCGTTCTGCGTTTTCAACAATCATTATTGTCGCATTCGGCACATCAACTCCGACCTCTACAACGGTAGTAGCGACAAGTATCGGCACATCATTTTGTGCAAACGCCTTCATTATATTTTCTTTTTCCTTAGGCTTCATCTTACCGTGAAGAAGACCGATGTTGTATCCCTTAAATGCCGTCGTTGAAAGCTCCTCGGCAAACTGTTCTGCTGATTTAAGCTCGGGTGCTTCCTCGTTTTCCTCAACCATAGGGCAGATTATATAGCACTGCTCATCTCTTGAAACAGCATCCTTTACAAATTTATAAAGCCTTTCGTTATAGCGAGAATCAACTACATCAGTTCTTATCTTCTGTCTGCCGGGCGGCAGCTCGTCAAGTATGCTTATGTCAAGGTCGCCGTAAAGAATAAGCCCAAGCGTTCTCGGAATAGGGGTTGCACTCATTACAAGGGTGTGAATTCCCTGCCCCTTTTCAGCAAGACTTGCCCTTTGCTTAACGCCGAAGCGGTGTTGTTCATCTGTAATAACAAGCGCAAGGCGGGAGAATTCAACATCATTTTGAATAAGCGCATGAGTGCCGATTAAAAGGTCGATTTCCCCGTCTATAAGCTTTTCTTTTATCTCTTTTTTATCTTTTGGCTTTGTTGAACCTGTGAGAAGCGCAACTCTTATCCCTGTGCCGTCGAGCATTTTTGATATACCCTCAAAATGCTGAGTTGCCAAAATTTCGGTAGGCGCCATAAGCGCAGCCTGATATCCGTTTTTTATGACGGTATATATAAGCGATGCCGCAACAGCGGTTTTGCCGGAGCCGACATCACCCTGAAGAAGCCTTGCCATCGGAACATCCCCTTGCATATCTCCGATACATTCTTTAATCGTACGGATTTGCGCGCTCGTGAGCGAAAAGGGGAGAAGGCGTGTAAATTCATTTGAATAATCATGCTTAAGAATGTATGAAGTTCGCTCCTTTTTGTTGCTTCCCTTAAGCTTGAACAGTCCGAGCTGGAGGGTGAGAAGCTCC
>DLBD01000014.1 GCA_002494125.1 Ruminococcaceae bacterium UBA7030 | reverse complement strand
GTTTCAACCATATGAACAGGTATACGAATAGTTCTCGCCTGATCGGCAATAGCTCTTGTTATAGCCTGTCTTATCCACCAAGTAGCATAGGTAGAAAACTTAAAGCCTTTGGTATAGTCGAACTTATCAACAGCCTTGATAAGACCAAGATTGCCTTCCTGAATTAAGTCAAGAAATTGCATTCCTCTTCCGACATATCTTTTTGCAATACTTACTACAAGGCGAAGATTGGCTTCTGCAAGACGTTTTTTAGCGTTTTCATCATTATCGGCAATTCTGATTGCAAGGTCAATTTCCTCCTCGGGAGTAAGAAGCGGAACACGACCGATTTCCTTGAGGTATACCTTTACAGGATCATCCATTGCTGCGTTATCGTTAACAGCAACAGTATCAGCCGCATCAGTTTCTTTCGGCAAATCAACCTCAAGACCGATATTATCAAGCGCCTCTGCAGAAAGGTCGTCAATAATATTGATGTTTGAAGCATCAATTTGCTCGTTTAGCTTTTCAAGCTCATCGACATCGAGGTCAAGTTCAACAATAAGAGTGTCTATCTCCTGGGTTGAAAGATGGCCTGTCTGCTTACCCTTTTCAATAAGCTTCTTGAACGCGTTATTTTTCTTTTCCTCGCTTACAGGCTGTTGCGGTATAAGTTTAATTTCCTTCATAATAAATCTCCTCTTCTGATTTATTTTTTATCAAATAATTTTCGAAATGCATCGTCATCAGTTATGGATTTTGAATTATCTTTATTCTTTTCAAATTCTTCTCTAACTGTATTTATGCATTGCTTAAATTCTTTTGTTGGGTCTTTGTCCTGTTCTTTGGGAGTTCTGGCAATAATACCCGAAAGCCTGCCGATTTCATCGTTTGTAAGAACTGAACTGAAATTTATTAAATCAATATCAAGACCGTTTCTAATCCTTGATATTATTTCTTTGTAAACCTTTTTTATGAATGTTGATGAAAGCATATTTTCGTCAAGTTCATCAAGTGCAGACACATAATCAGGATTTTTAAGAAGAAGACCTATTATCCTCTCTTCAGCTTTAATCTGTCTGATTGAAATGTTTTCATCATAACTTTGCCGGTTATTATTGCGTATTGAAGTGTTGACAATGTCTTTATACTTTGTATTGCTTTCCCTTCTGTTGAAACGCTTTTTATATGTATCAAGCTGTGATTTAATACTTGCTTTTTCAACGCCAAGCTCTGACGAAAGACGCGTGATATATAAATCCTGCTCGATAGGGCTTGTCCTTACTAAAACTCTTATTGCATCATTAAGGAAGTCAATCTTTCCCTGAGTCGTTGATAAATTATACTTATTCTTTGCATCAATAAGGGCAAACTCAATTTCATTTGACGCGCCTTCAAGAATGCCTTTGAACCTATCCTTTCCAAGTTTTCTTATAATCTCATCAGGGTCTTTACCGCCTTGAAGGACCGGAATTCTGACCTTAACATCAGTATTCTCAAAAAGCCTTATTGCTTTATTAAGCGCTTTCTGACCGCCCTCATCGGCATCGTATGCAAGTATAACTTCTTTTGTATATCGACTTATGAGTCGAACCTGTTCAGAGGTAAGAGCTGTGCCGCAACCTGCAACAGCATTATCAAAGCCTGCTTCATGCATTGCAATTACGTCCATATAACCTTCGCACAAAATCAGGTTTTCTTTACCACTGTCCTTTGCAAGATTAAGAGCAAAAAGCTCATTTGTTTTCTTATAAACAAGCGTGTCAGATGTATTGATATACTTAGGTTTGCTGTCGTCAAGAACTCGCCCGCCAAAAGCAATAACATTTCCCCTAACATCAATAATTGGCGTTATAACTCTGTTTTTGAATGTATCATAATGATGATTATTCCTGCCGACCTTAACAACATTTGCGTCAACCATATCGCTGATTGAAAAGCCCTTATCCTTAAGGTGTTTCAAAAGCCTGTCCCATTCATTAGGAGCAAAGCCGAGTCCAAAGCGCTTGATGGTGTTCATCTTAAGTCCGCGGGAAAGGAAATAATCAAGCCCGGTCTTACCTTCTTCGCTCATCATATATGAATAATAAAATCTTGCTGTTTCACGATTGATTTCAAGAATACGACGTCTTTTCTTTGCAAGACTGTCATCATAACCGCCGTCCTGCGGCATCTGTAGTCCCGCCCTGTCGGCAAGCGCCTTAACAGCGTCCATATAGTCAAGGTTTTCAATTTTTTTTATAAATGTTACTGCATCACCGCCTGCACCGCAGCCAAAGCAGTAAAATGACTGCGTATCATTATATACAGTAAATGACGGTGTTTTTTCATTATGAAACGGACATAGTCCGACCGAGGTGTTACCCCTCTTTTTAAGAGAAACATAGCCAGAGATAACATCCTCAATATCAGTCTTAAATTTTAATTCCTGTAAAAAGGATTCATTCAAAGGCATTTTCTTCTCCCTTCATCAATCGTGCCAGAACATAGGAACGAATAATTGATTAAAAACTTTAAGAGCATATGTATCACTCATACCGGCAATATAATCGCATACTGCACGTTCATCGCCGTCAAGCTCAGCAATTTTCCTATATTCAACAGGCATATCTTCAACATGTTCAATATAATGAGAATAAATTTTGTTAAGCATATCAACAGCTTTGCTTTCTTCACCCTTGCACACGGGATTTGTATAAACAGCTGTAAACATAAAATCGTGAAGATCAAGAAAGGATGTATACATATCCTCACTCATTCTTATGTTTTCGTTTGTTTTACTTGTATTGATAACATCAATAACCATATTATTTATTCTTTGAGATTTAGTCATTCCGAGCTTCATACGAAGCGAGAGAGGTATATCTTCTTCTGCCATAACGTCAGCTCTGATAGCGTCATCAATATCATGATTCAGATAAGCAATCTTATCGGCTATTCGTATAATTTGGCCTTCGAGAGTATAAGCCTCTTTGCCTTTGGTGTGGCAGAGGATACCGTTTCTTACCTCGTCGGTAAGATTTAACCCCTTGTCATATTTTTCAAGCATATCAACAACTCTTACGCTCTGTTCGTAATGCTTAAAGCCATCCTTACAAAGCTTGTCAAGCGCTCTTTCGCCGGCGTGGCCGAATGGAGTGTGACCAAGATCATGGCCAAGTGCAATTGCTTCGGTAAGATCTTCATTGAGCTGAAGAGCTCTTGCAATAGTTCTAGCAATCTGCGAAACCTCAAGGGTGTGAGTAAGTCTGGTTCTGTAATGGTCGCCGCTTGGCGCAAGGAAAACCTGTGTCTTATGCTTAAGGCGTCTGAATGACTGAGAATGAATAATTCGGTCCCTGTCGCGCTGGAAGCATGTACGAACTGAGCATTCCTCTTCAGGATTTAATCTGCCCCTTGAATTGACAGAAAGGCAGGCTCTTTCACAAAGTATTTTCTTTTCATTTTCTTCTGTGATTAATCTGATTGAATTATCCATATTTTCACCCTTCCAAGACTTTATACGATAATTTCCTCCCTTTTCCTTTAATTTATTTTATATTGACTAAAATAAAATTTAATTATATTATATTGAGTAGAGGTGAATTATGAAAGCACTACTTATTACGCTCGTTTTACCAGCATTGATACTATTTATTATTTTTTGTTATTATGAAAACAATAAGCTTGATATAACTCATTATTATATTAAAAGCAACAGCGCTAAAAAAGATTTCAGAATAGTTCAGTTATCGGACTTTCATTCAAAACCGTTTTTTAAAGTTATTTATGAGGTTGAGAAACTAAAACCGGATATTATTTGCATTACCGGCGACTATATAAACGACCATGAAAAAAGAAAGGCTGAAATGCTTGAATTCGGTAAAAAGCTGTTGGAAATATCTCCTGTTTATTATATCACCGGTAACCACGAAAGAAGGCTTGAAAATTTTGAAAGCCTGATGAATGAGCTTGAAGATATCGGATTTTCAGTACTATTAAACGACACAGCTCAGTGTGAATACTGTCGAATTCTCGGACTCGATGAAAATCAGGCGGATTTCAAAGATTATAAAGCAAGAAAAAAAGGAACTTTCGTCTATAAAGATATGAAGCCTTATTTTGATATGCTTGAAGGATACGACGGATTTAAGCTTGTGCTTTCGCATTTTCCTGAAAACTTTGAAGGAATTAAGGAACTGAATTATTCTAAGTACGATTTTGATTTACAGCTTTCAGGACACGCTCACGGCGGACAGTGGATAATGCCCTTTGCGGGACCGCTTTTCTCCCCCGGTCAGGGAATACTTCCAAAATATGCAAGAGGTTCCTTCGGTGAAAGGCCAAGGCTGATTGTTAGCCGAGGTCTTGGTAACAGTGAATTTCCGTTAAGACTTTTCAACCACCCTGAAATTGTAGTAATTAACATAAAAACGCATTAGTTTGAAACTAATGCGTTTTTGTTATGAAAGTAACATTCTGTCGTTATCAAGCGCTTTTCCTGCGGCAATTTTGAACTGTTCAAGCAAATCATTTACAGTAAAGTCCATACGCTCTTCACCGCTTATATCAAGAATTATTTTGCCGTTATTCATCATAACTGTTCTGTTTCCGAGTTCAAGGGCGGATTGCATATTATGTGTAATCATCAGACATGTTATTCTGTTTTCCGAAACAACCTTTTTTGTAAGATTCAACACCTTTTCAGCAGTTCCCGGATCAAGAGCTGCGGTATGCTCGTCAAGTAACAGAAGCTTCGGCGGATTATATGTTGCCATAACAAGAGTAAGTGCTTGTCGCTGACCACCGGAAAGAAGTCCGACAGGCTGATTCATTCTGTCCTCAAGTCCCATATCAAGCTCGGCAAGCTTATCTTTAAACTCATCCTTGCTCTTTCGCGATACAAAACTGAGCCATCCGCCCTTACCGGCTGCAAGAGCAAGATTTTCTTCTATGCTCATACCCGGAGCACTACCTCTCATCGGATCCTGAAAAAGTCTGCCTATCATTTTAGCTCGCTGATGAACAGGAGTGAGAGTAATGTCAGTGTCATCAAGAATTATCTTACCGGTATCGGTATAAAAATCACCTGCAATAGCATTAAAAAGCGTTGACTTTCCTGCGCCGTTCGCACCTATGATAGTTGTGAAATCTCCGTCATTAACTTCGATTGAAACATCGTCAAGTGCAGTTTTTGCATTTACGGTATTTGGATAAAAGGTTTTTGAAATATGTGAAACCTTAAGCATTACTGCACCTCCTTATGAAGCTTATGATCAAGAGCCCTCTTGAACATAGGATATTTTGATTTAAGATACGGACCCGAAATCGCGATAATTACTATTACTGAAGAAACGAGTTTAAGCATTGATGCCGGCATATTGAACCTTAATGCAACAGCATATACAAGTCTGAATACAATTGAGCCAAGAACAACTCCGATTGCCCGGATCGGAATTTTGCCCTTACCGAGAAATGCGCCGCCTATAAGAAGTGATGCCAGAGCAACTGTAACCATACCTGTACCAATATCAATATTAACCGATTTTTGCGACTGTGCAAGAAGGCAGCCGGATAATCCTGTAAATATATTAGCAACACAGAGACCTACTATAGTTGTAAAAGCGGGATTAATTGAAGATGAACGAACCATATCAGGATTATTACCTGTCGCGTGAATAGCAAGTCCGAGTTTAGTTTTAAGAAATATTGAAAGGAATAACACAACAATTAACACTGCAATTAAAGCGACAATAAGTTTATAATAAGGTGCAAGCGCAGTTCCTTTAAGAAGCTCAGAACATTTGGTAAATACAGTTTCTGTTTTATTCATATTAAGCAGTGAGGAATTACCCATAACAGCAATATTGATTGAATAAAGTCCTGTATTAACAATAATGCCGGCAAGAAGCGAATCTACTCCGAGCTTTGTCTGAAGTATAGCAGTAATAAATCCGGAGCAAATTCCTGCGCCCATCGCTGCAAAAAGCGAAAGATATGGATGCCCGGAAATTGCGACAACTGCGCCGACTGTTGCACCGAGAGTGAAGCAGCCGTCAGTTGAAAGGTCGCAGACATTAAGCATTGAATAACTAAGAAATAGAGCAAGAACAGTTAATGCGCTTATTAAACCGAGTTCAAGAGCATTTTGCCCAAGAGCAAGAACAGATGATAAACCCATATTATTTCCTTTCACGAACAAAGCAGGGGAAGAAAACTTCCCCTACCGAAATACTTGTTTAGATTAAGACTAAATGGTTTCAAGAATAAGATTGAAGATTGACTTTGTGTCAAGGTAATCAGATGTACCTGTAACATTCTTACCGGGTGCCTCAAGTGAAGCAACAAGCTCTGTTGAAACAGGGTCAGATACAGCAGCAAATACAACCGGTGTTCCTGTTTCCTCAGTAGCAGACTGCATTGCCATTGCAACCGGAGTGGCAACACCTACCATAAGATCTACGTTATCGGTCTGGAAATTTGCAATTATCTGACCCATAACGTTTGCGTCTGCGTTACAGTTATCATATCTTATGTCAAATGCAATATTATTTTCTCTTCCGAGTGTGTCAAGTTTAACCTTGATATTACTAACAATCTGATTTAGTGACGCATCATCAACATAGTTGCAGATACCAACAGTATATGTCTTTGTTGCCGATTCAGAACCAACTACTGCAGAATTAAGTGTTGATGCGGGGTTCGCAGCATTAGGATCCGTGAAGCTTTCAGCAGTTGTAATCTCTTTAATAGCCTGACAATACGGAGCATACTTTTCCGAGATTGCAGAAAAATCATATCCAAGCTTTGAGCAGATTTCCGTATTAATTGTTGCTGTACCATTATCAAAAGTCTTAACAGGAAGAGTTGCCGGTTGTTTACCGTTAACAAGAATATCATAAATCATATCGGCAGTTTCCGAACCGAGATTAGCGTAGTCAACACCGTAGCCGAGATATGCACCGTTAAGCGCAAATGAGTCAGCACCCGTGAAATGAGGAATGCCTGCCTCAGCAAGCTTTTCATAAATTGAAAGCTCTGCAGTCATAATTGTGTTGTCTGTAGGTGTGAAGATTGCAGAAACTCCGTCTGCTATTGCAGAATCAACGGCAAGCGAAACTTCGTCAACAGTTGTTCCTGTATACTCTTTATAGGCAATTCCTTTTTCGTCAAGATAAGCCTTTGCAGCTTCGATTGCACTTGTTGAAGCATCCTGACCCGAATCATAGAGAAGACCAATAACCTTGCCCGATACCTGTGCCTTTTCACCGCCTTCTTTAGCAGAACAGCCTGCAAAAACGGCTACGACTAATAATACTGATAAAACTAATGCTGTAATTCTCTTAATGCTTTTCATAATAAAATCTCCTTAATAATATAATAGAATTTGAATTGAAACTAATTATTATGTCAAGCTGCGCCATCGTTTTGTGAAAAGTTTCATAAAATTGCTCCTAAAAAATTAAAAAAACCTGTCCCATAATATGGGACAGGATAAACCTGCGGTGCCACCCAAATTGGCGATAATCGCCCACTCAGCTTCGTACCATCATACGAATTGTACTTTAACGGATACAGACCGTCGGTTACTACTTGCAAATGCTTTCGACCGCCCTCATAAGTCCATTCGCTGAAATCCTTACTACTGCCTTTCCACCGGCGGCAGCTCTCTTTAAGCTTAGATAACAGTTACTACTCTTAATCACTGGTTTATGGTATGAGTTTAACACATTAAAGTGTGTTTGTCAACACCTATTTTTTCAGAAGCTTTTCCCTCTCTTTATAGTCAGGCAAATACCTTTCAATTACAGAATAAAAGCGCTTACTATGATTATGCTCTTTAATATGTGCAAGTTCGTGAACTATTACATAATCAATTGCCTCATACGGATAATTCATTAGAAAGCAGGAAAAACAAAGCGAGTTTTTTGCACTGCAAGAGCCAAAACGCTTTTTTGCTTTAGTAATTTTTATTCCTGTCGGCTTAAGCTTCATTATTTTTGAATAATACTCAACTCTTTCGGGTATATAAGCTTTTGCCTTATTAATCAAATCATTTATTTCTTCATCTGAAAGGTTTATGTGTTCAAGCTGTTTTTCCTTTTTCTCAATTGCCCTTTCGAGCCATTTTTCGTTTGAATTGACGAAACGTTCTATCTCTTTAACTGAAACTGAATAAGGAGCCCTTACAACAGCTTTTAGCTCGTCGTTCACAGACAACGATATCGTTTTTCTTTTAGATTTAATTAAAATGTATTCCATTAATATTATTCTTTCGGTTTTTTCATTGTTAGACCTATGCGTTTTTTAGCAACATCAACACTTAAAACCCAAACCGTTACTATATCGCCAACTTTAAGAACATCACTTGGATGCTTAATATATTTATTTGTAATCTGAGAAATATGCACGAGACCGTCCTGATGAACGCCGATATCGACAAAGGCACCA
>DLBD01000143.1 GCA_002494125.1 Ruminococcaceae bacterium UBA7030 | reverse complement strand
TGACTGAAGGCGCGAAGGGTATGAAAGGCGCAATTGCTAAGGCAGATGAGCTTGCGGCTGAAATTCCTAATTCATTTATTCCGGGTCAGTTTGTAAATCCTGTAAACCCGTTAACTCACGAAAAAACAACAGGTCCTGAAATCTGGAACGATACAGAAGGCAAGGTTGACATCTTTGTAGCGGGTGTCGGCACAGGCGGCACTGTTTCAGGTGTCGGCAAATATCTTAAGTCACAGAACCCGAATGTAAAAATTGTTGCAGTTGAACCGGCGTCGTCTGCTGTTCTTTCAACGGGCGTTGCAGGTGCTCATAAAATTCAGGGTATCGGTGCAGGTTTCGTTCCTGACACTCTTGATACATCTGTTTACGATGAGATAATCACTGTTGAAAATGATGACGCTTTTGCAACCGGAAAAGCTTTTGCAAAAGAAGAGGGCGTCCTTGTTGGAATTTCAAGCGGTGCTGCTCTTTGGGCAGCAAAAGAGCTTGGAAAGAGGGAAGAGAATAAAGGTAAAACAATTGTTGTTCTCCTTCCTGATACCGGTGACAGATATCTTTCTACCCCACTATTTGCTGAATAATCTATTCTTAAAACACCTTGCTTAGCAGGGTGTTTTATTTTTGCATTAATAAATATACAAAACCTATTGACAAAGTATGCAATAGGTGATATTATAATCCTATCAAAAAGGTAGGTGATTAAAGTGCAGGTTTATGCAGATAACGCTGCAACAACAAAATTAAGCAAAAAAGCTCTTGATGCAATGCTTCCTGTATTAACAGATATTTACGGTAATCCGTCTTCGCTTCACACAGTTGGTCAGACTGCCAAAGAATATCTTGAAAAGGCTAGGGAGGATGTTGCAAGAGCAATAAACGCTGATTCAAAAGAAATATATTTTACATCAGGCGGAAGCGAGGCTGACAATCAAGCCCTTCGTACAGGTGCCTATCTCGGTGCAAAAAAAGGTAAGCGCCATATTATTTCAACAAAGTTTGAACATCATGCAGTTCTCCATACGCTTGACGCACTCAAAAAGGAAGCCTTTGATGTAACTCTTGTAGATGTTCATGAAACAGGAGTTGTGACAGTTGAAGATATAAGAAATGCTGTTACCGAAGATACGTGTCTTGTTACTGTTATGATGGCTAATAATGAAATCGGAACAATACAACCGATTAAAGAAATTGCCGAGTTTTGTAAAGAAAAGGGTATCTATTTTCATACAGACGCTGTTCAGGCGGTTGGTCATATTCCGGTTGATGTTAAGGATCTTGGAGTCGATATGCTCTCTATTTCAGCGCATAAGTTTCATGGACCTAAAGGTGTCGGTGTTCTTTATGTTAGAAAGGGAATACCGCTCATAAGTATTATTGAAGGCGGTGCACAGGAAAGAGGTAAAAGAGCCGGTACGGAGAACCTTGCCGGTATTGTCGGAATGGCTGCAGCCATATCAGAGGCAGTAGAAAACCTTGAAAATAACATGAAAAAGCTTTACGGTCTTCGTGATGCACTTATTGATGGACTTAAAGGGATAGAACGATGCAGGATAAACGGCTCGCTTGAACATCATCTTCCGGGTACGCTGAATATGTGCTTTGAAGGTATTGAGGGCGAAAGTCTTTTACTTCTTCTTGATGCAAAGGGAATCAATGCTTCAAGCGGTTCTGCCTGCACAAGCGGTAGTCTTGATCCGTCACATGTACTTCTTGCAATTGGAGTTCCGGTTGAGATTGCTCATGGTTCTTTAAGACTTTCACTCAGCGAAGAAAACAATATCGAACAGATGCAACACGTTATTAATTCAGTCAAGGAGGTAGTAACATACCTTCGTTCAATATCTCCGGTATGGGAGAAAATCAAAGCAGAGGAAGAATAATTATGGCATTATATTCAGAAAAAGTGATGGACCACTTTACAAATCCGAGAAATGTTGGTAAAATTGAAGATGCAAACGGAATAGGTGAGGTCGGTAACGCAAGATGCGGAGATATTATGAAAATATATCTCAAAGTAAATGACGACGGAATTATTGAGGATGTTAAGTTTAACACCTTTGGTTGCGCTTCTGCTATTGCTTCAAGCTCTATGGCTACTGAAATGATTAAGGGAAGGCATATTGACGAGGCGCTTGAGCTTACGAATAAAGCCGTTGTAGAAGCTCTTGACGGTTTACCGCCGGTTAAGATTCACTGTTCCGTTCTTGCCGAAGAGGCTGTTAAATCAGCTGTTAAGGATTATTACGACAGGAAGGGAATTGAATACGACACTGAGCTTTTTAAGGAGGTTTCGTGCAGTTCCTGCGGTGAACATTAATGATTAAAGATATTCAAAATGAGATCATCAGATTGAAAAATGAAAAGGATATATGTATTCTGGCGCACTGTTATCAGTCGCCTGAAATATTGGAAGTCGCTGACTTTGTCGGCGACTCCTTTGCGCTTTCTGTTGAGGCGTCAAAAGTTAAAAATAAAACCGTAATTATGTGCGGCGTTCGTTTTATGGCTGAAACGGTAAAAATTTTGTCGCCTGAGAAGAAGGTTATTCTTTCAAATCCTGACGCAGGATGTCCTATGGCTGAAATGATGGATAGAGATGTTATTGAGCAGGTTAAGACTCAATATCCTGATTATACGGTTGTCGCATATATTAACACTACGAGCGAGCTTAAAACCGTTTGTGATGTTTGCGTTACTTCATCATCAGCCCTTAAGATTTGTTCCCAGCTTGAAAGCGATAATATTCTTTTTATACCGGACTGTAATCTTGGCGACTGGATTTCAAAAAAACTTCCACAAAAGAATTTTAAGCTTCTCAACGGTGGATGTCCGACTCACGCGGCAATTGGCAGAGAAAAAGTGTTGAGGGCAAAAGAACTTCATCCGAATGCACTATTTCTTGTGCATCCTGAGTGTAAGCCTGAAGTTGTAGAACTTGCGGATTATGTCGGTTCAACTACGGGTATTATGGATTTTGCAAAAAAGAGTGAGGCTAAAGAGTTTATTATCGGAACAGAAAACAGTATTGTAACTCATCTTCAAAACGAATGCCCTGAAAAAATGTTCTATCCGCTTTCAAAAGATTGTATTTGCCATAATATGAAAGCGACGACTCTTGTTGATGTTCTCAACTGCTGTAAGGGCACTTTTGGCGAAGAAATCACACTCGATAAAGAAATTTATGAGGGAGCAAAGCGCTGTATCGATAAGATGATAGAGCTTGGATAATATGAATAATAAAGCTATAATTGCCATGAGCGGTGGTGTTGATTCAAGCGTTGCCGCTTATTTGTTGACTTCAAGAGGATATGATTGTATAGGCGCTACAATGAAGCTCTATGATAATGACGATATAATGCTCAGCCGTGAAAAAACCTGCTGCTCACTTGATGATATTGAGGATGCCAGAAGCGTTGCAAGAAAACTTGGTATGCCTTACTATGTCTTTAATTTCAAGGATGAATTTAAGCAAAAGGTTATTGATAAGTTTATTTCGACTTATGAAAACGGCGGCACTCCTAATCCTTGTATAGACTGCAACAGATATCTTAAATTTGAAAAGCTCTTTCAAAGAATGAAAGAGCTTGAATTTGATTATGTTGTGACAGGACATTATGCAGTTGTCGAGAAAAAAGATGGTTGGTATTATCTTAAGAAAGGGAAGGATGAAAGCAAGGACCAAAGTTATGTCCTTTATTCGCTGTCACAAGAACAACTTTCTCATATTTTGTTTCCGCTTGGAGAATATTCAAAATCGGAAATAAGGAAAATAGCAGAAAGTCAAGGCTTTGTAAATGCAAACAAAAAAGACAGCCAGGATATATGCTTTGTGCCGGATGGAAATTACGCCGGATTTATTGAAAAGTATACCGGAAAAACATATCCGGATGGCGATTTCGTTGATGTCAACGGCAATATAATAGGAAGGCATAAAGGAATTATCCGATATACAAACGGTCAAAGAAAAGGACTTGGCGTTGCTTTCGGCAAGCCTATGTATGTGTCCGGTAAGGATATTAGTAAAAATACAGTTACTCTTTCAACAAACGAAGAGCTTTATTCAGACACCCTTACCGCTGTCGATTTTAACTGGCTTATTCCGAACCCTGATAAAGCAATTAAATGTAATGCAAGAGTCAGGTATAATATGAAAGAACAGAGCGCGACGGCATATATTAACGAGGATAATTCTGTAAAAATTGTTTTTGAAAAACCACAAAGAGCAATAACAAAAGGACAGGCTGTAGTTCTTTACGACGGAGATACGGTTCTCGGCGGAGGTACTATATTATAAAAAAAGGAACGGATTTGGTGTTACCATTGCCGTTCCTTTTTCATATTTATAATTTTACTTCCATTGGCTTTCCGCCGTTTTCTCTTGACTCGTCGGCAAGATAAACGCATAGATGTCCTGCAACTGAATCGAAGATTGATGTACACGCAAGACTCGGCTTTTCGCCTCGTATAAATTTCACAAAATCTTCTGTAAGTCTTGAATCTCCGCCCCCGTGACCACCGAATGCACCAACCATATCTCCGGTTACATTGAGGTCTACCTCTTCAATATCAGCCTCTTCATTAACTGCGTCGGGTGAAGGATTGATTTTTGATACATAGAACTTTGACTTTTCAAAATCTCCGTAAATCTCACCCTTAGTTCCGACAATATGTATCTTTCTTAGTGATTGAGATGAACCACCGACCATATTATGAGTGCCGGTTGCACCGCTTGCGAAATTTACAAGCACTGACTGATGGTCTACAACATTATTGTCGCATTTGTACATACATCTTGCATAAGGGCTGTCGCTTTTCATAAGTGCAATTTTGTCTTCAATAGTAGGGTTTTCAATGCCTTCAAGAGCTGACCAAACATAAAATGCCCAACGATCAGGATGGTCAATATAAAGTCTTTTTGTGGAATACGGACAAGTGTCAACAAGAGGACAGTCAACCATACAAATATTGCCTGCGCCTTCAGGTGCGTTCTCAGGCTTGAACTGGTATTTGCTGCCGAATGAAGAAATGCTGACGGGTTTTGTTTCGCTCATCATCCACATCATTAAATCTATATCGTGACAGCATTTTGCAAGAAGCATTGTTGTGTGACATTTATCAGAATTTGCCCATTTACCTCTTACATATGAGGTTGAAAGATGGTGATATGAAACGTGTTCCGTAGTCTGAATATTGATAATATCTCCAATTTCGCCGTTTGCAACTCTCTCTTTAATTGAGTAATAAAAAGGTGTATATCTTAAAACATGACAAATCATAACTTTTGAATTGTTTGATTTTGCGCAATCTACAAGAGTTCTCATCTCTTTTTCATTAACTGCAAAAGGTTTTTCGAGAAGCATATCATATCCAGCATTAAGGAGAGGAACGGAGGTTTCAATGTGAACCTCATCCATTGTGCCGTTTATTATTGTATCAGCAAGCTTTCCTTTTTCAGCAAGCTCTTTTGCTGACTCAAAACACATATCCTCGTCAAAGCCGAATTTCTCCATACACATTTTTCTTCTTACAGGATTAGGATCTGCAACGCCGACAATTTTAAGAAGATCAGGTCTGTCAAGCGCAAGCTGTGAATAAACAAGAGCTCTGTGACCTGCTCCGACAATAATTGCAGTAACCGGATTTTGTGACATAGTATCTTCCTCACTTTCTTTCCTTAAGCCTATTATATACTTATATTAATTAAAAATAAAGTCTTATTTTTAATTAATTAAATTATTGACACTAATAATTAAGAGATATATAATAATCAATAATAAGTCTGAAAGGAAGATAGTTTGAAAAAGTTATTTGTTTATCTTAAGGGCTATAAAACTGAATCAGTGCTTGCTCCGCTTTTCAAACTGTTGGAAGCTTCTTTTGAACTTATAGTTCCGCTTATTATCGCAAGTATTATTGATACAGGTATTAAAAACGGCGACACAAAATTCATTGCAGGAAGAGTCGGAATATTATTTCTTCTTGCTCTTGTCGGTATGGTTGCTGCAATAACAGCTCAGTATTTTGCAGCAAAGGCAGCAACAGGTTTCGGAAGAGAGCTGAGGTCTTCTCTTTATAAAAAAATACAGTCACTTTCTTTCAGCGAGCTTGATAAAATTACAACTTCATCACTTATAACAAGAATAACAAATGATGTTAATCAGGTGCAAAATGGAGTAAATCTTGTTTTAAGGCTTTTTCTTCGCTCTCCGTTTATTGTTTTCGGTGCGATGATAATGGCATTTACTATTGATTTCAAAAGTGCATTGATATTTGTTGCTGCAATAATTCTTTTGTTTGTTGTTGTGTTTCTTATTATGTCCTACACTATTCCGAAACACAGACAGGTTCAGGCAAGCCTTGACAGTGTTACTCTTGCAACAAGGGAGAGCATCGCCGGCGCAAGGGTTATAAGAGCTTTTTGCGATGAAAGGTATGAGCTAAAAGAATTCAATAAAAGGAATAATTATCTCTCATCACTACAGAGACTTGTTGGCAGAATTTCTGCACTTCTTAACCCTGTAACTTTTGTTATCATTAATGCCGCTGTAATAGCTCTTCTTTATACCGGCGCAATCAGGGTAAATCTTGGAGGTCTTGAACAAGGACAGGTTGTTGCGCTTTATAATTATATGAGCCAGATACTTGTTGAGCTTATAAAACTTGCAAATTTAATTATAACAATTACCAAAGCATTTGCCTGTTCCCAAAGAATAACAAGTGTTCTTGAAGAAGAAAACTCTCTTGAATTTAATAATAACAACGAAAAAAGTGAACATTTTATTGAGTATAAGAATGTGTCGCTTAAATACAAAAATGCCGGTGCTCCTGCTATTGATGGCATAAGCTTCACTGCTGAAAAAGGCGAGAGCATAGGTGTTATAGGCGGTACCGGATCAGGCAAAACAAGTCTTGTTTCTCTTCTTGCTCATTTTTATGATTCAACTGAAGGTACTGTTTTTGTAGACGGACAGGATGTTAAATCTTATGACACTGACGCTCTCAGGTCAAAGATAGGTTTTGTGTTCCAAAAGTCTGTGCTTTTTAAGGGAACAATCCGAGATAATATCAGGTGGGGTAACAAGACTGCAACTGATGATGAAATTAATGACGCTCTTATTCTTTCGCAAGCTATGGATATTGTTGACGAGTATGGAGGTCTAAGCTACGAAATAGAACAAGGCGGAGGCAATCTTTCGGGCGGACAAAGGCAAAGGCTTTCAATTGCAAGAGCACTTGTCAGAAAACCGGAAATACTTGTGCTTGACGATTCCTCATCAGCGCTTGATTTCGCAACTGAATCAAGACTTCGTGACGCAATTTACTCGCTCGACTATAATCCGACTGTGTTTATAGTATCGCAAAGAGCGTCATCAGTTATATGCTGTGATAAAATCATTGTTCTTGATGACGGTGAGTGTGTCGGTATTGGAACTCACAAGGAACTATTAAATTCTTGCGAGGTATATCAGGACATATACGCCTCTCAGTTTGAAAGGGAGGGTGCCTGATGAGCAATAAAGAAATAATTAAAAAGCTTCTCAAGTATATTGATAGTTATAAATATCATCTTGTTCTTTCAATAGCTTTTGCACTTATCAGTGTTATTCTGACTCTTTACATACCGATACTTGCCGGTAAAGCTATCGACTGTGCTATAGGAAAAGGCGCAGTTGACTTTCAGTCCCTTCGTTCTATTCTTACAAAGCTCGGTGTGGTAGTAGGTGTT
The DNA here is from genome assembly GCA_002494125.1 of Ruminococcaceae bacterium UBA7030. Lineage (GTDB taxonomy): Bacteria > Bacillota > Clostridia > Oscillospirales > Acutalibacteraceae > Eubacterium_R. The sequence continues at coordinate 632 of DLBD01000143.1, read as the reverse complement.
TCCGCCCTTTGCCAATGGCTTATGAATGTTTGTAATAACAGAATAACTTACAACGTTTCAAGGGATATGAGAAAGCGTGCATTCAAAAAAATTCAAATTTTACCTTGTTCATATATTGACAATCACGCAAAAGGTGATATAGTAAGCCGTGTAATAACTGATGTAGATCAGGTGTCGGACGGGCTTCTTCTTGGCTTTTCACAGTTTTTTACCGGTATTGTTACAATTATCGGTACGCTTGTATTTATGCTGATGATTAATGTGTGGATAACACTTGTTGTGGTAGTTATAACACCGATGTCATTCTTTCTTGCTCGTTTTATTGCAAGAAAAACCTACAGTATGTTTCTTCTGCAGTCGCAGACAAGAGGAGAGCAGACGTCTTTTATTGATGAAATGGTATCTAACCAAAAGATTGCTGACGCATATTCTATGAGTGAGGATAATCTTAAAAGGTTCAACGATATTAACGAAAGACTTTCATTATATTCTCTTAAAGCTACCTTCTTTTCGTCACTTACAAATCCCGGTACACGATTTGTTAACAGCATTGTATACGCTTTTGTTGCGCTTATAGGTGCAATTCTTGTTGTTAAAGACGGCGGACAGGGTGTAATGACTGTCGGTATTCT
>DLBD01000067.1 GCA_002494125.1 Ruminococcaceae bacterium UBA7030 | reverse complement strand
TATAACTTTTGTTTTTTCTATATTGTTAGCAATAATTTCCGTAAAGTCTTTTTATAAATATTTTTTTAAAATTATTTGTCCTTCTCTGTCTGTAAATATTTCTAATGGGTCGCCTTCTTTTATTCTTAGTGTCTTTCTTATTTCTTTTGGAATTACGACTCTTCCCAAATCATCTATTCTTCTTACAATTCCTGTTGCTTTCATATATAATTCTCCCTTGAAATACAATTTTTTCTACTGTAATATTTTGCGCACAAATAAGGAATATATGTAAAAGAGAAAATGAGAATTTCTGTAAAAAACGAAAGGAATTATTATTGTTGATTTTGAATCCGAGTTAAGATATAATTGTGTTGAAATTAAAATTAATCAGGAGGAGTGAATTATGGTTTCTTCAAAAGCCACGGTAAAACCCGTCAAAGCGTTACTCTCGTCTCTGTTAGCGGTACTGCTGATAACAATGAGCGTGCCTTTTACGGCGATGGCGGCGGTTGACGACTTTTTTGAGGAAGGCAGCTTTATGTTTTTGGTTACCTCAGAGGAAAGCGGAAGCGAGGACTGCACCGTAATGGCGGCGTTCAATGAAAATCTTGACCCCGAAACTATTACCGAAATAAAGGTTCCGGGTACGGTTAAGCACGACGGTAAAATTTATAGCGTAACAGCGCTGACCAACAGTGCTTTCGGCAGCTGCACATCTCTTAAATCTCTTGATATGTCGGAATGTACGGGATTGGTTTCTATCGGTATGAGCGCATTTGTTGATTGCGAAAAGCTAAGCTCAATAACCATTCCGTGCAATTTCAATAAAGGTTTATTCCAGGATACCGGTATCGTTACCTCCGGAGACAGTTTCAGGATTGAATATGCTTCATTAGGTAACGGCGATGAAGGGGGCGGCGGCTCTGACATAACCGAAACATCCGGCGGCACCTTCACCTATGTGCACAACTGGGGAAAAGACAGCAGTAACGCCGCGCAGCATAAATGCTCCCGTTGCAATAAAGCCGAAGCACACAACTGGGTTATTAATGATAAGAACAATGCAGAGCATAAATGCACCGAATGCTCAGCCAAAGAGCGGCACACGTGGCAGCCCGACGCAGGCAATCCCAAGCAGCATAAATGCAAAATATGCGACTACGCCGAAGCGCACTACGGCGGAGAGGCAAACTGCGGCGGAAAAGCCAAATGCGTTGCCTGCGGCGGCGAATATCAGACCGCTGCGCAAGGCGGGCACCAGTGGGAGGTGATACCCTCCACCATCGGGGACGTCTCCGCCGAGTATAAATGCGAAACGTGTAAACAGACGGAGGAGCAAAGCATAAACACCGACGGCAGCAGCGCTGAGTATAACGGACGGAAGCTGAATATAATTTTACAAGACCCATACAAAGTATTACCCGACGGCACGACAATAAAGAGCACTTCTGTAGAATCGGGCTCCGAAAGATACAACGAGCTTCTGGCGCAGTTAGACAACACCTACAAATTTGAAAATATAGCACTCTTTGAATTAGAATTGTTTAACGCTAGACAAGAAAAAATAAGCGGAGAAATAGCAGGTAAGGTCAGAGTTCTGATACAGATTCCCGACGGTTGGGATAAAAATGATTTGGAAGCTGTTTTGATTACGAAAGACTCTGACATTAATTTTGAAGAAAGCATAATTACCATTGACGGAATAAATTATCTGGGGTTCTGGACAAATCACTTCAGCCCGTACGCCCTCATTGAGACTGCAACGGAAAAAGAAAGCGATAGCGGTACTTCCTCAGAGGGAAGGGACACTTCAAAAACGTCGCCTGCAACAGGTAATTCGGATTTCGTGCTGATTTCGGCTCTTGCGGCAGTTTCAGCATCAGCGGTAATATTCATATACCTTATTATTGAAAGAAAAAGAAAAAAAGCATAAATTGAAATTAAGGACTATACGGCGTCCGTCATAAAGGAAATTTACAGACCGATTCTCTTTTGGTCTGTTTTTCTTACAATTCCTGTTGCTTTCATATATAATTCTCCCTTGAAATACAATTTTTTCTATTGTAATATTTTGCGCCGAGTGTAAAAGTATATTCAATCGGAGAAATGGAATTTTTTACAAAAATAAATGAGATGCGAAAAATTAATCGCATCTCAATGAAAAGCTTTTTATTTTATTAAATCCTTTACAACCTCACTTGCAATAATAAGTCCTGCAACGCTCGGTACAAAGGCGGTTGATCCGGGAATCTGTCTGCGCGAGGAGCCGGGCTCTTCATCACAGCTTCCTGTCGGCGTGAGCGCCTCCTCCTTTGAATAAACGCATTTAAGCTTTTTTATTCCTCTTTTTTTGCACTCTCTTCTCATCACCTTTGCAAGCGGACATACAGAGGTTTTATATATATCAGACACCTCGAACATAGCGGGGTTGAGCTTGTTACCTGCGCCCATTGAGGATATAATCGGCACCTTTGCCTTCTGCGCGTTTTCTGCAAGGGCGAGTTTTCCTGTTACGGTGTCGATTGCGTCGACTATATAATCATATTTGGAAAAGTCAAACATATCTGCAGTTTCGGGAGTGTAAAAAACATCGTGTTTTGTGATTGTGACATCGGGATTGATTTCAAGGAAACGCATTTTTGCGGCTTCGGTTTTAAGCATACCGATGGTTTTTGTTGTTGCGATAAGCTGCCGGTTAATATTGGAAGGCGCAACAGTGTCGTTGTCAATTATATCCAGCGCACCGATGCCGGAGCGCACAAGCGCTTCGGCTGCATGACCGCCCACGCCGCCTATACCAAAAACGGCAACGCGGCTTTTTTTTAGCTTTTCCATTGCTTCATCGCCTAAAAGAAGGCGTGTTCTCGAAAATAAATCCATATCTTCTCCCGAAATAATTACTATAAAGAAATTATAATTAATACATTCATCTTTGTCAAATCTGTTTACACGGCGAAGGATAACTGTTATAATTTAGTCGGAGGGGAACAAATGAGACAGTTTAATTTTTATCTGATAACGGATACTCATTATTTCAAAAATTCACTTGGCGCATACGGTAAGGAATATAATGAATTTATGCGCTTTGAGCAGAAGTGTTTTGCTGAAACGCAGAGTATAAACGAGTCTGTTTTCAACTATCTTAAAAATGCCTGCGAGGCAGACACTCTTCTTATTGCCGGTGACCTTTCTTTTAACGGGGAGAAGGAGAGTCACCTTGCATTTATAGAAGAGCTTAAAAAGCTTAAAAAATCCGGCAAGGATATTTATGTCATCACAGCTGACCACGATTTTAAGGAGCATCCTTTTGCCTTTGACAAGACGGGCAGACTTGAGCCCGAAGGAACGAGCAGGGAAGAGCTTTTTGACCTTTATTACGATTACGGCTTTTCACAGGCTATTGCCGTTGACAAAAAGCATCTTTCGTACGTTGCGCAGCTTTGTGAAGGCTTAAGACTTCTTGCTCTTAATAACGATGGCTCTGAAACGGGCAAGAGAGAATTTGACGAAGAACAGATGGCTTGGATTGAAGAGCAGGTAAAAAAAGCGAAGGAAGACGGGCAGATGATGATTGCTATGAACCATTATCCGCTAATTCCTGCCCAGCCGATTATGTCTGTCGTCAACACGTCTTACCAGCGAAATTCAATCGACGCTATCAATTTGCTTGCCGACGGCGGAGTGCATATCTGCTTTACCGGTCATATGCATAACCAGAGCATTAATGAATATATAACCGAGAAGGGAAATAAATTCTACGACGTCTGTACGGGCTCGATTATCGCAGACCCGTCAGTAATAAGGCTTGTTAAAATAATTGATGAAAAGACTGTTGACATATCATCAATAGAAACTCCGGATTTTGATTATCCTACTCAGGGTAAGGAATGTAAGCAGTATCTTTCAGATATGTTTGACAATATGATTCTCAATGTTTTTTCGGATATGGAAAACAATCCTCAAAGAGCTATGCGAAAGCTTGGCATTGCCGACAAGAAAAACGCCGAGACGATTGTAAAGCAGTTTGGTAAGCTTCTCAACAAGCTTACGGTCGGCGGCTTTGCCAGAATGATGATGATAAAGTGTGATAAAAGCATAAAGCACAGACTTCTCAAGGACTATGCAGCAGAGCTTGTAAGAATTGTTTTCGAGGGTAATCAGGGCTTTGTTGAAGGCACTCCTGAAGGCGATGTGTTTATTGCGTTTGTCAGGCGCATAAAGCCGATACTTAAAAAGCTTCACCTTAAGGGCTTCGACAGAAAAGAGGTCGATTTATATGACGCACTTATTAATTCTGCGGGAAATTACGGCATAGACGATTATAACGCAACGCTGACATTTTAACAAAACGATAGGGCTTACAACAATTACAAAATTGTTGTAAGCCCTTGATTTTTTATAAGTGGAAAATGATGTCATCGCTCTTTTTATTAAAGAACCATATTCCTATAATTAATGTGAGAAATGAAACAACTGCGGCGTAGCCGAGCATTCGCCAACTCATTATCTGGTGATAAAGCACGCATTGCCTGAAAAGTTCAATCATTGAATAAAGCGGATTAATCTTAATTATGTTCTTAATCCATGGTGTTGTGATTCTGTTCAAGTGGTAAATAATAGGTACCATATAAAACAGAAGCTGGCACATAACTTCCCATATATACTCAATATCACGGAAGTAAACGCTTACAACCGAAAGGATTAAGCCCACGCCTGTGCTGAATATAAGAAGCAGTACCATAGGTATCCAGCAAAGAAGCACATAACCGTTTACATGAAGCTCGTCACCGTTTTGAATACCTGTAGTCTTGAAGAATATCCAAACGCAGATCAAACACAAAAGCGAGATTGCAAAGGTAACAAAGTTACTGAGTATTGATGAAAGCGGGTACATATACTTTGGCACATATACCTTTTTTATTATGGCCTGATTTCTTCTGAAAGAGGTCATTGCCTGCTTTGTCGAGGTTGTGAAAAAGCTGAAAAGAAGTCGGCCTGTGAAAAGATAAACAGGGAAACAGATAATATCCTTCCTGTTTGTGCCGAATATTCCGCCGAATACAACCGACAAAACTATCATATATAATAATGGCTGGATGAAGCTCCATAAAATGCCAAGCCATGAGTTTCTGTACTTGAGCTTTACGTTTTTTCTCGTCAACTCGCCAAGAAGATTTTTATACTTCTTGAACATAGTTACGGTGTAATTAAGCTCTCCGTTTTTTATGCCCATAAAACACCTCTGATATAGTGATTGCTTTGTGACGATTAATCATTATATCACATATAGTAAATTTTTTCAACTATTCAGGATTTTCAAGTCGATATGGCAGTTATTTTACCTAAACATAGATGCAATGTCAAGTGCCGCTTTTCTTGCCGACATATTTCCGTCGATGACTATATCGGCTGCTTCAAGATATTTTTTCTGCCTTTCGTTATAAAGAGCGCGTGCCTTCTCCCTGTCCTGAAAAAGAGGGCGGTTTGAAGAGCTTCCGATTCTTTCACAAATAGTTTCAAAATCAGCGTCAAGAAAAATTATTTTGCCTCCGCTTTTAAGTGCCTCAACATTTCTTTCAAAGGTGAGCGCTCCGCCGCCTGTGGATATCACGCAGTTTTTAAGTGAGGATATTTTTTTACAGCACTCATATTCAAGCTCACGAAAATAATCCTCTCCGTGAGTTGCGAATATTGCCTTTATCGCAACGCCCTGTTCCTTTTCAATCATAGCGTCGGTGTCGATAAAACGCCTGCCCATTATTTTTGCAAGCTCATTTCCTACAGTCGTCTTACCGCTTCCCATAAACCCGCATATAACTATATTGTTCATTTTGAAAGCTCCTCTTGTGTTTTAGCAATTATTCTTTCAACATCGCTTTTTTCAAAGCTTGCATCAAACCATATTTCCTGGGCGACAGCAGCCTGCCACACAAGCATGGAAAGACCGTTTGAATATTTTATCCCTGCTTTTTTTGCAAATGACAGAAGCTTTGTTTCAAGCGGGTTATATATTGCGTCAAATACTGCGCCGCATTTTTTTACCTGTTCAAGTGAAAGAACACTGTTGCCGGTATCAGGCGACATACCGACAGGTGTTGAATTAATCACAAGGTCGTAGCCTTCAGCTATTTCGCTGAGGCTTATAATTTTAATATCTTTGCCAAGCTTGTTTCGTATTTCATTTTTTAACTCAATCGCCTTGTCGGGATTCCTTACTGCTACGGTAACATCTGCTCCTGCAAGCACGCTTTCAAAAATAAACATTCTTCCCGCACCGCCGGCACCGCAGACAAGCACATCGCCGCTCAGACTTATCTGCGCACAGTCAAGCGCCCTTAAAAAGCCGTGGCAGTCAGTATTGTAGCCTTTTGTTATTTCACCGCATTTGACTGTGTTTACAGCGCCGAAAAGTTTTGCTCTTTCCGACAAATAATCAAGCGACCGAATAATACCGGTCTTGTGCGGTATAGTAACATTGAAGCCGTCAAGCTCTTTAAGTGCGGAAATATTCTTCTCAAGCTCTGTGGGTGATATTTCAAAAAGACTGTATTTTGCGTCGACGCCGTTTAAGGAAAAAAGTTTTTCGTGGATAAACGGCGACATTGAATGGCCGAGAGGATATCCGATCAAACCAAATTCTTTCAACCTTATCACCCTTTCAAAAATTTATGTTGACAAAACATTGTGAATTATATAATATGATAACATAAGAAAAGAATATTAACAACTATTTTTAATTTGAGGTGGATATAATGGTATTAGATAAGTTGAAGACAATTCTTGCAGAGCAGCTTGATGTTGACGAAAGCATTATCACTGCAGACAGTATGCTTGTCGAGGATTTAGGCGCCGACAGTCTTGACGCCATCGACATCGTTATGTCGGTTGAGGACGAGTTCAAGATTGAAGTGCCGGACGAAATTATCGAGAAAATGGAAAGCGTCAACGATATTCTTACCTATATAGAAAACAATATCTAAACAGTTTATTAACTATTTACAAAAAGTGTCTTATAAAGTGTTAATTTATTGACAATAATAACAAAATAAAGTAAAATAGAAGCGGACATTATGTCTGCTTCTTTTTTGCGGACTTTTAACTGAAAGGGGTAAAAATTATGTCAGAGAAATATATTATGGCGCTTGATCAGGGTACGACCTCATCGCGCGCTATTATATTTGACAAAAAAGGAAACATTATTGCAAAGGCACAAAACGAATTCCCTCAGCACTATCCGAAAAGCGGTTGGGTTGAGCATGATCCGATGGAAATTCTTTTCTCACAGATTAGTGCAATGATTGCATGTCTCAGGCTTGAAAAGGTTAATCCGAAAGATATCGCAGGTATAGGTATAACAAACCAGCGAGAAACCACTATTGTTTGGGATAAGAATACGGGAAAGCCTATCTGTAACGCAATTGTTTGGCAGTGCAGAAGAACTGCCGATTACTGTGAGGAGTTGAAGGCGCAGGGACTTTCCGATTATGTTAAGGAAACCACCGGTCTTCTTATCGACGCTTACTTCTCAGGCACAAAAATTAAGTGGATACTTGACAATGTTGAAGGTGCAAAAGAAAAGGCTGAAAAGGGCGAGCTCCTTTTTGGTACTGTTGACACATGGCTTATCTGGAATCTTACAAACGGCGCAGTTCATGTTACTGACTATTCAAACGCATGCAGAACTATGCTCTTCGATATTGAAAAGCTTTGCTGGGATCCTTTCCTTTGTGAAAAGCTCGGTATTCCTATGAGCATGCTTCCTGAGGTTAAGCCTTCAAGCTGTGTTTACGGCAATCTTGCAAAAATCACAGGCGTTGAGGATATCGAGGGCGTTCCGATTGCAGGTGCTATCGGCGACCAGCCGGGTGCTCTTTTCGGTCAGGGCTGTTTCAATGAGGGACAGGCTAAGAATACATACGGTACAGGCTGCTTCCTTCTTATGAACACAGGCGACAAGAGAGTAAGATCAAAGTCAAACCTTCTTTCAGGTATTGCTTGGGGAATGGACGGCAAGGTAACATATTCACTTGAAGGCTCTGCATTTAATGCAGGCTCTGTTATCAAGTGGCTTCGTGATGAGCTTGAGCTTATTCACTCGGCTCCCGAATGCGACGAGCTTGCTGCCGAGGTTCCTGATTCAAACGGACTTTATTTTGTTCCGGCGTTTACCGGACTTGGCGCACCTTATTGGGATATGTATGCAAGAGGTACAATGATTGGTCTTACAAGAGGTGTAAACAGAAAGCATTTCTGTCGTGCCGTTCTTGAAAGCATTACCTACCAGATGACGGACCTTCTTGAAGCTATGATGGAGGATTCCGACATTATGCTTAAGGACCTTCGTGTTGACGGCGGTGCTTCTGTTTCTGATATTATGATGCAGATTCAGGCTGATATGACAGGCGTTAAGGTTAACAGACCTAAGAACGTTGAAACAACCGCTTTAGGCGCAGCATATTGCGCAGGTCTTGCAACGGGTGTATGGAAGAACACGGATGAGATTGAGGCTAACCGTGAGGTTGACAAAATCTTTGTTCCTTCAATGCCTGCAGATGAAAGAAACAAAAAGTATTCTAACTGGAAGCGTGCAGTTGAGCGTTCACGCAACTGGGAAAGATAAAACTCAGGGACTGTATTCAGTCCCTTTGCTTGTTATAAATACATACAAATTTAAGCATTATATTATATTTTGTCTTGATATATATTCGACTTGTGATATAATGTTTTTATAAAAATTTATTTAATTAAAGGAGATTTAATTATGCCAAAAGTAGTATGTCCTTGGAACTTAATCACAGACTTCGTAACAGATGCTTTTGTTGGTTACGGTATTCCGAGAGATGAGGCTGAGATGTGCACAGATGTACTTCTTGAGTCGGACAAGAGAGGTATCGAAAGCCACGGCTGTAACAGATTTAAGCCGATTTACCTCGACAGAATTAAGGCTGGTATCCAGTCACCTACAACAAATTTCGAAATTCTTAAGGAAACTGAAACAACGGCAGTTGTTGACGGCCATAACGGTATGGGCCAAGTTATCGGCACAAAAGCTATGCAGATGGCTATCGACAAGGCTAAGAAATACGGTATGGGTATGGTTGTTGTTCGCAACTCCTGCCACTACGGCATTGCCGGTTATTACACTTCAATGGCAACTGAGCAGGGCTGTATCGGTATGACAGGTACAAACGCTCGTCCGTCAGTTGCTCCTACATTAGGTACAGAGGGTATGTTCGGTACTAACCCGTTCACACTTGGTGTTCCTTCTGACGAAGCATTTGACTTCAATTTTGACTGCGCAACATCAATCACTCAAAACGGTAAGATTGAGTATTATGCAAGAATTGACGAGCCTGTTCATCCGGGCACAATCATTAATATCGACGGTACTCCTGTTGAAGGCGATGCAGGCGAAGCACTTAAGAAAATAAGAGGCGGCACGGCTGCTCTTACAACCCTCGGAGGTATCGGAGAAGCACTCGGCGGCTATAAGGGCTACGGCTTTGCTATGTTTGTGGAATTCCTTTCATCTGTTCTTCAGGACGGCGAGTACGGTAAGGCACTTGACGGTAAGGATGAAGATGGTAATATCAGACCTTATCACCTTGGTCATTTCTTTATTGCTATTGATACAAATCACTTCCTCGGTGAAGAAATCTGCAGAAAGAAGACAGGCGACATCATTCGTAAAATCCGCGCTTCAAGAAAAGCACCGGGCGAGGACAGAATTTATATTGCCGGCGAAAAGGAATATGAAATCTGGAAGGAAAGAGAGCCTCACGGTGTTCCGATTAACGAGTCAGTACAGGGTGAAATCAACGCTGTAAGAGATGAGCTTGGTCTTGACTATACATTCCCTTGGGAAGAGAATTATACTCCTTATCCTGAAACAAAGAAGATTAAATCACACATCGAAAGATAATTTTAAGAGGTAAATATATGGATTACAGAAAAGAATCATTAAGATTACACGGCGAGTGGAAGGGCAAGGTTGAGGTTATCGCAAGAGCAAAGGTTGATAACAAGGACGCTCTTTCACTTGCATACACACCGGGTGTTGCAGAGCCTTGTCTTGCAATCCAGGATGATTACAAAAAAAGCTGGGAGCTTACAAGACGCTGGAATATGGTTGCAGTTGTTACCGATGGTACAGCTGTATTAGGTCTCGGTGATATCGGACCTGAGGCAGGTATGCCTGTTATGGAAGGTAA
>DLBD01000021.1 GCA_002494125.1 Ruminococcaceae bacterium UBA7030 | reverse complement strand
CGCTTGGATGCAATAAAATCGCGCTTGGGCATCATTTCTCCGATGTAATTGAAACCACTGTTATGTCTATGTTTTACGGTTCACAGCTGCAGGCGATGATACCAAAGCTTCACAGCACTAATTTTGACGGTATGGAGCTGATTCGTCCGCTGTACTGTGTGCATGAAGATTCTATCAAATCCTGGCGCGACTTCAACAACCTGTCATTTTTGCAATGCGCATGCAGATTTACCGAGAAGAACTCATTGAGTCCTGACGGAATAGGCGAGAGCAAGCGCGGGGAAATAAAGCAGCTTATAAAAGACTTAAAGAAAACAAATCCGAATATTGAAAAAAGTATTTTCAGAAGTATCCACAATGTTCATATTGATACCTTCGCGGGTTATAAATCAAAGGGTGAAAGGCACAGCTTTCTGGAAAAATATTAAAATATGGAAAAATATTAAAATAACAACCGGCGTCCTTCCAATCGGAAAGGCGCCGGTTTTATAATTATAAGGTTTTGTCGGAAATACAATCGTCAAGAGCGCGGATTATACCTTCCTTATCCATCTTTCTTCCGATAAATACAAGCTTGTTGATTCTGTCACCGTAAACAGAGTCCCATTCCTGAGCAATATCGGGATTCATTTCAAGAATTTCTTTTCTGTAATCTTCGGGTAACGCCGCAATCCATTCGCCGTCGTCTGTAGTGGTTTTCTGCTTTCCGCTCTGTTCAAAGATGTACGCGGTGTCAGGGTTTTCGATAATCCAGAAAAGTCCCTTTGCTCTAATTACTTCCTTAGGCCAGTTTCGGAGAACAAAGTTTTCAAATTTTGCCTTTTCAAACGGCTTTACATTTTGATATACAAAAGTGGAAATACCGTATTCCTCAGCTTCACCCTCGTCGTGGTGATGATGGTGGTGATGATGATGTCCGTGTTCCTCGTGATCATGATGCTCATGGTCGTGATGCTCATGCTCCTCGTGGTCGTGATGTTCATGCTCATGATGCTCATGCTCATCTTGTTGTAAATCCTCGGAGTTTTCACCCTCAAGCTCCATAGCTTTCACCCAACCGGCGCTTTGAATAATCTTTCTGTAATCAAAATTGTTTGTGGACAGGATATCCTTTACGTCAACTTTGCCGTAATTGGTCTCAATAATTTTGGCGTCGGGCTGCAGTGCCTTGATAACCTCAAGAACGTCGGCTTTTTCTTTTTCATTTACGTCGTCAATCTTGTTAAGTACAATGGTTGTGCAGTATTCAATTTGCTGGATAAGCAAATTTTCGATATCTTCTTCGTCAAGGTTGTCCTGCATAAGAGAAGCACCGGAACCAAATTCGTCAGCCATTCTTTTGGCGTCAACAACTGTTGTAATACTGTCAAGATAAGCTACCGCGGGGAGCTGAGAATTGGTGTCGGAGCCGTCAAGCATACAAATTGAACCGGCGATGGGACCGGGTTCGCAAATTCCCGAGGCCTCAATTAAAATATAATCAAAGCGGTTTGATTTTGCAAGGTCAATAATTTGCTTCATAAGGTCAACCTTTAACGTGCAGCAAATACATCCGTTTGAAAGCGGAACGAGGTTTTCGTCCTTTTGCGTAACTGCGCCGCCCTTCGCGATAAGTGAAGCGTCAATATTTACCTCGCCGATATCGTTTACAATAACGGCTACCTTGTAACCCTCTTGATTGGCAAGGATATGGTTTAGTACCGTAGTCTTTCCTGCGCCGAGATAGCCCGTTAAAAGTGATACGGGGATTCTTTTATCTTTCTTGTTAAACATGATTTCCTCCTAAAATTACATTTCCTATATCATTAATATATAATACAGCTAAATTTATTATTTTTCAAGTGTCAGCTCTGTTTTTTTACAAAACTTATTATGAATCAGCAAGGTAATTGTACTCAGCAAAAACGTAGCCGCAAACATAACAACAAGCGAAATATACCAGCGACCGCCCCGGTTGAAGGCGTAAAAATCGTACCATCCGCCGTTAGCCTCGCCTATAAACACAACCATTGTAAGATAAATAACCGCGTAAACAGCCATAGGCAGGACACCGATGGGGATATAGGAAAGCTTAATTCTTTTAAAGCCGTCAAGAAACGCGAATGAGACAAAACACATTACGGGAGCGCCTAAATGCATATGAAAAGCTGTTTTTCCAAGCAGCATTTCAGGACCGTATATAGGAATCAGCAGTACCATAACCGTGGCAAAAGTCACCAAAAGCGAAACGGTACCCATGAATTTGAAAATCATAATCAATTTCGGGATTTCTTTAAGCTTATTTCTCATAATTAAGATATTGCTTATTCCCGTCGCCAAAGAGGCAGCGGCAGCCAAAATATTGCTGTCTGTCGTAAAGAAGATGAATTTTTGCTGAGGTGTTTTTACCTCGGGAGTAAGATTTCCCAGGAAATAAGAAATAATTACGCCTGTAGTAATGGCAAAAATCAGAAAATTTATAATGACCGACGCTGTCAGCCTGCTTTTTTTCATGACGAACGCTCCTTTTGTCCTGTTGTTGTTTTTCGCAGTCGCTTGGATTTATATTAATCAGATAAATTTTATCTCTTACAATCTTTTTGTGTTAAAAATCAATCAGATAATACTTGTATTATAACTTAAAAAATTGTATAATACAATATATAATTATAAGAATAAGGGATAGTATGAATAAACTAAGACTGTTTCGTCTTGCGTGGCCTATTTTTGTTGAAACCATGCTGTTTATGCTGCTTGGTTTTGTCGATGTTTTTGTCCTCAGCCGTTATGACGACCTTGCGGCTTCTTCCGTAAACACGGCAAATCAGGCTGTTTCAATAATCACTATAGTATTTACCGTTATATCAGGCGCGAGCGCCGTGCTGATTTCTCAGTATCTCGGAGCGAAAAAACGCGAAAACGCTTCAAGAATAGCGGCGTTGTCAATTACATTCAACTTTATTTTGGGACTGATTGCCAGTATTATTATTTTGGTTTTCAGCAAGAATATTCTGTATTTTATCGGCGCAAGAGGAAAAGTACTTGAGTTTTCTTCCGTATATTTGTCTGTTGTGGGCGGTTTTTTATTTCTGCAGTCTACACTCAGTTCAATGTCTGTTATTGTAAGGAACCACGGTCTTACAAAAATATCCATGTATGTTACGGTCGGCATGAATCTGATTAACACCGGGCTTGATATTGTTTTTGTACTCGGACTTTTCGGATTTCCGAAACTCGGCGTGGTCGGCGTTGCGGTTGCCACGACTTTCAGCAGAATTACAGGCACTGCCGTGTTAGCGTTCTTTCTTTTTAAAAGGGTTGAAAAGCTTTCTGTATTTAAGCTTTTAAAGCCGTTTCCTTTTTCGGACGTTAAAGACATGATTAAAATCGGCGTTCCGGCGGCGCTTGAAACCTTTTTATATAATCTTTCTCAGCTTGTAATTACGTCAATTGTACTGAATTATCTGACGGAGGCTGAGCTGATTACAAAAACATATGTAAATAACATCACAATGTTTTTTTACGTTTTTTCGGTGTCAATAGGTCAGGCTTCACAAATTATTACAGGTCATTTGGTCGGAGCGAAAGAAACGGACGAAGCCTTCAAAAGGGGCGTTAAATCCTATCATTACGCACTGGCGATTATGCTCGCAATCAGCCTTCTCGGCGTTTTATTCAGGCATCAGCTTTTAGGCATATTCACGCAGGATTCGCAGGTCATAGCTTTGGGAGCAAATATATTGCTTATCAACCTTTTTCTTGAATTCGGCAGAACCACAAATCTTGTGCTCATTGCCTGCCTGCGCGGTGCCGGAGATGTGTTTTATCCCACAGGCTGCGCAATTTTCTCAATGTGGGTAATCAGCGTGCTCGGCTCATATCTCCTTGCCGTTGTATTAGGAATGGGAATTTACGGCTTGTGGATAGCAATTGCCGCTGATGAATGTTTCAGAGGAATTATGATGATTATCCGCTGGAGAGGCGGAAAATGGAAAACCAAACGTGTAGTAACCGACAATTAAGGAGATAGTGTGAAAACGACACTTTTC
>DLBD01000051.1 GCA_002494125.1 Ruminococcaceae bacterium UBA7030 | reverse complement strand
TCGGGCGGTGAGCAGCAGAGAGTTTCACTTGCAAGAGCTCTTGTGAACAACCCGAAGGTTATTATTGCGGACGAGCCCACCGGTAACGTTGACCCTGAGATGAGCCATGAAATCGTAGGACTTCTCACCAAAATCAACAATTCCGGTACAACAGTAATCATGGTTACTCATGAGCACGACCTTGTTCGCTCCTTCCAGAGAAGAGTTATTGTTATCAAAAACGGCGAGGTTGTTTCTGATACTCCGGACCCGACTCATGCACAGTTTGAAAGTGAAACTCCGAAGGAGGATACGGATATGTTCTTCTTCACGGAGGATGTAGCCGTTACTGACGTAGGTATTGATGAACTTACAGAAGAGGCTGCGGCAACTCTTGTTGAGGAAGCCGATGAGCCTGAAGAGAAACAGACTGTTCACGAGGATGTGTTTGAGGAGGTTCTCACCGAGGACTCAGACAATGAGGAAAACGCAGGAGGTGAGGAATAATGACCGGCTCAAGTATTAAATATCTTACAAAAGAAGGCTTTCGCAACATATGGACAAACCGTATGATGTCCGTCGCTTCAATAGCAGTTCTTATGAGTTGTCTTGTTCTTATCGGCTCCGCTGCGATGATGTTCCTCAACATTGACTCTCTTCTTGCAAGAATTGAAGAGGAAAACGTTGTTATGGTATTCATCGACGATACCGCAACCGAACAGGAGGTTTCGGCTCTTGAGGGCGAAATTTCAGACCTTGGTAATATAAAGGATATTGAATTTGTTGCAAAGGAAGATGCATGGGCTCAGCAGCTCGAAACTATGGAGGAGGCTCAGGCTGAATTCTTCAAGGAACAGAGCAGTGACATTCCTCTTCCCGACGCATATAAGGTTACTATAGAAAACCTTGACTATTTTGACGACACGGTAGAGGGCATTAAAAACCTTAATCATATCGACACTATCAGAGAAAACAGAGAGCTTGCTCAAAAGCTTGTTTCCATTCGTCAGGGAATTTCGGTTATAGCAATAGTTATTATTGCAGTTCTTTTTGCAATATCACTGTTCATCATTTCCAATACAATCAGACTTACCGTATATAACAGAAAACTTGAAATCAGCATTATGAAATCGGTTGGTGCGACAAATAACTTTGTCCGCTTCCCGTTTGTTATTGAGGGTATGATTCTCGGCGTGCTTTCAGGTGCAATAGGACTCCTTCTTGTATGGGGACTTTACGAGCTGATTGTTTCGAGATTCAATACACTTCTTGAATCGCTTAATTTAAGTGCGGTCGGCTTTGCAGGATATGCGCTTCCGATGCTTGGCATCTTCGTTCTTATCGGCGTTATCTGCGGCGTCGGCGGTTCGATAGTCACGATGAACAAATATCTTAATAAAGAAGGTAGTGAGATAAGCAATGTATAAGTTAAGTACAAAAATTCTTTCACTTGCAATGAGCGCAGTGCTTGCTGTAACAGGCTTTTCCTATACCTTAGTTGCTCAGGCAAAAACCACTGCCGAGCTTCAAAGCGAAAAGCAGAAAATTCAAAGTGAAATTAACGAAGCACAAAGTAAAATTGACGCTCTTTCGGGCGAAAAGGCTGAAACACAGGAATATTTAGACGCACTTTCGCAAAAAATAAACTTGCTTCAGGATAAGATTGACAACCTTGAAAGCGACAAAGCAAGTCTTCAGGCGGAAATCAATTCAATCCAGGTAAGCATTGACCAAACTGTTGATGAGATTGAAACAGCACAGGAACAGATTGATGAAAAGCAGGATATCTTTGACGGTCTTTACGACCTCTACTGTGAGCGCCTTCGCGCTATGTATGTTTCCGGCTCTGTTTCAAGTCTTGAAGTCATTATGACCTGTCCGGATATGAGCTCAATGCTCACCCGTTCACAGATGATTAAATCTGTGTCCGAAAAGGACAGCGCAGCACTTGACGAGCTCATCACTATGATGGAGGAAATTGAGGCTCAGAAGCAGGCTCTTGAGGTTAAGAGAAGCGAGCTTAATCAGGCGAAGGAAGACCTTGAGGCTGACAAGTCAAAGCTTCAGGCAAGCATTAACGAAATCAGCACATCAAAGTCAGAGCTTGACTCCCAGGCTGCAGAGGCTAACGCCCTTATGAAGAAGCTTTCTTCACAGACAAGTGAGTATATGGAGCTTATCGAAACTAACAGAGAAGAGCTTCAGGCAGTGCAAAATGAGATTAACGCTGCTATCAGCAATCAGGGCTCAAGAGGCGGCGGTTCATATAACGGATCGTCAGGTTCGGGCTCGGGACAGCTTAGCTATCCTACTGATTACAGGACAATCTCCGCAGGATATCCAAACTATGCTTCGGGCGCTTACCATGGCGGCGTTGACTTCCCGTGTCCGTCAGGCTCCAATGTTTATGCAGCAGGAAGCGGTAAGGTAATTCTTGTTAAGTACCTTAATTACAGCTACGGCTATCATGTAGTTATCGACCACGGCGACGGACTTTCAACACTTTATGCTCATAACAGCGCTATTCACGTAAGTGTTGGTCAGACTGTATCGCAGGGTCAGGTAATTGCAAGCAGCGGCTCAACAGGTAACTCAACAGGACCTCACTGTCACTTTGAGGTAAGAGTTAACGGTAACAGAGTTAATCCGCTTTCATATCTTTAATTTATAACTAATACATATAAAAAGGAGTGAAGTCAATGAAACAGTCAGGATTTTTTACAAGGATGCTATCTGTTTTGTTGGCTTTCTGCTTTATGACAGGTACTTTATGTTTCGGCAACGGCGTAACGCTTGCCGCCGACACACAGTACAGCAATATGTCGAGCGACGAAAAGCGTATTTATCTTGAAAACAAGCTTAAAGAGGTTGAGGCGAAGCTTAACACGCTCGGCAGTCAGTCAAAGGAAACTGAGGAATACATCAATACGCTTGATGAAAAAATCAGTTATCTTAAAAATCAGCTTGAGCTTGACGCACAGACGGTTGAAAGCTCAAAGGCAAAAATAACAGCTCTTGAAAAACAGTATTCCGATAATGAGGCTGAGATAGAACAGCTCGGCACCGACATAAAAGAGCTTGAGGTTAAAAAGACAGAGCTTCAGGCAGAGTTTAATGAAAGCTACAAAATGTATGCACAAAGGGCGAAGGCTATGTATGTAAGCGGTCAGGCAAGTACGCTTGCGGCGCTTCTCACATGTGATGACCTTGCAACTCTGCTTACAAGAGTTGAAATGATTGTGAGAGTTACAAGGGCTGACGGTAACCTTCTTTCCTCTCTTCTTGACGAGGGCGACGACTTGAAGGCAACGCAAACCTCGCTTGAGGAAAAGCAGAAAACGCTTACAGACACTCAAATTCAGCTTGAAAAAAACAAGGAAGAGCTTGACAAAACAATTATCCGCCTTGAAGCACAGCAGAAGGATATGGCGGTAAAGCAGACTCAGTTTGAAGAGCAGAAAAAGGAATCAGATGAGCTTCTCATTAAGCTTCAGACACAAACGGGAGCCTACAGTGAGGAGAGAAATCAGGATTTAAGAGAGCTTCAGATAGTTAACGCCGAAATCGAAGAGGCGGCTGAAAGATACCGTCGTCAGATGGAGGAGAGAACTACTACAACTACTACCACTACTACACAGCGTACAACGCAGGGACAGAATACAACGAAGGCTACTACTAAAGCCACTACGGCGTCAAGCAGGCTTTCGCTTACCTATCCGGTT
Organism: Ruminococcaceae bacterium UBA7030; assembly: GCA_002494125.1. GTDB lineage: Bacteria > Bacillota > Clostridia > Oscillospirales > Acutalibacteraceae > Eubacterium_R. The sequence goes on along the minus strand of DLBD01000051.1, from coordinate 2,286 downwards.
CCTGCTTATACAAGAATAACTACTGCGTACGGAAGCGCGGGATATGCGGGGCATACAGGCGTTGACTTTGCCTGTCCGACAGGCTCAAGAGTTGTTGCAGCCGAATCGGGAACCGTTATTATCTCAAAGGATATTACGACTGCTCCGTATGCGGGCGCAAGAACAGTCGGCGGTTATTACAGTTATGGACGATATATAGTAATAGCCCATGATAAAAAGGATTCTTCGGGAAACTACGTTTACACCCTTTATGCGCACAATTCCTCAAGACTTGTAAGCGAGGGCGACTATGTTTCAAAGGGAGAAACTATTGCGTACAGCGGTGAAACAGGTAACACCTACGGACCGCATTGTCATTTTGAAGTCAGAACACCGAATGCCTCATACGGCTCGTGTGTAAACCCGACAATTTATTTACCATAAGATAGGGGAGTTTTCAGTGAAAATTAGATTTCTTTCACTTTTATTGGTGACAGCAATTCTAATAGCATCATTATTACCGTTTTATTCATTTGCAAGTGATACAACCACAACTACACAGCCATCGACAACACAGGCGATGACCGAGGAGGAGGCAGCTGCAAAGAAGAAGGCGGAGGTTCAGCAGGCGCTTGCCAAAAGAAAGGCTGAAATTGAAAATGACCTTTTAACCGCAACCGAAAAGCTTAAAACACTTGAAGGCGATTCAAAGGTCACTCAGGAATATATAGATGCGCTTGACCAGAAAATCGGATATATTAATGAGCAGTTGACCGTGCTTGAGGCTGAAAACACAAGCATTCAGGCAGACATAGATGAGCTTACGCCGCTTATTGAGGAAAATGAGGCGGAGCTTGAAGAGCTTTCGGCACAGGTTGAAGAGGCGAAAGCAGAAATAGAAAAGCTTGAAACGAAGTTTCAGGCTACATATGAGGCTTACTGTTACAGGCTTCGTGTAATGTATATAAGCGGCGACTATAACATTCTTTCAGCGCTTATGAGCTGTAAGGATTTGTCGAGCTTTTTAACCCGCTTTGAAATGATTAAATCCGTATCAAAGAGCGATACGCAGCTTCTTGCAGAGGTTACCGAAAAAATGGAAGAAATCTCGCAAAAGCACGACGGTCTTAACGAAAGAGTTAAGGCTTACGAGGAAAAAAAGCAGGAACTTGACCTTCAAAAAAATGATTATGAGTCAAAGCAGGCTACAATTGAAGCAAACAAAAAGGTTATTGCCGACCAGAAAATTGTTCTTGCTTCGGACAGAGCTGAAAGCGACAGCCTTCTTGCGAAGCTTACATCGCAAAATCAGCAGTATACGGAGTTCAGAAACGAAGACGACGAGCTTATAAAGCAGGTTGAAAGCGATATTCAGGCTCTTATTTCCGGCGTAAAGTCACCCGATGATATTGTTATACCCGAGCTTGGTGACAGAACTATAAAGGATATCGAAGGCTCAACGGGCGGCGATGTTTATGCAAACTCAAACGCAGTGCTCAATATGACCTATCCTGCGCCGGGATATTATTCCGTATCCGCAGGCTTCCCGAATTATTCATCGGGTAAATATCATGGAGGGCTTGATTTCCCGTGCCCGACAGGTACCGATATAGTCGCTGCGCAAAGCGGTATCGTTCTTACTGTAAAAAGACTTGATTACAGCTACGGCTACTATGTTATGATTTATCACGGAACTGACGCGCAGGGAAGGTCTGTAGTTACGCTTTATGCCCATAATTCAAGCATTCTTGTGTCCGTAGGACAAAGCGTATCAAGGGGCGAAGTCATTGCGAAAAGCGGTTCTACGGGAAATTCAACAGGACCTCACAGCCATTTTGAAATAAGATTTGACGGCACAAGGGTTAACCCAACAAACTACTTATCACGATGAACAAGATTAATTATCAGAAAAAATTAGACGAAATTATAGAAAGCAATCAGAGAGGGAGTATTACGCCCTCTCTTTTGCTACACAGCTGTTGCGCTCCTTGTTCGAGCTATTCGATAGAGTATCTTTCGCAGTATTTCAGTGTTACGGTTTTGTATTATAATCCGAACATTTCTCCCAAGGAGGAGTACGAAAAACGCAAGGCTGAGCAGATAAGGCTTATTAACAGTATGCCTGTTAAAAACGAAGTGAAGCTTCTTGACTGCGACTATGAAAGCGAAAGGTTTTATGAAATTGCAAAAGGCTACGAAGATTGCCGTGAGGGCGGAGAAAGGTGTTTTCGCTGTTATGAGCTTCGTATGAGAAAAGCAGCAGAAATTGCAAAAAAAGAAGGCTTTGATTATTTTTGCACAACCCTT
>DLBD01000082.1 GCA_002494125.1 Ruminococcaceae bacterium UBA7030 | reverse complement strand
ACGGAATATGTTTGGACGAGTCACCTCGACCATAAAAAGCGATTGCTCCAAATGGGACAATCGCTTTTTTACTTTATATTTATTTTTGTTTCTTTAATCCTCTACGCTCCAAGTAAATTCGCAACCGCAGTTTTTTTGGAACGCTTTAACATCTTCGAACATTTTTAATGTACGAGGAATAAAGTATTTTATGTCATTACTTGCTTTAGAATAATTAATAAATCTAACATTTCTGTCTTCAAGCCATGGTTCTCTTAAAAAATCACTTATTGCATCTACACTCATACCTGTATTACTCGGCAATTCTAATTTTTCAATAAGTAATTTATAATAGCCATAAGCATATTGTTCTAAACTTAAATCAATTACTATTTCTTTTTTTGGTCCTTTCTTAAAATCAGGTCTCATTTAATAACCTCCTAAATTATTTCATAAAAATCAGTTCGCCCATGGTCATACGAAACAAATATTAATTCATCATTTGAAAAGTAGATTCTATGTTGATTCCTTCTTCCCTCGTAATAATTAATATCAGCTTCATACCATATTCTGCCAAGAGCAATCGGCATTTTCAAACTCTTCTCGGCTTGCGTAATAATTCGGCAATTTGCCGTAATACTTTAACCAATAGTCAGCGCCGCTTTCTCCTTCATATGTTGCACCGCCTGCACGAATTGCAGGCAATTCAACAGTTTCACAGGCACAATTCGGATGAACGGGAATGATATTGCTTGCGTCCTTTTGGGGCAATCGCATTTTTGATGTTATTAATCAATATCAACCTTTAGTTCTATTTCGTGATATTCTGTTTCTGCTTCCCTGAACACACTGATGATTTCATTCACATAAATTTTCATCTTCTTTGTATCACTTGATTTTGGATGATAAACGATTTTTATCTTTACAGGAACTTCCATCAATCCGGTAATTGCATCCCAAAGTGCGTCTAAATTATTGCCATACCAATCAGGTAATTCCAAGTTTTCTTTTATCACCTTATGTAAAGAGCCAATATATTTACACTCTGAAAAATCAAGAACTACATTTTTTGTTTCGCTCATTATTAGTCCCTCCTATACGATTTCATAAAATGTTTGATAATGGTCGTAGGTTACGAATATCAAACCGTGTATATTTTTCCAGCCTAATACTTTTGCTTCTTCAATGGTTATGTAGTTTTCAGGTAATTCACCAAATATTTTAACATAATAATCTGCACCTTGCAAACCGTCTTTTGAACAAGTCGCCTCGACTGTTAATACTGTGATACATACTTGTAATTGAAAATATAATATGGTATTATTAAAGTTGAATTATTATAGAAACGGTAGAGATATGACACATTTCAGTTACGATTATGAGTATCTGCTTCATCTTCTGTACTGCTTTATCCACGGCGAAAAGCCGAGCGAAAAACCCGATAACATTTCCTTCGAAAGAGTGTTTGAGCTTGGCAAAATCCACGAGGTTGCAAACATCGCTTTTTTAAGCGTTGAAATGCTTGAAAACAAGCCTGACGATGCACTTTACAACGAGTGGAAGATATACTATTATTTTTCTGTTGAGAGGGATTCAAGGCAGGAGGCAGAGAGGGAGAAAATCATAAACGCCCTCCACGAAAGCGGCATAAGAACGCTTGAGGCACAGGGTTCGGTTACAAAAAAATATTACCCGCAAAGAGAGTTAAGGATGATGTCTGATATTGATATCATTGTCGACTATGAAAGTTTCAAAAAGGCTGAAGCTGTTCTTGAAAAACTCGGCTATGAAATCAATGAGCAGCAGGAGTTTGAGATTGAAGCGGAAAATGCACAGAAGCTGATTGTAGAATTTCACGCAGACTTTTTTACAGAGTTTATGTACAACCGGGCGGAGCGTTACTCAAAGGCGATTAATAAGCCTTTCGAACATGCAAAACCGAACGAAAGCGACCCGCTTACCTTTGACCTTGACGACACATATTTTTATCTCTACTCATTGCTTCATACGATAAAGCATTTTGAGGTTGCGGGCTGCGGTATAAGGCGAATACTCGATTTGTACTATCTGAAAAAAGCGTTTGAAAGCAAAATTGATAACGACCTTGTCAGCCGCATTATTGACGAAAACGGTTTTCGCAGCTCTTACGAAACTCTTTTCGCCGTCGAGCGCCTTTGGTTTGAAAACGAGGGAAGCGAGCTTGACCTCACGGAAGCGATTAACGATATTATCATAAGCGGTAACCACGGTGCAGCCGAGCTTTTCACCCGAAACAATATCCGAAAGGACAGGCAAAAGGGTGTAAAATTTGCGAGAATAAATGCGGTTTTGCATTTCATTTTTCAAAAGAAAAAGTATATTTATTTAAGTTATCCCGAGCTGGAAGAGCAGGGGAGAGGTTACCTCTATTGTTGGTTCTACAGGCTTTTCAAATCTGCTAAAAGAATGGATTTTTCACACGCAAAAAATTATTTGAAAACAATTATAAAATCAAAGTAAGGAGTAAGCCATGGCATTCAATTCAAAGTATAACAAACAGCTTGACGACGACAAAAAGCCGTTAAGCGGCAAGGAAAGATATGAAGCATATCTTGAAAAGGAAAGAAAGATAAATGAAATGCTCGAGGGCAACAGCGAAGAGGATATGTCTGAAATTGATATGTCAAAGCTGAGTGCGTCCGAGCGCTATGCCGTTTATAAAAACAAGGAGGCGCAGGCTAAAAAGCAGGAGGAAGAACCCCCGGCAGAGCCTGAAACCGTCGAGGAGATACCCGAAGAAAAAGAGGAAATAGCCGAGGTAATCCCCGAAGAAAACTCCACAGTAGAAGAAGCGGCTGACGGCGGGGAGGCGGCACCCGAGGAAGTTGAGAATAAAAACGAACCAATCCCGCAGCGTCAGAGAGGCGGCACCGCTGACGACGATATGGAGAAAAGAGCATTTATCAGAAGAATAATTTTCTCCGCTGTTTTCGCAGGAGTTGCTATTGCGCTTCAGCTTATCACGTTTCATGTGCCTTTCACCCCGAGGACCTTTACGATTGATTTTTCAGCGCTTCCCGAGCTTTTCGCCGCTATAACCTATGGACCGATAACAGGTATAGTAATTGTAATAGTAAAAAATATTGCATATATGCTTATCAATCATAACGCTGTTGCAACTGCTGTGTCGAATATTATCCTTGATACGATATTCGTAACGCTTTCAAGCCTGCTTTATACAAAGCGTGTGTTTATGAAGACGAAAAAAAGCAACAAGCCGCTTAACAGAAATCAGATTAAAATGCGCGTTAATTTTTCACGAATTGTTAATGCGTTTGGAGGCGGACTTTGCGGCGGGTTGCTTACAACTATTGTTTCCTTCTTTGTAATTAACTATATCACCTTCCCGATTATTTTCAGAAGATATCCAAAGGAGGAGTTTTCTGCTTCTCTTATCGACCAGTATCAGAGGTGTATCGACGGCATTACCGGTTATATCCCGTTTCTTGCAGATAAGTCGATTGAGGTACATTCAATAATGCAGGGAACTCTGCTTGTCAATGTTGAGATAACTTTCCTTAAGTATGCGCTTGTAACGGTGCTTACCGCGTTGATTTATCCGTTTGTAAGCGACTTCCTTCATTATAGAAAATGATTTATTAAAAAAGCGATGCGGGAGGCACTTCATAAAGAAGGTTTAATAACAAAAAGCCTCCCTTGTGTAAAGGGAGGTGGCTGCCGAAAGGCAGACGGAGGGATTGTAAATGGACAGAAAGCATAATAAATCCCTTGTATTAAACGCAAAAGAATTGCGTAAAAACATGACTAAAGAAGAACGTCATTTGTGGTATGACTATTTGAAATACTATCCCGTTCGTTTTTCTCGCCAAAAAGTACTTGGAAAATACATCGTTGATTTTTATTCCGCTTCTGCAAAGCTTATTATAGAGCTTGACGGTTCGCAACACTTTGAAGAAGCAGGACAAAAATACGATAAACAAAGAGATGAATATCTAAAAGAATATGGATTACAAATTATCCGCATTCCCAATAATGAGATTAACGAAAACTTTGACGGGGTTTGTGAACATCTCGATAACTTGATAAAACAATCCCTCAGTCAGCTTCGCTGACACCTCGCCTAAAGGGGAGGCTTTTATGAAAAACGAAAAGATAACAGACAGAAGTCTGTTATCTTTTCTTTTTGTAGATATATACCAAAGAAAACGGAATTAATTTGTTAACATTTTGTTAATTTTTTGATTGCATTTGTTCTAATATTACTATATAATAAAATTATAAATAATATGGATGTATATGCCCAGCGGACAATTCTTGTGCGGTCAGCCGTATGGATACACCATAAATTTTGAAATATTCATTAATGAAAGGAAATGATATTATATGAGAAATTCAAAGAAATTTATCAGCGTTATTCTTGCTGTTCTCATGGTAGTAGCAATGATGCCGTTCAGCGCATTGACGGCAAGTGCGGCAGACGAGCCTTACCTGACCTTTAGAGGCACGGATTCCTTCAGCATCAAAACCAATAATAACGCGAGGAACTGGAACGGAACGCTGCAGTATTCTACGGATACCAACACATGGACAACATGGGATGGTACTTCGCAAATTAGTTCGGCTAATAATAAACTGTATTTGCGTGGAACAGGGAATACGCAAATAACCGGTAGTAATGGTGATTACAAAACTTGGGTGATTACCACCCAGGGTACTGTTGCCTGCAGCGGTGATATCAGAACGCTTTTGGATTATACTGATCCTGATGGTTCCAGTATGGGTACTTATTGTTTTGCTTATTTGTTCAACAATTGTACAAGTCTGACAACGGCACCGGATTTACCGGCAACTATCCTGGCAGATTCATGCTATGCTTATATGTTTAATGGCTGCACAAGTCTGAGAATGGCGCCGGAGTTAGAGGCAACAACCCTGGCAAGACATTGCTATCAAGCTATGTTTAATGGCTGCACAAGTCTGACAACGGCACCGGAGTTATGGGCAACAAGCCTGGCGGAGGATTGCTATGGCGGTATGTTCCAGAACTGCACAAATCTGACAACGGCGCCGGAGTTACCGGCAACAAGCCTGGCACCTTCATGCTATTCTCTTATGTTTAGTGGCTGCAGAAGTCTTACCACAGCACCGGTGTTACCGGCAACGTCCCTGGCGAATGCATGCTATTATTATATGTTTAGTGGCTGCGCAAATCTGACAACGGCACCGGAGTTACCGGCAATAACCCTGATGAGTTCTTGCTATGAGAGTATGTTTAGTGGCTGCGCAAATCTGACAACGGCACCGGAGTTACCGGCAACAACCCTGGCAAATTTTTGCTATCGAAGTATGTTCCAGAACTGCACAAGTCTGACAACGCCATCGGAGTTACCGGCAACAAGCCTGAAGTATTCTTGCTATGAGAGTATGTTTAAAGGCTGCACCGGTATCAAATTATCAACTGAACAAACTGCTGAATACAGTATCCCGTACAGTATTCCTAAAGAGGGAACGGGAAGTCTGGGAAGCAGCTCGTTGTCTGATATGTTCTCCAACACCGGAGGAGCCTTCAAAGGAACGCCGACAATCAACACAACCTATTACCTTGCTGCTCCTGCACCAACAGGCGTAGCAGCAATCGGTAACGTCGGCTATCCGACCCTTGAAGATGCTATCGCAGCTGCACAGAGTGGTGACACAATCACACTTCTTGACGATATAACAGGCAACTTCACAATTCCTGCAGGTCTTGATGTCAGCCTTGACCTCAACGATTACACAATAACAACATCAAACACATCGACCCCTGTTATCACAAACAGAGGAACCCTTGATGTTTATGGCGGAACTCTTGTTAACAACGGTCTGTATTTCCCTGATTTTCTTGGTGACGGCGGCGTTGCAGTTATGAACTATGGCGTTGCAACTGTTAATGTAACAACAAATAAGGGCGCTATTGTTAACAGATCAACTTCAAGCACAACTCCGAACCTCACAGTTGAGGGCGGAACATATGTTGGTAATCCGCTTGCACTGTCATCAGAGGACAACTCATATACTGTTATCAACGGCGGTAATTTCACAGGCGGTTCATCATTTGTAAGAGCTAATTCAGGTGCCACAACAGAAGTTAACGACGGTAATTTCGTTTGCCTCGGAACAGAAAGCGAATCAAACTGGATAGTTAACGGCGGTAATGTTGATGCTATTACTGTTGACGGCGGTTCAGAGGATATTTCAATAACTGTTAGCGGTGGTGAAATCAAACAACTTCCTTCAACAAGCGCTGTAAACAATTCCACCAATGTTTCTGTTGAAGTCAGTGGCGGTACTTTCAACAGTGTTGTTCCTGCAGAGTATTGTGCAAACGGTTATATTCCTGTAACAGAGCCAAACGCACAGGGCAAGTACACAGTAGAGCAGGCTGAGGTAGCAGCAAACTTCACGCTTGACGGTTCAGTAAACTTCAACTTGTATCTTGATAAGGATTATCCGGCAGATTACACAGTTGACCTTACATACAACCACGCAAGCAACGTAAGCGAAACAGCAGCATATGCAACAGATTCTGTAACACTTGCAGACCTTGATGTATACAGCGGTCCTGAAAGCGGTTATCAGGGATATTACACGTTCTCAATCAAGCAGGCACCTGCACAGATTGGCGACGATATCACAATCGCAATTAAAAACACAAACGGAACAACTGTTTACAGCAATACAGTACAGACCTCAACACTTTGTAAGGAAAGAGCAGCAGCAACTGACGGCAACCTTAAGGCACTCTATGAAGCAATCGTAGACTACGGTAAGGCTTCACAGGCATACTTTGGTGGCTCGGCAGTAGCAGACAGCTATTACAACGATGCGGTAACAACGCTTACAACAATCCCGTCAACAGGCGGAGGCGCAACACTTGCAGTAACAGGCGTATCGCTCGTAGTTACATCAGAGCTTGGTATCAACATCTACACAAGTGATCTTGTTACGGTAAACAGCGTATCGACAGCAGGCAATTCAGCAATCACAGCAGAAGCAGGCTACGGAGATACAACAGATACTCCTGTAATCGTAGTAAGAGGAATTGCAGCGTCTGACCTTGGAGATAACTTCACAGTTTCAACAAGCGGCGGCGACATAACAATGAGCGCATACACAGTAGCAAGAAGCATCCTTGCAAGCTCAACAGATACAAACTATCAGAACCTTGCAAGAGCAATGTATCTCTACGGTGAAGCCGCAGCAGCATATTTCGCATAAAGGAGGGTGTAAAGATGACAAAATATTCAAATCCGGAATTTAAGGTTGTAATTACACCTTCACAGGATATTCTTACAGCATCACCGATTGATCCGACACATCCGACAGTGGATGAAAGCATCGGCGGTTATGCAGGCAGTCAGGTTCCGCTCGGATTCTAAATCAAATAATACGGATGCATCGGGTAACACCGATGCATCTGTTTTTTTTATGAAGAATGAAAACTTAGGTTAATTATTATGTCCGGGCAATAATCGGATGCGGGCACAGCCTGCCGTAAATATTTCATTCGTTAATATCCTTGCCTATATTAATTCTTTTTGCTATAATATATATACATTATATTGAAGGAACTGATTATGCAAAAGTTTAACGTTGAATTTGCAAAGCTTAATATTGAGATAAACTGCGAATATGACTATTCAAAGCTTTTCTGTAAAGACTATCTGACAGAAGGCAAGCCGGACTTTTCCGTTGAGGTAAAAAGCGAGGACATCGACAAGGAAATCGCCGATTCGCCGTTTAATCCGAAAAGGGGATACGCCGAAAGTATTTGCGTATACCGTGAGATAGCGAAAAAGCTTCCCTTCTTTGACAGAATGGTTTTTCACGGAGCAGTGATTTCTTACAAGGGAAACGGCTATATTTTCACAGCTCCGAGCGGAACGGGGAAAACTACCCACATAATGCTTTGGAAAAAGCTTGTCGACGGCGTTGATATCGTCAACGGCGACAAGCCGATTATTAATGTAAGAGAAGACGGAGTTACCGCTTATGCAACTCCTTATGCGGGCAAGGAGGGCTTTCAAAACCATTCAAGCGCAGATATAAAAGCGATCTGCCTTATAAGGCGCGGTAAGGAAAATAAGATTACCAAGGTAAAACCGGGCGACTATCTTGCAGATATTATAAAGCAGATGTATCTGCCCGAGGATGCGGCTGCGGTTATGAATTCGCTCGGTTTGCTCGACCTGATGCTTAAAAATATTGACGTTTATGTTCTTGAATGTGACATCAGCGAAAATGCTGTTAAGTGTTCGTTTGAGGCTATGACAGGCGAAACCTTTATTAAAAAGGAGAAGAAAAATGAAAATTAAAAGCGGCTTTGTAAAAAGAAAAATCGGCGAGAAATATCTTGTCGTTGCAACTGTTAAGCAGGGCTCAAACAGTATGTTTATTGAGCTTAACGAAACCTCAAGCGACATCTGGGACGCCGTTGCTGACGGACTTGACGAGGAAAAAATCGCAGAAAGGCTTACCGAAAAATACGGCATAGATAAGGAAAAAGCACTCGCCGACACAAGAAGCATTATAAAACAAATGCAGGATGCGGGAGTGCTTGAGTAATATATTATTGTTAATTAAAACGGGAGGGTATTAGGCGAGGTGCGATAACGAAGGATAGGTTTTGACTTTGTCTTTTTGACTCTAAAACAACAAAAAATCCGCTGAATACGGAAAGTATGCAGCGGATTTTATTATTGCCTTATAGCCTAAAAATACTTTGTCAAAACTGCTTTGCATCCAAAATCAACAGATTTTTTGTCAGAACAATGAATAAAAGTCCATTAGGGCTGGCGCCCTAATGGACTTTTTGAAGCGGTTATGGCGGAAAAGAAGCGATTTTTGGACTAACCTTCGTTATCGCACCTCGCCTA
>DLBD01000083.1 GCA_002494125.1 Ruminococcaceae bacterium UBA7030 | reverse complement strand
GAGGGCAACGACCTGCTGCGCGAGATGATAGAGTCCGGGGTGATCAAATACGGAGAGGAGTTCGAGAAGGGGATGGAGGAAGGAAAGTGGGATCTGTCGAAGGTCGACCGCGAGCAGATGGCGCAGAGCCAGGTGGCGATGGTCTTCGGGCAGATGAACGAACCGCCCGGAGCAAGAATGCGAGTTGCCGAAACAGGACTTACAATGGCTGAATATTTCCGTGATATTCAACATAAGGATGTTCTTCTGTTTATTGATAACATCTTCCGTTTTGTCCAGGCAGGCTCAGAGGTATCAGCTCTTCTCGGCAGAATGCCGTCCGCTGTTGGATATCAGCCGACTCTTGCAACTGATGTTGGTGAGCTGCAGGAAAGAATTACATCCACCAAAAACGGCTCTATTACATCTGTTCAGGCAGTATATGTCCCTGCGGATGATCTTACGGACCCTGCTCCTGCAACAACCTTTGCACACCTTGATGCAACTACTGTTCTTTCAAGAAAAATTGTTGAAAAGGGTATTTATCCTGCAGTTGACCCTCTTGAATCAAACTCAAGAATACTTGAGGCTGATGTTGTCGGTGAGGAGCATTACCGTGTTGCAAGAGAGGTACAGGCGTACCTTCAGAAATATAAAGAACTTCAGGATATTATTTCAATTCTCGGTATGGAGGAGCTTTCCGATGAGGATCAGCTTACGGTATTCCGTGCAAGAAAAATTGAAAAATTCCTTTCACAGCCCTTCCATGTTGCAGAAGCATTTACGGGTCAAAAGGGTATCTATGTTCCTGTAAAAGAATCTGTAAGAGGCTTCAAGGCAATTGTTGACGGTGAGGTTGACGATATACCTGAATCAGCATTCTTTAACACAGGTACTATTGACGATGTACTCAAAAAGGCTAAAGAGCAAGGATAATTGCTATGAATACATTTAAGCTAAAAATTATAACAATCAGGAAATATTTTTTTAACGGCGAAGCAGTTTCTCTTACACTTCCTCATATTGACGGCGGTTCGGAATGTTTTCTTGCAAATCATGAAAATACGGTTTTCCCGATTATTCCCGGTGAGATGAAGGTCGTTGATAAGGACGGAAAGACGTACGACGCGTTTGTCGGTGACGGCTTTCTTGAGTTTATCAATAATGAGGCGCTTGTGGTATGCGCTTCTGCAGAACTTCCCGAGGAGATTGACGAACGTCGTGCAAAAGAGGCTATGATTCGAGCTGAGGAGGAGCTTCGTCAGGAACGTTCAATTCAGGAATATAATATTTCCCAGATGAATATGGCAAGGGCGATGGAGCGCCTTAAGGTTAAAAACAGACATAAGATATAGAATTTTGTTTTGAAAGGATAATTTCAGCTGATGAAAAAAGTTTTGATTATCGGTGCGGGACCTGCAGGTCTTACAGCCGCATATGAACTTCTTGACAAATCAACTGAATACAATGTTACGGTTTTTGAGGAAAGCGACTGCTTCGGCGGTATTTCCAGGACGGTTAACTATAAGGGAAACCGAATGGATATGGGCGGTCACCGTTTTTTCTCAAAGGTGCCTGAGGTTAACGAATGGTGGGAAAAGATGCTTCCCGAACAGGGTGAAATGCCGTTTGACGATATTAAACTCGGCAGAACATCAAGCGTAAAGCAGGGAGGTCCTGACCCGGAAAAAACCGACAGGGTAATGCTTCGCAGAAACCGGCTTTCAAGAATTTTCTTCAATGGCAAATTCTTTGATTATCCTATCTCGATAAAGGCTAAAACCATAAAAAATATGGGCTTTTCAACTACAATGCTTGTCGGCTTCAGTTATCTTAAAACTATAGTTTATAAGCGTGACGAAAAATCACTTGAGGATTTTTATATAAACCGTTTCGGAAAAAAACTATATTCTATGTTTTTTGAAAACTATACTGAAAATCTTTGGGGGAGACATCCCAGCGAGATTTCTCCCGAATGGGGAGCACAGAGAGTAAAAGGACTTTCAATCAGGGCAGTCATTAAAGATGTTTTCGGAAAGCTGTTTAACACCAAAAACCGCAAGGTTGAAACCTCACTTATAGAAGAGTTTTCATACCCTAAATACGGCCCGGGCCAGCTTTGGGAGCTAACGGCACAGGAGGTTGAAAATAAAGGCGGTAAAATCATAAAAAACGCAAAGGTTGTCGGTATTGTAAAAAACGACGATAATTTAATAAGCGGCGTTTTATATGAAAAGGACGGAGAAAAGCTTGAAGCAAACGGCGATATTGTAATTTCTTCAATGCCAATCAAGGATCTTGTCGAAGGTATGAAAGACGTTCCGAAGCAGTATCTTGACATCGCGAGCGGACTTCCTTACCGTGACTATATGACGGTTGGCGTGCTTGTTCCGCATCTCAATCTGAAAAATGAAACAAAGATAAAAACACTCGGAAATATCGTTCCTGATAACTGGGTATATGTCCATGACAGAAATGTTAAGATGGGACGTTTCCAAATCTATAACAACTGGTCGCCTTACCTTGTGAAAGATGTTGAAAACACTGTGTGGATAGGTCTTGAGTATTTCTGCAGCGAGGGTGATTCAATGTGGTCTATGACGGATGATGAATTCGCAAAAACGGCTATTGATGAAATGGTTAAAATGGGACTTATCACGAATTCAGATGAGGTTATCGACTTCCATGTCGAGCGTGTAAAAAAAGCTTATCCTGCTTATTTTGATACATATGATAATATGGATGAGCTCAGGGAATATCTTAACTCGATACCAAACCTCTACTGCGTCGGACGAAACGGGCAGCACCGTTATAACAATATTGACCATAGTATGTGCACCTCGTTTGAGGCGGTAAAAAACATCCTTTGCGGAGAAACAAACAAAGACAATATTTGGAATGTCAATACCGAAAAGGAATATCACGAGGAAACCAAAAAAGCGTAAGAGAATTTTATTCTCTTACGCTTTTATTCGTATTCTTTTATTTTATCAATTTTGCTTTCGCCGATTATTGTAATTCCATGGTCGTAGAGAAGCTGTGCCGCAATTCCGTTGCTGTTAATAAGTCGCCCCGAAAAGCTTCCGTCATAGATTTTGCCAAAGCCGCAGGACGGACTGCGTTCCTTGAGTACAGCGAGCTGACAACCTGTTTCTTCTGCGATGTAAAGTGATTTTTCGGCGCCGTCGAAAAATTCTTCGGTCAAATCCTTACCTTCCTTTGAATACACTCTGCCATCCTTTATTTCACTTGGAACTCTCGGAACAGGAAGTCCGGCAAAACATTCGGGACAAATAGGGATAAGCGTATGCTTTTCGCCGAGCTTTATCACTTCTTCGTTTTTATTGTTCCCTCCGTTATATTTGCAGTCTTCACCAAGAAGACAGGCACTTACGAGTATTTTCATTTTTTACCCCGCCTTGTCGCATATGCAAAAATCAGCACAATTCCCAAAAGAAGAATAAGAGCAAAAATCAGCGTCAGCACTTTGCCAATGAAGGGAATGTGTCCTGAAATTCCTATCAGTGCAGCCGTTATAAGTATAAAGGTAACCATAATTACTATTATGGCAGCAATTTTTCTGTTATCCATAGTCATCACCTGTAATCATTTTATCATATTTATATGCTGTAGTCCACATTTATTTCACTATTTCCGTAAAGGGACAAGCCTTTACATTGTGACTTTTTCACAAATGACATACACTTTTAACTCGAATATTTGATTTCCTTCATAAAGTCAAAAACGTAAATATTAAAATTTGGTGTCAAAAGATAGATATTTATTGAAAAAAATGTTGACTTGTTATAATATATTCCTGTCTAAAAAAACTTTGGCAGGGATATTTTATGGATTTACTTAAGCAGAAAATTTTAGACGAAGGTGAAGTTTACGAGGGTAACATACTGAAAGTTGACGGCTTTCTCAACCACAGGATTGATATACCCTTTATGCGCGAGGTCGCAAAGGAATTTCACAGACTGTTTAAGGATGACGGTGTTAATAAGATTTTAACCATAGAGTCATCAGGTATCGCAATAGGTGCGCTTGTTGCGCAGGAGTTTGAGTGTCCGCTTGTTTTTGCCAAAAAATCCAAGACAAAAAATATTGCCGGTGATGTCTACACCTCTAAGGTGGAGTCATTTACTCATGGCAAAACTTATGATATTATTGTTTCAAAGCGTTTTCTTGATGAAAATGACAGAGTGCTTATAGTTGACGATTTTCTTGCAATCGGAAACGCACTTAACGGGCTTATTAAGCTTGTTGAGGACAGCGGCGCAAGCATCGCCGGCTGCGGTGTTGTGATTGAAAAAGGTTTCCAGCACGGAGGGGACAAGCTGCGTGAAAAAGGCGTTAAGGTTGAATCCCTTGCAATCGTCGAAAGCATGAATGCCGAGGACGGCACGGTTGTTTTCAGAAGCTAACGCTTTTAATTTTTACGGTTATTCGGCGAAAGCCTTATAATAAATATTTTTTCGGAGGAAAGAAAAATGAAAATCTCTAAGAAAATTCTTGCTGTCCTCCTTAGCGTACTCTTTGTAGTTGGCGTATTCGCCGGCTGCTCAGCAGCAACTAAGGACGACGACAAAGATGCTGCAGCTGTTAAGGTTGGTTTCATCTTCTTACACGATGAGAACTCAACTTATGACCTTAACTTCTTAAACGCTGCAAAAGAGGCTTGTGAGAAACTTGGTGTTGAGTATGTTCTCAAGACAAACGTTCCTGAAGGTAACGAGTGCTACGAGGCAGCTGCAGACCTTGTTGACCAGGGTTGTAACATCGTTTTCGCTGACAGCTTCGGTCATGAGGACTTCATGATTCAGGCTGCAAAGGAGTTCACAGATGTTCAGTTCTGCCACGCTACAGGTACAAAGGCTCATACTGAAAATCTTGCAAACTTCCACAATGCTTTTGCTTCTATCTATGAGGGCAGATACCTTGC
>DLBD01000023.1 GCA_002494125.1 Ruminococcaceae bacterium UBA7030 | reverse complement strand
TAATAATGTTATAGAAATTATTATAATAATGGGGAATTCTTATGATTAATAAAAATAAGGTGCTTTCGGCAACGCTTGCGGTTGTGCTTGCGTTTTCCGTAATATTGCCGATAGTTTTTACATCTCTTGCAGATGACGCAAGGGACAGATATCTTTTTGCCTATTTTACAGGTAATGACGACGATCAGCAGCAAATTAGATTTGCTCTTTCCGAGGATGGACTTAATTATAAGGCATTAAACGGTAACGATCCTATATTTTATGCGAAAAAGCATACAGAACATCCCAGTTCTGAAGGTTATGTAAGAGATCCTTATATCAATCTTGGCGAAGACGGTTGTTATTATATGATATGTACCGACCTTGATGCGTACAGTCCTGACCACGGCGGTTTCTTCGGCGACACCTGTATGTACGTCTACAAATCGGAAAACCTTGTTGATTGGGAAGAGCTTACCAATCTTGATGTTACACAGGCGGGTGCTTTCGAAGGCGTAAGCGGTACCGCTACAACTCAGATGTATTCGGACCCTGTTGCGCAAACGGGGCTTTCTACATACGACTTTGCCTATACAATAAGAGCTTGGGCTCCCCAGTGGATATGGGACGAAAACGAGGGTAAGTACCTTGTTTACTGGAGTAATTTCTTCAACGACTGGCACTGCGGAGTTTTCTATTCCTATACAACTGACTTTGTGCATTACAGTGCACCTCAGCTTTTATATCAGGCGAGAAATAAAACCACCGACAACACATGGCAGGCTGCAATTGACGAGGACATTATTTATAATGCAGATGAAAACAAATACTATATGTATTTCAAAGATGAGCAGACTGCAACCATTGCATATGTTACCTCCGATGAGCTTACAGGTCCTTATTCGCATGAGCCTGTAAAAATATATAATGGAGATACCGGACTTGAGGGTGCTAATGCATTTATGCTAAACGGTACTCTCACAACCTTCGCCGACGCTTACGGCGACGGACATTTTGTTGTACTCGAATCAAACGACTATAAGAATTTTACAATAAAAGACAATACCACATATGATATTGACAAGCTTTCACCGCGTCACGGCTCTGTTGTTGCTATTACAAGAAGTGAATATGACGCTCTTGCAAAGGCTTACAATATGTCGACTGACGACGATATTTCTTACCATTTTAATTCCCACAGCTATTATGACGGCGCCTCGCTTGTTACAATGAGGGAGAATGAGGATTATGCAACCCCGAACGACGCAACATACCACGCTGTCAAAGACACCTCGGGATATTGGTACGATGTCAGAACGCCGTGGTGGACATATGCTTATAGCTACCGCAAGGCGCATTACATAAGCTTTTCAGGAAAAAATAACGATGTCGGCGGCGGAAATATATTTATAAATGACGGCGCTGTAAAAACAACTATGGAGGGCAGTCGATGGACTGTTTCGTTCGATGTTTCATTAACAGCAAAGGACGGCGCTCCTGTTTTTGCTCTGACTTCGGGCAATGATGCCGCATCAACGAAAGACTGGCTTCGCCTTATTGATGACGGTAAGTTCTATATTTATAAAGACGGCGGCTATGTAAATATCGGCGAAACCTCGTTTGAAACCGGAATTGAATATAAAATTACAATAGTTTATGATAACGCAAGTCTGACATTATATCGTGACGGGGAAAAAGTATTTGACTACAATATCGGAAATATTGCCTTTGATAAGTCGTCACCCGTAAGTTATGTTGCTTTCGGCTGGACGGATACAATCGGCGCAAACGCTTTTCAGGGGTCAATTTCCGAGCTTCGCTTCAGAAGGCAGGCAATAACTGCCGAGGATGCTTTGAATGAGTCAAATCCGGATGACAGTCTTGTTTACAGACAAAGCGCCTCGCAAGATGCTTTTGCCGGAAGAAACAATATTCTTGCCTGCGGCTCATCCGGCAGCGAAGAGGTTTATAACGGTTTTTACGGCGATTCTTACACTGTTGCCGCATGGGTTAATGTCGGAATCACGACCGATACCAATAAATCACTTTTCGAGTTCGGTAACGGCGGTACCGGTGATGACAAGCAGTATCTCACGGTAAGAGAGGACGGTATATTTAATTACTGTTGGTTTGAGGGTTCAACCGAGCATTATTTTGATTCCAAAAAGGTTTATACCTTTGCTCCGAACACATGGTATTATCTGCAAATCAATATTGTTCCCGACGGCAATTCCGTTCGCTTTATGGTATTTGTGAATGCTCAAAGTGTTTACGATTCATCGTCATATGATAAAAATGTTTCGATGAATTCATTTGATTTCAATCCAATAAAGCTATTCACTTCGCCTTCGCTTCCTGTTAGCTTAGGAACGGGCAAGGCTTACTGGGGAGCCGGCTCCTGCTATATCGGAGATGTCAGAGTGTATTCAAAGGCGCTTGAGCCAAATTCTCTTATGAAGCTTCAAAGCTATGACAATCCGTTTTTGTGCTATACATTTGAAAGCGTTAATGATTGCCCGTCGCTTTCGGGCGGTGCGTCACGAGTATTTGACGAGGATAAAAACAGCAGAGTTCTTACTCTTGAATCAAGCAGTAATGCATATGCAACCCTTCCTCGTTCTGCATTTGACGGCAAGGATGAAATGACTGTTCTTTTCGACGTCAAGGCAGGTGTAAACAGCGGAAACTATTTCACCTTCACCTTCGGTCAGGACAGCACAAAATATGACTTCTTCAGAATAAGAGGCTCTGAGGTAAGAAACGCTATCACAGTAAATTCATATATGAACGAGCAGGCGGTAAGCACCGCAGTGGATTATTCGGATTCCTGGATGAGCGTTGCTCTTGTATTTAACGGCACAAGCTGTAAGATGTATGTAAACGGTATACTTACATCTGAAAATAACGATACGGGTATTACCGTTTCTGATCTCGGCACAAATCTTTATTCCTACCTCGGAAAATCGCTTTATGACGGCGACGGCTATTTCAGCGGAAGCTTTGATAATTTCGAAGCATATTCCTGTGTTTTAAGTGACGAGGTTATAAAGGAGAAAGCAATGAATAATCTTCCGCTTCTTATAAGTGCATCAGCAGGTGTGAGAGTGTCAAGTCTTGACGGCGTTTCGGGCACGGATTCACACACAATGATAAAAACAGAAATTGATAGGTCTGATAACACAATCACTCCCGTAATACAGAGAAGACAGAACATAAAATCCGTTCCCGTAAGTTTTTACATTCTTGACTCCGACTGTAGAGTAGCGATTGACGGCGTCAGCTTCAGTAACGGTGAAAACCTCGACCTTTCATATGACAGAATTGTTACTCTTACAAGCGGAGATACAACACAAGTATATACCCTCAAAGCAGCACAGATTGCGAACAATCCTGTTCTTCCGGGAATGTATGCAGATCCCGATATTGATGTGCTTGACGGAAAGTTTTGGATTTATCCTACAACCGACGGCACACCGGGTTGGGGCGGCACACAGTTCCACGCATTTTCATCGCCCGATATGGTTCACTGGACTGATGAAGGCGTAATCCTCGACAATAAGGATAAATCCCCGGGAGTAAATGAAAAGGGTATTCAGATTGCTTCATCAAAATGGTCTGACGGAAACGCATGGGCTCCTGCTATTGAGGAAAAGAACGGTAAGTATTATTTCTATTACTGCGCGAGAATTCTTGACTCCCTTACCTCGCTTTACGGAGAGGGTATGGCTATCGGCGTTGCTTATGCCGATTCACCGCAGGGACCTTATACAGCAAGCGATACGCCGATTCTTTATCCTAAGATGTTAAGCAGTGCAAATATCGGCTTCTCCGGACAGGTGATTGATCCGGCAGTTTATACCGAAAACGGAAAATCATACATTCTTTTCGGAAACGGTATGGCGGCTATGGCGGACCTTAGTTCGGATATGCTAAGTGTTGACACATCGACTCTTCGTATAATTTCAGGTCTTACTGATTTCAGGGAGAGCGTTGCAGTGTTCAAGCGAAACGGTACATATTTCTTCACCTGGTCCTGTGATGATACGGGAAGTGAAAACTACCATATAAATTATGGCACGGCAAGCTCGCTCAAAGGCAGTGTGACTAACAGAGGAACTCTTCTGCAAAAAGATACCTCGGCAGGTATTCTTGCAACCGGACATCAGTCGGTTATATATCTTCCCGAAACTGACAGATGCTTCATTGCATACCACAGATTCTACACTCCGCTTTCGGTTGCGGGAAATGTGGGACACAGAAGGGAAACCTGTATAGATGAAATTACCTTTAATTCATCAGGGCTTTTGAATACCGTAACGCCTACAATGACCGGCGTCGGACCTGTTGATATTCACGGAAACAGCATTGATGAGATTATAACCTACGCAACCTGCGAGACTGACGGTTACATTACCGCACCGGGCTTTACTCTTACAGCCGACGACACTACGGAGATTAAGTCAAGCGGTCATCAGTTCAGAATAACCGAGCATCCCGCAAGCTGTACGCAGGACGGATATAACGAGCTCTTTTGCAGCGTTTGCCTTAACACATATATAGCTGACGTAACGCCGAAGCTCGGTCACGATGTAAGCTTTGAAAAAGGCAGCGGCGGTTATGAGTTCAGGCTTGTTTGCAGCAGGGGAGATATTGATATGCTCTTCAATTTCTCCGATTATATTAACGCTGAAAACGGTGACGACAACTATAACGAGTTCATTGATGTTAACGGTGACGGAATTATAAATGCAAAGGATTATGCCCTTTTGAAAAAGCTTACTGAGGCTTAACGGTTTTCTCAATTAAAAGCGATCTAAAAATTACAAAAAAAATTATTAGTTACAATCGTGTAACTAATCTTGTAAAATCATTTTAACTTTGATATTATTTTTAAGATAAAATGTCGAAGGAGATATATAAATGGATAGAAAAGTTGTAATTTTTGACCATCCGCTTATTCAGCATAAGCTCAGTATTCTTCGTAATGTAAATACAAGAACAATGGACTTTCGTCAGCTTATTAACGAAATTTCAATGCTTATGATGTTTGAGGCTACTCGTGACCTTCCCACAGAGGATATCGACGTTGAAACACCTTGCGGCGTTGCAAAGTGCAAGCAGATTGCAGGACGCAAGCTTGCTTTTGTTCCGATTCTTCGTGCAGGTCTTGGTATG
>DLBD01000085.1 GCA_002494125.1 Ruminococcaceae bacterium UBA7030 | reverse complement strand
TACGCCTGTTCCGTCAGGTGTATCGTAGTCGTCGCCGAAAACATTAAGTTTATCCCTCTTGCCGATAGCAACCTGTGTGATGAACGGCATAAGGTTATTCGGTATACCGTTAGGGTCTTCGCCCATTGTACCGCTCTTGTGAGCGCCAATCGGGTTAAAATAACGAAGAAGGCAGATTGCCCAGCCGTTATCCGATGTATATAAATCTTTTAGAATGCACTCGATCATATACTTGGTTCTGCCGTACGGGTTTGTTACTCCGCCGACCTCCATATCCTCTTTGAGAGGGGAGATGTTGTTCATACCGTAAACGGTTGCAGATGAAGAGAATACTATCTTTTTGCAGCCATGCTTTCTCATAACGTCGAGAAGAACGAGCGTGCCGTTTACATTGTTATCAAAATATTCAAGCGGCTTTTCAACGCTTTCGCCGACTGCCTTAAGTCCTGCAAAATGAATGACAGAGTCAATATCCTCTGCTTCAAATACCTTGCTCATACCTTCAGAATCTCTAATGTCGCACTCGTAAAACTTAAAGTCCTTTCCAACGAGTGCCTTGATTCTGTCATAAGAGCTTTTTTTGCAGTTGTAAAGATTATCAAGAACAACAACGTCAATTCCTGCATTCATAAGCTCAACGCAGGTGTGCGAGCCTATGTAACCTAAACCGCCTGTAACTAATACTGACATAAATATTTCCTCCGAATTATAAAGATTCAGGGCATAGCCCTACAATAATTAATTATTTTTATTGTTAAATCTGTTTAGTAAGCTTTGCCCCAGTAGAGCATTTTTTTAGCAGGCTTTCCGCAGCAAACACAGACATCGGAAATTTCCTCCTGTTCAAACGGAATACAACGGGAACCTACACCGGTAATCTCTTTTACCTTGTCCTCACATTCCTCGTCACCGCACCACATTGCCTTGAAGAAGCCGTCGCCGTTTTCCTCAAGCGACTTTGTGATTTCGTCCATTGTTGTGCATTTGTAGGTTCTTTGCTCTCTGTTTTCGAGCGCCTTCTGATAAATACCGTCGTGGACTTCTTTAAGCTTCTGCGGTATTACGGTTGCAAGCTCATCAAGAGATACAACTGTCTTTTCTCTGTTATGTCTTGTTACGATTACACATTGATTATTTTCAATATCTTTAGGACCAATCTCAACTCTTACGGGAACTCCCTTCATCTCATATTCAGCGAATTTCCAACCGGGTGAATTGTTTGAGTCGTCAATTTTAGCTCTGCATATTTTCCTGAGCTCGTCTGTAATAGCGTTTGCCTTTTCAAGAACGCCTTCCTTGTGTTGTGCAATCGGAATAACCATAACCTGAATCGGTGCAACGGCAGGCGGAAGAACAAGTCCGTTGTCGTCGCCGTGCGTCATAATTATAGCGCCGATAAGTCTTGTTGTAACGCCCCAGGAGGTCTGGTGCGGATATGTAAGCTGGTTTTCTTTGTTTGAATACTGGATGTCAAAGGCTCTTGCAAAGCCGTCGCCGAAATAGTGGCTCGTACCTGCCTGAAGCGCCTTTCCGTCGTGCATAAGAGCCTCGATACAGTATGTTCTCTCTGCCCCTGCAAACTTGTCGCTGTCGGTCTTTTGTCCTTTAACAACAGGAATTGCAAGATAATCCTCACAGAAGGTTGCGTAAATATTGAGCATTCTTTCGGTTTCCTCAATGGCTTCTTCTTCTGTTGCGTGAAGGGTGTGACCCTCCTGCCATAGGAACTCCCTTGAGCGAAGGAACGGACGTGTCGTCTTCTCCCATCTTACAACCGAAACCCACTGGTTATAAAGCTTTGGCAAATCTCTGTGAGAGTGAACTATATTTTTGAAATGTTCGCAGAAAAGCGTTTCAGAGGTTGGTCGAACGCAAAGTCTTTCCTCAAGCTTTTCGTTTCCGCCGTATGTAACCCATGCACATTCAGGCGCAAAGCCTTCAACATGGTCCTTTTCCTTTTGTAAAAGGCTTTCGGGAATAAACATCGGCATACAAACATTTTCGTGTCCTGTTTCTTTGAACATTCTGTCAAGGGTTTGCTGGATATTCTCCCATATTGCGTAACCGTAAGGTCTGATAACCATACAGCCCTTGACGCTTGTGTACTCAATGAGCTCTGCCTTTTTGCACACGTCAGTATACCATTTGGCAAAATCCTCGTCCATAGAGGTGATTGAGTCAACCATTTTCTTTTGTTGTGCCATAATAATTCTCCTTAGAATTTTATCCATAATATTATAGACTATTTAGCTTAATAAGTAAATACTTAAATTTAATTTATTCATATTGTATATTACGATATGTTTACAATATTATCAAGATGATTAACAAATATAAATTAAATAATAAATATTAAAATTTGAGTTGCAAAAAGTTTTTTTAGTGCTATAATCTAAAGTATAAAATCTGATAGGATTGGAGGTATTATATGATATTTACACCTATCAATATGAAGCTTGATCTTCAGTCAGAGCTTCTTGAACAGCTTGAAATTCACGACTATAAGTATGTGACTATCGGCGGTAAGGAGATTTGCTGGCTTGATGAGTCGACTCTCGTCAGCTGGATTATTATGGCGGTGCTCATAGTTCTTGCATTTCTTCTGACAAGAAATCTCAAGGTTGAAGGAAAGCTTAGTAAAAGACAGCTCATTCTTGAAATGTGCTACACAAAGCTTGAGGATTTCTTTAGGGGAATACTCGGCGAAGGCGGTATGAAATATGCGTGGTGGCTTATGAGCACGGGCATTTTCATCGGCGCTTCAAATATGATAGGACTCTTCGGTATGAAACCGCCGACAAAGAGTATACAGGTCACGGGCGCTATGGCGCTTACAAGTATTATTCTTGTTGAGATAGCGGGTATTCGTGCAAAGGGATTTGGAGGTCACCTTAAATCATTTGCAAAGCCTGTTGCGATAGTCGCTCCTATCAATCTTATGGAGCTTGTCATAAAACCGCTCTCACTATGTATGCGACTTTTCGGTAACATCATAGGCGCATTCATCATAATGGAGCTTATCAAAGCAGTCGTTCCCGTATTTCTTCCGACTGTGCTGAGTCTTTACTTCGATTTGTTTGACGGATTTTTGCAGGCGTACATCTTTGTATTTCTGACTGCAATCTACATTCAGGAAGCAATCGAGAAAGAGGATGAAGGCGAAAAAGTTAAGAAGAAAGCAAGAAAAGCAAAAAAACTAAAAAAAGCAGATGCTTAATAAATATTAAAGGAGAATTATTATGATAGCATTAGGTGCAGCAATAGCAGTATTAGTAGGTATCGGAGCAGGTATCGGTATCGGTATCGC
>DLBD01000025.1 GCA_002494125.1 Ruminococcaceae bacterium UBA7030 | reverse complement strand
GGACTAACCTTCGTTATCGCACCTTGCCTTTAAAACCATTTTCTTTTTTTGCCGATAATTGTCAGCGTTACTACAACTATGCTTGAAAGAGTTATCACGTAGATATATCCATACCTCCATGCAAATTCGGGCATGGTCTGAAAGTTCATTCCGTACCAGCCTACGATAAGAGTAAGCGGAAAGAAGATGCTCGTTAAAACGGTGAAGAGTTTCATTGTATGATTTAGCTTGAGGTCAAGAGAAGCGGAATAGGCGTCCTGAAGATGAGTTATCGAGCTTGAAAGTGAATCGGTATCTTCTCTTAGCCTCGTAATCTTTTGGCTGAGGTTTGCTATATACCTTAGATCCTCATAGGCAAAAATATTGTTTTCATTTTCCTTGATAGCGTCGGTGATATCAAGAAGCTGTTCGTAGTAATTATGCATTGTGAGAAGCCCCTTCTTAAGCTGCAACAATTCAAGGCTGAAGTCGTCTTCCGTATTTTCTTTAAGGACGTCCTCTTCAAGTTCTGTTATCTCGTTACCTTTGTCCTCAATATAGCGAAAATCATCTGAAATAAGAGCGTCAATAAATGCATAAATAACCTTTTCAAGCGTTGCCGACTGGAAAGAATATCTGTTAATAGCATTAATAAACTTATCTTTCGTTGAGCCGTCATAATCCTCAACATCAACAACTATAATAAGATTTTTCTTGATATAAAGCGCAACGCAGTCCTCCCTGCCGTTTTTGTCAAACGGGTTCACAATGCGCAGTTCCGTAAAGGTGTAGTTATCATACACCTCGACGCCGGAACGAAAATGCATATTAGCAACGCGGCAGGACTCTATAGTCGAGTCGGAAAAGCCGAAGAAGGCTCCATATTTTTCAAGCTCTTCACAGGTGACATATCCTGCTGTAATAAAGTCTTCGTCTATCTGGTTTATATCAATTTCTTTTAATCCGTTATTAATTTGATAAAACATTATTACTCCCCGTTCTTTGTTTCCTGTGCCTTTTGCATAAGCTTCAGGCATTCGCTGAGCGTTTCCATATTTGATACTTCATTATCAAGTTTTACTGCTATATACGGTCTTTTCCCTGCGCTAAGAGTTACTCTGCCCTTCATAAAGGCATTAAGTATAGCAACTGTTCTGATATCGGGCTGCGGCATATAGAAGAGAAGCGAGCCGTTTCTCTGGACAATCTCAGTAACACCAAGACTCATTGCAGTATTTCTTAAAAGTGCAATTTCAACAAGTCCCCAAACCGCAGACGGCGGTGAACCAAAACGGTCTGTAAGCTCATCGTAAACATCGTTTGCGTCAGTATCATTTTTAATATTGGCAATTCGTTTGTACATTTCAAGGCGCTGTGAGGTTGAGCTGATATAATCATCGGGAATATGAGCGTCGATTGAAATATCAATAAGACATTCCTTTTCCTGCTCCTCATCGCCGTCTTTTTTCTCGCCCTTCTCCACGGCAACAGCCTCTTCAAGAAGTTTTAGATACATATCATATCCAACCGCTTCCATATGCCCGTGCTGTTTGTTTCCGAGCAGCGAACCGGCGCCCCTTATCTCAAGGTCACGCATAGCTATCTTAAAGCCCGAGCCGAATTCGGTATACTCCCTGATAGCTTCAAGTCTTTTTGTTGCGACGTCTGAAAGCTCCTTGCCGCGCGTGAACGTGAAATACGCATACGCTCTGCGTGACGATCTGCCGACTCTTCCTCTAATCTGGTGAAGCTGTGCAAGTCCCATTCTGTCAGCATTTTCTATTACAAGTGTATTACAGTTTGGAACGTCAACACCCGTTTCAATAATCGTGGTGCAGACAAGTATATCAATATTTCCGTCAAGAAGGTCTCGCCATACGGAAGAAAGCTGTTCCTCGCTCATCTTACCGTGAGCAATTCCTATTCTTGCGTCAGGCAGCGCTTTTTTCAGCGCTATTGCACGGTGTTCTATTGTTTCAACATTATTATGAAGATAATAACACTGTCCGCCACGGTTAATCTCTCGTTCAAGCGCTTCTGTTATAACCTCGCTGTCATACTCTATAACATAGGTCTGAACGGGATGGCGTTCGCCCGGTGCTTCCTCGATAATGCTCATATCCCTGATACCGCTCATCGCCATATTAAGCGTTCGGGGGATGGGTGTTGCAGATAGAGTGAGAACATCCACCTTCGGAAATCTCTCTTTAATCTTTTCCTTTTGCGCAACTCCGAAACGCTGTTCCTCGTCAACTATAAGAAGTCCCAAATCCTTAAAGGCGATATTTTTACCAAGAAGCTTGTGAGTGCCGATAAGAACATCAACATTACCCTCGGAAAGTCTTTTAAGTATCTCCCTCTGTTTTGTCGTGGTGACAAAGCGCGAAATCATTTCAACATTTACGGGATACGCCTCAAGCCTTCTTAATGCGGTTTGATAATGCTGCATTGCAAGCACGGTAGTCGGCACAAGAATTGCACATTGCTTGCCGTCGGATATACATTTGAAAACGGCACGCATTGCAACTTCTGTCTTGCCGAAGCCGACATCGCCGCAAAGGAGTCTGTCCATAGGTGCTTTTCGCTCCATATCGTGCTTGATTTCATCCGTGCAGCGAAGCTGGTCGTCCGTTTCGTCGTATTCGAAACGAAGCTCAAATTCTCTTTGAAGGTCGCTGTCCTGCGAAAAGGCGTAGCCCTGTGTACTCATACGCTTTGCATAAAGCGCAATTAGCTCTTTCGCCATATCCTTGACAGAGGAACGCACCCTTGCTTTTGTCTTTTTCCAGTCGCCTGAGCCAAGGCGGTTAATCTTCACCCTGCTGTCATCCCGAGGGCCGATATATTTCGACACAAGATCAAGCTGTGTAACAGGGACATAAAGAGTATCTCCCTTTGCATAGCTTATTTTTATATAATCCTTTTTGACGGAGTTTACCTCAAGTGCATGGATGCCGTCAAATATACCGATACCGTGGATATTATGAACGATAAAATCTCCCACCGTTAGTTCGTCAAGTGAATGAATCGAATTTTTTGACGATGCTTTTTTAGTTTTCCTTTTACTCTGTGAGGTTTTTGAGTGAGTGATGAGAGCAAATTTTATATCGCTTATCTGAAAGCCTCCCGGCATTGTACCCGTAATTATATTAACGGCTCTCGGCTGAAATTTTGTCGGAAGCTTTTCAAAGAATACTGCGTCGTAGCCCATATCGTTTATGTCGTCGCAAAGTGCCCTTGCAGCTCTTGAGGTTCCTGCTGTGATGCATACGGTGTAACCGCCCTTTACAAGAGGAAAAAGCTCGTCTTTCAGCTGGCTTAAAGTACCGCTCCATGCATTAAAGCTTTGAACAGAGAAATTTGCAAGATGCCTTACGGGCGTGTCGAAGCTTCCCCTCGGAAGAGAGTCTATATAAATAGCGTTATGCTTTTCGTATTTTTCAATGAGTTCGTCGAAGTTAAGAGAAAACTTGTCAAGTCCTTTGCAAAGCGTACCGTCCTCAATAAACCACTTAAGCTCTTCGAGGTTAAGTCTCTCCTGCTTTTTGCATTTCTCCTTAACTCTTGCGCTTTCCACAACAAAAAGTCTTGCGTCAATATAGTCGAAGATACCCTGTGACTCGTAGCAAAGCGGAAGATACTTGTCACGGTTTGTGATGTTTGCTCCCTCTTTAATTCTGTCGCAGTCTGAATAAAGCTTCTCTCTCGCCTTTATGGCCTTACCCTTGAGATTTGACGCAAGCTTATCGATTCTTTTAACAAGTGCGTCTTTGTCGAATAAAACCTCATTACAAGGCGTGATATGAATTTCATCAAGACTTTTGCTTCTTCGCTGAGTATAAAGGTCAAAGGAAGAAATAGTGTCAACCGTATCACCCCAAAGTTCAAGTCTTACAGGCTCGTCGAGATATGGCGGAAAAATGTCAATAATACCGCCCCTTACAGCAAACTGGCTGGTTCCGTCAACCTGATCGTATCTTGTATACCCTGCAAAAACCAGTCTCTTTTCAAGCTCGGTAACATCAAGGCTTTCGTTAAGCTTTATGGAAAAGCTTCTGCTTTTAAGCTCTCCGGGAGTTATTGTAAATAGTGTTGCCGCCTCGACAGACATAATTACAGCCTTGAAATCCCCCATAAGAATTCTTGAAAGAACGCCGAGCCTAATATGTTCAAACTCGTGGCTTACGCCCGCAACCTCAACAAAGGTAAGCTCTCTTTTCGGGAAGAGCAGGACGCCGTCCTGAAGCTGCGAAAGCGCCTCGTGAAGCTTAACTGCATACGACTCGTCAGGAGCAATGATAAACGCTTTTTCTCCGCCGTCGCAAAGAGCATGAATCGCAAGCGCTTTTGTTACGTCGGAAAGACCAACTGCCCCAACAGGAGCATTGAGGGTTTCAACACTTCTCTTGAGGCTTAAAAATTCATTACTTTTATTCAGTTCGTTTGAAAAAGGAGAGGACATATTAATCCTCCTGTATTAATCAGGAATTATACCTGTTCATAGCTTCGTCTATATCGCCGTCAATTATCAGGCGAATTGCATTCGTCGTGTTTTCAAGCGCCGCTTTCAAATCCTTTTCCTTGTCCTTCGGGAATTTACTGAGCACCCAATCGGCAAGGTCATATTCTGCATTCGGCTTTTTTCCGACTCCGACTTTTACCCTCGGAAAGTTCTCGCTTGAAAGGTGAGATATTATACTTTTAATTCCGTTATGCCCGCCTGCAGAACCTTTGCGTCTTATTCGTGTATTACCGATATCAAGTGAAACATCGTCAAAAACAACAATAACATTTTCAGGGCTCACCTTGTAAAACTTAGCCGCCTCGCCTATTGCTTCACCGCTGTTATTCATCATAGTCTGCGGCTTCATAACAAGACATCTTTTACCGTTTATTCTTACATCTGCTGTAAGAGCGTGGTGCTTTAAGCGTTTGATGTCAAAGCCCTCCTCAATGGCGAGTAAATCCATTGCAAGAAAGCCTGCGTTATGCCTTGTCATTTCATACTTGGCGCCCGGATTTCCAAGCCCTGCAATTATGAAATCGAAGGAGGAATTATTCTGTTTTTTCCACTTGTTGAGTAGCATTTCCTTTTTCCTCAGTAATAATTTTAATATCGTCTGCCCTTTTACCGTCTACAGTAAGAACGGTTGCAGTTACGCCGTCTGCAGTGAAGGTGTCGCCTGCCTGCGGTATTTTTTCAAGCTTTTTCATAATCCAACCGTTAACGGTTGAAACATCCTTTTCGTGTTTATATATTTTGAAATAGTCAAAGAAATCGTCAACCGATGTACTACCCTTTACAATATATTCGTTAATGCCGACCTCTTCAATATCATACTCAACCTCATCGTGCTCGTCCCAAATTTCACCGACAAGCTCTTCAAGAATATCCTCAAGGGTTACTATGCCCTCGGTTCCTCCGAACTCATCAATTACTACTGCAAGATGGGTTTTATTTTTTTGAAAGATATTGAGAAGCTTTGATATCTTTGTATCGGGAGACACAACGGGAACCGGTTTTAATACAGTTCGAAGAGATTTGAGATTTTTTCTTCTTGCCGCTTCAAAATCACGCTGGTGAATAACACCGACAATATTGTCTATGTCGCCTATATAAACAGGTAAACGGCTGAAATTAGTTGAATTGAAAACTCGCTCAATTTCAGAAAGCGGAGCGTATTTATCAACCGCTTCAACATCAACTCGCGGCACTAATATATCGCCGACGTCAATATCATCAAACTCGATTGAAGAGCGGATTAACTCGCTTTCATTGTCGTTAATAGTGCCTCCTGTGTGTGCCTCGTTTACATAGCCCTTAAGTTCTTCCTCTGTAACAAAGTCTGCTTTACCCGTTTTGAAAATTCTGTTCATAAGCTGCTTCCAGCCTCTGAAAAACAGATTGAGCGGAGCAAAAATTATTTCAAGGAAGCGAATAATCGGAGAAATCGCAATCGCAACCTTCTCTGCCCTTTCCTTTGAATAGGTTTTCGGAGTAACCTCGCCGAATATGAGAACAACGACCGTCATAACTATTGTCGAAACCGTTGCTCCAAGGTCGGAGTTATCGCCGAGAAGCCCTGTGAAAAAAAGAGTTGCAAGCGAGGTGCAGGCGATATTGACGAGGTTGTTGCCGATAAGCACCGTTGAAAGCACAAGGTCATAATCCTCGGCAAGCTTAAGCGTTCTCTCAACCTTTTTATTCTTTTTTCCTTCTGAAAGCATTGCCTTAAGCTTAACCTTGTTTATTGAAGAAAACGCTGTTTCCGCACCCGAAAAAAAGGCGCTGCATAAAACAAGGATAAACATTGCAATAAGAAGTCCTGTGTTCATCTTTTTTATCCTTTATATCAAATTGCAAAAAGACGCGTAGGAGCTACGCGTCTGATTAATTGCACTAAATCAAGCCTCGGTTTTTTCAAACTCGGAGAACTCTCTCTCCTCGTCAGGCCTTTCATAGTTGTACATATTTTCGTCCTTAACATGCTTTGCAATATACTCGTCACGGTCAAAGAGCTCGTCAGCCTTAACCTTCCAAGCCTTTGCAGCCTCAATCGTCTTGTCAAAAAGATCGTTTGCAGATTCGGGATGCTGCATCTCTGTTGAGTATGCGCCTGTTTCGGCAACCATCTTGCTGATAGCGCCGGGGTTATCAAGAACGGGGCAAGGACGAAGCATATTGTTTGAAAACGGCTGATTTCTCTTGTACGCCATAAAGAGCGGACTTTGAAGAGCCTCAAGCACTGACTTCTCTTTGATGTTGACATTTGAGTAATGAACAAACGCACAAGGTTCGCAGTCACCGTTTGAATTGATGTGGAAGTAATGTCTTCCGCCGGCAATACAGCCCTGTACATACTCGCCGTCGTTCCAGAAATCAAGAGCGAAAATTGCCTTGGTCTTACGCCATTCGTGCATCTTTTTATACATAAGTGCTCTTTGCTCAGGGCTGACCATAAGGTCAGTAACCGCACCGTTGCCTGTCGGCATATAGGTAAAGAACCAAGCAAACTTAACACCCTGGTCGATAAGCCAATCCATATATTCGTCAGAAGCGAGAACATCTGTATTTTTACTTGTGTAGCAAAGGGACGCGCCGAACGGTATACCTCTGTCTTTAAGACGCTTCATAGCCGCTGTGCACTTTTTGAATGTGCCCTCACCGCGGCGGAAATCGTTTTCCTCCTCATAGCCCTCAATGGAGAAAGCGGGGAAGAAGTTTCCGACGTCGCCGATTTCATCGGCAAATGAATCATCAATAAGCGTACCGTTTGTGAAGCTCATAAAGATGCAGTCGGGATTCTCTCTGCAAAGGCGCATAAGGTCTGCCCTTCTCATTGTAGGCTCACCGCCTGTGTAAAGGAACATATATGTACCAAGCTCCTTTGCCTGACGGATAATCCTTGCAAGATCGTCGTATGAAAGTGAGCTTGTATGACCGTACTCAGCAGCCCAGCAGCCTGTGCATTTTAAGTTACAAGCTGCAGTAGGATCCATAAGAATAGCCCAAGGAATATTACAGCCGTACTTTTCGATTGCTTCCATTCTGACGGTATAGCTGTTGATAGCAACATTCATCAAAGGCGGAATCATCTTATTAAGAGTATGCTCATTTGTGTCGCAGATAACACTTTTTGCAAACTGCATCCAGTTGTTATCAGGATCGTCAAGCACCTTATGAAGACCCGCATATGTTGAGCGGTTAACCCTCTTAACGTCAGCCATTTCAAGAAGGCTTAATATTCTCGGTGCGTTTTTATTAAAATCTTTTCTTGCAAACTTCACAGCCTCTTTAACGGCAAATGACATTGCTGATTCTTTTATAGACATAATTTTTCCTCTCTGTTATAACGAATAATCCCATCACAAAATATCTATTTTTTTCTGTAATTGCAACATTACTACTTTTGTCTTAAAAAGTCAAGACTTTTTATATTAAGTATAGAAATATTTTAGAATCTTATCTGAAGTTTTAGACGATAACTCTTATCTGTCTTGTTTTTGTATATCTCGTTACAATGAGCTCCCCAGCTGTCATAGCCGCCGATTCCCTGTTGTCTTGCAATACAGCGAACTACCGTTTTGTCGTAATCCTTCAGGTCTTTCTGGTGCCATGCGTTTTCAACTTCTTTAGGAAGGTAGTGGCAAACATTAAACTCCATCTGCGGCTCGGCAACTACTGAAAACGCCTTCTTTTCTCCAACGATAGTAGCATACCTTACGCCCGTTCTGTTACCGCATTCCTGCGGTTTGAGATAGTCAACCCACATATCCTTAACGGTTGTATTATAAAGACCGATTTTCGTACCGGTTTGTCGGTCGATATAGTTTTCCTCCGGTCCGCGTCCGAGATATGTAACATTTTCAAAATCAGGAGGCAGCTCAAAGAGGAGTGAAACCTCCGGAATTTCGGGAAGAGTATCATTTGGCGTAAACTGCATATCAATCTCAATACCCTTTGAGGTAATTGTATAAACAAGCACCGCACGGCTTTCAGGCTGGGTCATAACCCTTGCACCGCTTGTAACAATAACTTTTTTGCCGTTTTCGAGTATTTTATAATTCTCGATTGACCAGATGGTATTGTTGTAAATACCGGGAGTGTCGCCCGCATCACGCCAGCAACCAAGCCTTGAGCCCGCTCTGTTACCTCTGTCGTTATCAGTAAGCGCTCTCCAGAAATTGAGACGCATAGGCTCTTTAAGGAGTTCCTCGCCGCCCACCTTGATTGAATAAAGCTGGTTGCGCTCTCTTTTTTCAAATCGGATATAAACATCATCCGACATAACTATAAGCGAGCCGTATGTGTCATTTACAATAAGCTCTTCGCTTGTTTCCAGCTCGTCGTAAGTGTTTTCAAACTCATTTATTACAAACTGGTCGTAAGCAACAACATAGCCCTCATCACACCAGTCGGTATCAGCTTTTGTGCGAAGTTCAAGATTGAGATAGCATTCGGTGTTATTAACACGGCTGAGTTCAAGGTCAATCGTTTTCTTTTCGCCCGGTTCAATATTGAGTTCCGAAATGCCCTCACAGAAAATGCCCTTATCGGAGCCGAGTGACCAATGAAGCTCAAATTCTTTAAGATTAGTAAAGAGATATTTATTCTTTATTTCAATTATACCCTTTTGTGCGTCAATTGCATTAAAATCAACATACTGATAAAGTCTTCTGATTTCCTCGAGTTTCGGTGTTGGCTTTCTGTCGCCAAAGAGAAGCCCGTTACCACAGAAATGACCGTCGTGTGGATTTTCGCCGAAATCGCCGCCGTATGCAAGGTATTCCTCCCCATTTTCATCGGTGGTAAGAATACTTTGGTCAACCCAGTCCCAGACGAAGCCGCCCTGAAGACAGGGATACTTATCCCAAAGCCTTGTGTACTCGTCAGTAGAACCGCAGGAGTTACCCATAGCATGAGTGTACTCGCAAAGGATGAAGGGCCTTGCGTCACGCTGCGTCAGCGCATACTCCTCAAGAAATTCAGGCTTTGCGTACATCTTTGACATAACATCCGAAAGAAGCTTTTCGTTCGGGTCGCCGTCAAGCTCAAAATGAACAAATCTTGTTTCATCGGTTTTCTTGAGCCAATCATACATTTTCTTAACGTTTTCGCCGCCGTGGGATTCGTTACCCATCGACCAGCAGACAACCGATGTTATATTTTTATCCCTGTGATATGTAGCCTTAATGCGCTCCATACAAGCGTGCTCCCATTCGGGTCTTGAGCCCGGAAGAGCGGGACAGCCGATAATTGTTGACCAGTATGTGCCGTGTGTTTCCATATTGTTTTCGTCGATGACATATAGTCCGTATTCATCGCAAAGTTCAAGAAATCTCGGCGCATTCGGGTAGTGGGATGTACGAACAGCATTCATATTTGCCTTTTTCATCATCTCAAGGTCGTAACGCATTGTTTCCTCGGTTACATAACGACCTGTGCTGCAGTCGAATTCGTGCCTGTTTGTACCCTTAAAAACAATTCTTTTGCCGTTTATCTTTATAATTCCGTTTTCGATTTCTACCGTTCTGAAACCTAATTTCTGGCTTATGTATTCAATAGGATTACCGTTATCTTTCAGTGTAAGCACCATTGTGTAAAGATACGGGTCCTCACTCGACCACGGTCTTACATCTGCCACAATCGCTTTAAGGCTTGTGTTGTGGTTTTCATCTGCATACTGACAGTCAAGCGCAACGGTTTCGCCCTGCGCATTAAGTATGCACATATCAACGCTTAAGGATTCATATACTCCGTTTGTTTTTACATTGAGGTCAACATACCCGTCGCTAAGAGTAACATCGGGCTTTGCAACAACAGTGTAATCACGAATATACTGCTTTTCGGTCGTATAAATATAAACATCACGGAAAATACCGCCGAGCCGCCACATATCCTGGCACTCAAGCCAAGACCCAGTACACCAGCGGTAAACCTCAACAGCTATAACATTTGAGCCTTCAACAAGATATTTAGTAATATCAAATTCACTTCTGTGGAAGGTGGATTCGGAATATCCGACTCTCTCGCCGTTTACATAAAGATAAAAAGCGGATTCAACGCCCTCAAAACAGAGCACAGCTCTTTTTGAAAGAAGAGTTTTATTGACGTGAATTCTTTTAATATAACAGCCGACAGGGTTATGCTTTGTCGGCGCATTCGGCGGGCAGATATCCTCGCTTCCCTCCCATGGGTAGCGGGTGTTACAGTACTGCGGCTGGTCGTAGCCCTGCATCTGCCA
>DLBD01000012.1 GCA_002494125.1 Ruminococcaceae bacterium UBA7030 | reverse complement strand
CCGAGCTGGAGGGTGAGAAGCTCCTCAAAAATAAGTCTTTTTCTTGCCTCTTCAACATCTTTTTCGTTTTCAGGGAAATGGATGCCTCTTATCGCTTTGTCGAGAGGTACAAGCCCGTATTCACGCCTGATGCTTTCACTAAGGGTTTCGGGTATTTCGTCAAGGCTATCAAGTGCAGTCTTCACAACCTTCGCAATAGCGTTTGAAGTCAGCTTGCCGGTTGCGGGATATATCGGATGAATTCTTACCCCTGTGTCAAGCTTTTCAATCTTCGGCGACGACATTGAAGCGCTTGTGAAGTTTTTTTCAATCTTGCCGAAAAGAACATAGTCTTCATAAACCCTTAACGCCTTTGCAAGATATTTGTTATTGAATATGGTTACATTGATTACATTTTCACCGTCTGAAAATCTGCATTTATAAAGTGTCATTCCACGCCTTATCATCGCTTCTTTAACAGGTGTTATCATCGTTGCGCGGATTGATACATTGTCGCCGTCCTGACAGTCTTTTACAGTATTAGTTTTTGTCCAGTCTTCGTATTTTCTCGGATAAAAACGAATAAGGGAGTCAACATCAAAGATACCGAGCTTGTGGAAAAGCTCGGCTCTTTTTTCGCCAACACCCTTGATATACTGAATATTACTGTTAAGACTTAACATTTTACTCCACCGATATGATAAAGTAGTAAATCGGCTGACCGCCGTTTACAGTCGATATTTCAACATCGCTGCCATACTTTTCCGAAAGAGCAGCTTCGACCTGAGCTGCCTGCTCTTCGCTTGCGTCAGCACCGTAGAATATTGTAATGAGCGAATGCTCGTTTTTCTTAAATAGTTTTTCTGCTGCCTTAATTGCTATCTCTGCTACGTCCTTGCCGATAAATTTAATCTTACCGTTGCAAAGACCCATAATCTCGCCTTCCTTAACCTTTTGTCCGTCAACCTCACTGTCACGTGCCGCAAAGGTTACGGATGCGGTTTCAACTCTTTCGGCAGCTTCCATCATCGCCATCTGGTTTTCCTCAGTGCTTAATGTATCGTCAAAAGTAAGCATTGCGGAAATACCTTGTGGGACAGTTCTTGTCTGAAGTACAATAACTTTTCTGTCGTTAGCAAGAGGTATTGCCTGCTCG
The DNA here is from genome assembly GCA_002494125.1 of Ruminococcaceae bacterium UBA7030. Lineage (GTDB taxonomy): Bacteria > Bacillota > Clostridia > Oscillospirales > Acutalibacteraceae > Eubacterium_R. The sequence goes on along the minus strand of DLBD01000012.1, from coordinate 9,244 downwards.
GCAGCCATAATTATATTTTTATTATTCGGAAGGACGAATACTGTTTTTGCGGGCGTAGCCATAACCGCACCGAGAATATCGTCGGTTGACGGGTTCATAGTCTGTCCTCCGCTTACAACGTAATCAGCACCAAGGTCTGTGAAAAGCTCCTTGAGTCCGTCGCCTGCGCAAACGGCAACAAAGCCGTAATCGTTTTCAGGAGCCTGAACCTGAGGCTTAACTACCTCTTCTTCACTCTTTGTGCCAAGCTCTGCGTTTTCGTGCTGATAACGCATATTGTCAATTTTAATGTTTATAAGCTGACCGTATTTAAGTGCGGACTGTATAACATTGCCCGGCTCATTTGAATGAACATGTACTTTTATTATGTCCTTATCATCAACCACAACAACACAGTCTCCGATTGATTCAAGATAAGCACGAAGCTTGAGCGGATCCTTCTCCTTTGCGCTGTCTGATTTTTCAATAAGAAATTCAGAGCAGTAAGCGAATTTGATTTCTTCATCTGCCGCAGCAACTGTGGATTTGGACTCTTCCTTATTTTTTGAGTCGTCAAGAAGCTGAACAATCGCATTGTTGTCCCATACGCTTTCCATACCCTCAAAGATAAGTACAAGTCCTTGTCCGCCTGCGTCAACAACTCCTGCCTTTTTAAGAACAGGAAGAAGCTCGGGAGTTTTTGCAAGCGCTGCTCTTGCCGCCTGAAGCGCAGCAAACGAAACCTCCAGTGCGTCGTTTTGAATAGCTGCCATCTCAACGGCTGCGTCTTTAGCCTCTCTTATAACTGTGAGGATTGTACCCTCAGTAGGTTTCATTACAGCCTTGTACGCAGCGTCAACTGCTTTCTCAAAAGCACGGGCGATGTCGTTTCCGTCAGCCTCTTCAACGCCCTTGAAAGCCTTTGAAAAGCCGCGGAATATTAGCGAAAGAATAACGCCTGAATTACCTCTTGCACCCCTTAAAAGTGCGGAGGCGCATCTTGACGAAGCCTCCTCAAGAGTGCAGTCGTCAGGAAGTGTTGCCATCTCTTTAGCGGCATTTCCGATAGTCATACTCATATTTGTTCCCGTATCGCCGTCAGGCACAGGAAAAATATTGAGCGCGTCAACAGCCTGTCTGCTGTTTGCTATATTGTTTGATGCTGAGATGATAGCATCTCTGAACATTACTCCAGTTACCATAATCAAATAAATCTCCGTAAATTATTGCGTTAGTTAAGTGCGTCGATAAACACGTTGACCTTTGCAACCTTAAGATCGGTTGCTTCTTCAACTGTATATCTGACCTTATTCATTATGCTGTCAACAATAGCGTTAATATTTACGCCGTAGGATACAGATATATGAAGGTCGATAACGAGCTGGCCGTTAACGCTTTTAACTGTTACGCCACGGTCATTGTTGTCGTAGGAAAGTTTCGATTTAACAGCTGCTTTGATGCTTCTTATCGGGTTAGGATTAACCATACCCGTAACACCGAAACAGCTTTGAGCAGCCTTACCTACGAGGTTAGCAAAATAATTGTTTGTTATTTCAATATAACCGTTGGGGTTTTCAATCTTGATCATAAAAATACCTCCGTAATTTTCTGATTATATAAGAAAGATATGTTTATTTACGAATTAAAATTCCAGCTTTCAATATTTGAAAACAGATTTCCGTAATAACCCTGCATATCACCGTTCATAGCTTTTGTATAGCATATCATACCTTTCCTGTAAAGAAGCGGTATAAACGGCATTTCATCATTGAATGAAAGCATGAATTTGCCGATTTCCTCATCGCCTGAAAGGTAGCCCTCGTAAACATCGTCGCAAGTCAGATTGTCGTAATCAATATGCCAGCTTGACGCACCCTCCTTGCTTAAAAGCGAGTACATGCACATATCGTCGCTGAACTTAACTTCGCCTATATAAAGGTCGTACTGCCCATAAGCAATTTTGGAAAGGTAGTCGCTGTAATACTCCTCGTCAATAATAACGCTGAAACCGGCAGCTTCAAGCTCTGATTTGAGAAGTTTTGCCATTGCAAGTTTGGCCTCGTTGTTTTTGTAAACGAGGATGGAAAGTGAAAGTTTGTCGGCGCTGTAACCGCTTTGTACGATAGCCTGTTTAGCAGCCGCAGTATCGGCATTTGCCGAAAAAATTGAAACGCTGTTAGTAGCCGAAAAGTAAGGGTTAAAAGGCGAAAGCGCAACGCTTGCATATCCCGAATATGCACTGTCGCAAAGCATCTGCCTGTCAGCAGCGAGTGATATTGCCCGCCTGATATGAACGTCTGAAGTAATACCGGACGTCCCGTTAGCACCTATGAATACAAGATTATTTATGCCTGTGAGCTTTTTTGCACTCGAAATTCTTTTTGAAATATCCGTGCTTAAATCCCTGTAAGCATAGGATATGTTTCCGATATTAATTGCATTGTCAATAGAGTCTGATGCAGCGATATTGACAAGATTAATTGTCGTTATATAAGGATTAAAGCTTTCGCTTACATTTGCGCGTAGAACGGTTTTACCGCCGTTGTCGGCATAATGGTATCTGCCGTTACCGAGAGGGAAGCCATCCTCATCGTTGTGAAGCGATGTGATAGGGAAGGTGAGAAGATTTACTGCATATATATTCGGATACGACAAATAAATCGTAACTGAATTATCACCTGCTGAAACACCTGAAATACCTTCAAGCAAGCTTGAATAAGCAGGCGAGTCCATTGCCGCCTCAACTGAATATGCAACATCGTCCGGAGTCAGCGACTCTCCGTTTGAAAAGGTGAGGCCGCTTTTTATATCAACTCTGAGCGTTTCGCTGTCTTCAAATTCATATCCGCTTGCAATATTCGGCGTAATCTCATATGCCTCATTTATGTCAAAAAGGGATTCAAAAACAAGCGATGCGAGCACCTGATTGTTTTGTGCTGTTGCTTTGAACGGGTCAAGGCTGTCAGCCTGAGTGTAGCTTAGCTTGAAAGTGGAATCGTCAGTAATCTTTGCTGTAGTTGATTCGGTGGTTGTCAGCTCTTCATCATTTCCTTCACCGCTGCTGCATCCGGCAAGCGTGGAGATAAGCAGTAATATTGCCAAAATCGCCGCAATATATTTTATTTTCATTGCTACCTCCTGATGATTGTTGTGTTAACCGTCTTTCCGCTTGTTTCGTCAATTTCAAAAAGACAGCCCTCTAAGACGCACGGACCTTGTGCGTTTATGAATCTTACGGGAAGACCTGTCCTGAGCTTTTCAATAATACATTCAGGTTCAACTCCAAGTACGCTGTAATAAGGTCCTGTCATACCTATATCCGTTATGAATCCCGTGCCGTTTGGAAGAATTTGATTGTCGCTCGTCTGAGTGTGGGTATGGGTGCCGTACAGCGCAGATACTTTACCGTCAAGATAAAATGCAAGAGCCTTCTTTTCAGATGTTGCTTCGGCGTGAAAATCAATTATTATATTGTTCACGCCCTGCGCTTTTATTTCTTCGATAATTTCATCTATAACAGAAAACGGATTTATAACAGGCTCCATATAAACAGCGCCGAGAAGATTGATAACTGCAAGCTGATAACGTCCCTTATCAATTATTATATATCCTCGTCCGGGCGCAGCCTCGTGATAGTTTGCAGGTCTGATAACAGGATTGCTGTTATTATCAAGATAATCGTATATCTCTTTTCTTTTAAGGCTGTGATTTCCAAGCGTTACCGCATCAACACCGCTGTCGAGTATAAAGTCTGCACTCTTCGGAATAACGCCGTTTCCGACTGCGGAGTTTTCTCCGTTTGCAATAACAATATCAGCGCCCAACTCGTTTTTTACATAAGGCAAGGTGCTTCGAAGATACTCGCAGCCCTGTGAGGACACAATGTCCCCAATAGTTAAAACCTTCAATAGTTCACCAATTTCTATATATCAATTTTGCACAAAGTGCTATTAAAAATAATTATACTATAAAGAAAAGATAAAAACAAGAAATTGACATAAAATTTATCCTATGTTAATATTTTAGTTAATTAGTAATACTTTTTATCCGGGTGATATTATGAAAATTTGTATTTTCGGTGCAGCAAGTAACCGTATTGATAAAGTATATATTGAAAGCGTTGAATCCTTTTCAAAGGAGCTTGCCCAAAGAGGACATTCACTTGTTTTCGGCGCAGGTAAGGACGGAGTAATGGGCGCTGCCGCAAGAGGTTTTACAGAAGGAAAAGGCAAGCTTTACGGCGTAATACCGAAGTTCTTTAATGATTTTGATATTGAGGTAAAATATGATAAGTGTACCGAGCTTATATTTACTGAAAATATGAGAGAAAGGAAAGCGAAAATGGAAGAGCTTGCAGACGCTTTCCTTATCGCTCCCGGCGGAATCGGTACCTTTGAGGAGTTTTTTGAGGTTCTGACTCTTAAACAGCTTGGCAGACATTCAAAACCTATTGCTGTTTATAACGTCAACGGCTATTATGACGAAATGTATACGATGCTTGATATGACAATCAAGCAGGGCTTCCTTAATGAAGAATGCCGTGATATTTTCTTTATGAGCGATGATAGGGAAAAGCTTGTGTACTATCTGGAAAATGAGCACGATACGCCATATACAATTTATGATTTGAAAAAATAAAGTATACAAAGAGTAATTACTATTGTTAACTGTTTGTTAAAAATGCTCTCATTCGTATTGAATTTTTAACACCCGTATGTTAGAATGTGTGTGTTATGAATCGCGCAAAGGAGAGATTTTTTATGGCTGAAAAGAAAAAGATTTCAAAAACCGAGCATTTTGGCATACAACGAAAGATAGTCGCAAATATGACTACTGAGTCGTGGCAGAACATACCCCATGTTACATATACCTATGAGCCTGACGTAACTGAATTTATGATTGAATACCGCCGTCTTAATGACGACACAACCCCTGAAACAAAGATAACCGTAAACACGCTCATGCTTAAGGTTATCGTTGAAGGATTAAAGGCTTGCCCCGCAATGAACGCCCATATAGACTTTGACAGAAAGTATGTTAGGGGTGTTATCAATACACTTGAGGAGATAAACATTTCTCTTCCAATGGTGCTTCCGAACGGAGAAATGATGACGATAAATCTCCATAATTTTGAGAATAAAAATCTTGATGAAATGGTTGAATACATCAAGGATGTAAACCGAAGAATTGAAAAGACAGACTTAAACGAGGTTATGTTTGACGTTTCAATGGACAACACGATAACGGGTCTTAAGCAAGGTAAAATTAAGCAGACTCTACAGCGAATAATCGGTTCAAAAACGGGTAAGCACAAGGTTAAGACTTTGAGCGGTAAAGCCAAAAGCGAATACTACAAGATACCCGAAACCGACAGACTTACAAAGCGTGACATTGAACAGGGCTCGATTACTATTTCAAATATCGGCTCTGTTTACAGAAATCAAAGAGGCGCGGCTGCACTTATCGAGATTATACCTCCGCAGGTATGTGCTATTGCAGTCGGAGCTATACAGGATAAGCCTGTTGTAATCGTTAATGAAAACGACGAAAAGGAGATTGCAATTCGCCAGGTGCTTCCGCTTACGATTGTGTTCGACCATCGTGCGCTTGACTTCGGCGATATAGTTCCGTTTATCAAATGTCTTGACGGTATTTTTGAAGAGCCTGAAATTATCCATACCTGGAAAAAGGGCGGAACTGACGATGTTGATATGGAGCTTATAAAGCAAGAGCGCGTTGAGCGTGAAGCAAAATACGAGGACGCAAAGAAGAGAGAAAAGGAAAAGAGAGAGGCTGAGAAGGCTGCAGAAAAGGCTAAGAGAGAAGCTGAAAAGGCAGCGGCAAAAGCTAAGAAGGAAGCCGAGCGTGCTCAAAAGGAGGCAGAGGAAGCTCAGCGCAAAGCTGAAAAGGAAGCCGAAGAGGCTAAGAAGAAGGCTGAAAAAGATGCCGAGGAGGCTAAAAAGAAAGCCGAGAAAGAGGCTGAGGACGCAAGAAAGAAAGCCGAAAAGGAAGAGAAAGAGCGTGCTAAAAAGGAAGCCGAGCGTGTGAAGAAAGAGGCTGAAAAGGCAAAAAAGGAAGCCGAGAAAGCCGAGAGGGAAGCGAAAAGAATAAAAGAGCGCGAGGAGAAGGCGCAAAGGGAAATTGAGAAAGCTCAACAAGAAGCTGAAAAAGCAAAAGCCAAAGCTGAAAAAGCAATGGAGGACGCTGAAAAAGCACGCATTGAAGCGCAAAAGCTTGCTCCGGAAAACGAAGAATAATTGTAAAATTAAAATATGCAGGAAGGTTTGATTCTTCCTGCACATTTTTATATTGAAATATTTTTACTTTTCTGCTACTATAATATAGTAAAAGAAAGAGGAGGGATTGTATGAATCCAATACTTCTTGCCACAATAGGCGAGTCAATTGATAAAGCCTTTTTTGGCTTTGACACATTTGTTTACACACTTTTCGGTGCAATTCAGAACGGCTTTTTCACTGCGATAGCAAAGTTGTTCACAACAATGGGCGATGAGGCGTTTGTTATTCCAATGGCTGTGCTCGGCATTGTGCTTTGCTTCTTTAAGAAAACAAGAAAGTACGGCTTTGCACTTATTTTTGCGATTGCAATCGGCACTATCGTTACCAATGTTATTGTAAAGCCGGCAGTGCTTCGTATCCGTCCGTACAACACGCTTCAGGGCACTGATTTCTGGAAACAATACAGCGTATGGTATAAGGGCGCAGGCGAACTTTCAGAGTCCGACTACTCCTTCCCGTCCGGTCATACAACTGCTGCATTTGAAATGGCTATTGCAACAGCGCTCTGCTTAAGAAGTGACGGCAAAAAGGCAGTTTCCTTTATACCGCCCGCTCTTGCAGTTTGCGTAATGTGTTCAAGGGTTTACCTTATGGTTCACTATGCAACCGATGTCCTTGCGGGCTTTATAGTAGGTACCTGCGCAGGTGTGATTGGTTTCCTTATTTCAAGCCTTATCTGTAAGACATTTGAAAAGGTGAAGTTCCTTGACGGTATTGATGCAGGAAAGCTGTTTAAGAAGAATCCGGAAAAATGGTCAAAAATCGGCTCCTGTGTTCTTGCAGTTGCTTTGGTAGGTATGTTCCTTTATGCTTATATTCCTTCTCTCACAGAAGGAGCAGAGTATGAAAAGACTTGTGCTTACAATCACAAAAACTTCGGAGACGAGGCTGAATACGACTGCTACAATGCCGCAAGAGTTGACGATGAAGAGTACTATGCTTTTGACGGCGACAACGACGGCGATGATGATGAATACTGCAAAATTCACTGGAAACAGTTGCAGGGTGTTGAATAATAATTATAAAAAAAGGACTTGGTTTTCACCAAGTCTTTTTTTATCCGTTTATGAGATGTAAGGTCTGAGTATTAAATGCCATTTCAATATCGCTTGAATCTACGAATTCCTTAATGCTTAAATTGATATCCGTAAGCACATCTTTGAATTTGAAAATATTCGGCTCATTTATATTGTAGAATGCGCTGATTATCAGTGCGCTTTCACCGTATTCGTCAAAGCTTATTCTGATACTTGACTCCTGCACGCTTTCGTGACTTGCGATAATTGTTTTAAGCTGCTTTATGAAAATGCTCACCTGCTCTTTTGTCGTTGAGTATGTAAGGCCGAACTTTGTGTTGACGCTGCGGAATGATATCTTCGTCCAATTGGTAATCGGACTGTTCGCCATAGTCGTGTTAGGGAAAACTCTTTCGCTTCCGTCAAGCTCTCTTATTCTCGTTGTGCGGATTTTTATGTCGGTTACTGTTCCCGAAACGCCGTCAATCTCTATGAAATCGTCAACCTCAAACGGCTTATCAAAAATAATTATAAAACCGGAAAGCATATTTTCAACAGCGTCCTTGCAGGCAAATGCAACTGCAACACCGCCTAGTCCGAGCGCTGCGAAAATTTTAGTTGCGGAAATTCCGAACTGCTCAAGTATCATCAAAGCGCACACAGTTCCTATTGCGCCCTTGAAAATATTTGAAATGAATTTAACTGCAGTTTTTTTGCCCTGCGAGCTGTTGTCGTCAATTAGAAAGCTGTAATCCGAACCGACAAGTATTATTCCGAACCATCCGACGCTGATAATAAGTCCGAGTTTTACAAGAACAACAATCTGGCTTCTGACCATACCTGATGGCGCAATAATTTCAGTTGCACCGTAAATTGCGATAACACAAATGAAAAACGACAGCGGCTTTACAAGACATTCCTTAAGTGCGTTTTGCGTCTTGCTGCTGTTTCTGATAAACAGCTTATTGACAGTAAAAACAATAAACTGTGCAAGCTTTGTGCGAAATACAAAGCACACGACAAGAAGCGCAATTCCTATGATAAGCCTTATCAACATTTCGTGGGGATTTTCAATTCCGTCGATTGTATTTGCAAGCTTTTCTATAAAAGAATTAAACATAATATCACCTTAAAACAAAGGGTGGCATAGCCACCCTCTATTCATATTAATAATTAACCATATACTTTTCAATTTCCCAAGGAGTAACACGGGTTTTGTAATCGTTCCATTCCTCAAGCTTACCTTCTGTATAAGCGTTAAAGATATGGTCGCCGACTGTCTCCTTGATGAACGGATCCTTGATTGACTCCTGTACTGCTTCATAAAGATTCTCGGGAAGACATTCAATTCCTGCTTCCTTCCTTTCCTCTTCGGTGAGATCAAATACATTCTTGTCAAATGCAGGAGCGGGCTTCATACCCTTCTTTATACCGTCAAGACCTGCTGCAAGGCAAAGCGCCATTTCAAGATAAGGGTTGCAGCAAGGATCAGGTGAACGAAGCTCAACTCTTGTTCCCATACCCCTTGATGCAGGAATACGAACAAGCACCGAACGGTTTGACGATGACCACACGATGTAAGTAGGTGCTTCATATCCGGGCACAAGTCTTTTGTAAGAGTTTACAGTCGGGTTTGAATACGGTGCAATACCCTTTACATGAGCGAGTATACCGGCAATAAAGCTGTGTGCTATATCGCTTAAGCCATCCTCTGAATTCGGATCATAGAAAGCGTTAACCGTTTTTCCGTTTTCATCCTTTGTCATTAGCGACATATTTGTGTGCATACCTGAGCCGTTAATGCCGTAAACAGGCTTTGGCATAAAGGTTGCGTGAAGTCCGTGCTTTGTAGCATAAGTCTTAACAACATGCTTAAAGGTCATTACTCTGTCAGCAGAGGTCATAACCTCATCAAACTTAAAGTCAATTTCGTGCTGTCCCTGTGCAACC
>DLBD01000011.1 GCA_002494125.1 Ruminococcaceae bacterium UBA7030 | reverse complement strand
GGAGTTTTCTCGAATCGCCGAAAACTACGGTATAAAAATATACAGTTGTCTAGAGGGCGTGCAGCTTGAAAAATACGGTATTGACGCAAGCGGCTGCCTTACTAAAGAGGTGCTTGAAGGCGCTTTCAAAGAAAGACTTGACGTGCCTAAAACAAAGGGCGCACGGCAGGGGTGCAACTGCCTTTTGGGAAACGACATAGGGCAGTACAACACTTGTCCTCATATGTGCCGGTACTGTTATGCAAATTACGACAGCAAAACGGTTATGGCAAATTATAATAGGCATATACCCACGTCGCCGCTTCTTATCGGCGAGCTTATGCCCGGCGATATCGTAAAAGCCGCGAAACAGTTTTCCTACATATCGGATCAGCTTATATTATACTGAAAAGAAAATCCTTAATGTGAAAGTTCACATTAAGGATTTTTTCATACTCTGTCTTTATATCTTTGTGCGGTAAGGATACCGTCTTCAACCTTGACTTTACAGATTCTCGCGTTTCGTCTGTCGCCGCTCAATCCGTCGTCCTCAATATCTCTTGCGTGATAAACTGCGTACCATTCGCCCTTGTATTTAATCATTGAGTGATGACCTGTGCCCTCCTCAAAATCATTTTTTGCCATAACGGGCGAATATATGTTGTCGTCGGGGTATTTTTCAAACTTGATTTTTGTAAGGTCGGTTTCTTTAGTCTTTGCTCTTGCATATCCTATATAATATGTCGGCTGCTGATAGCAGTTTCCGGAGTACATAAGATAATGCCAGTCGCCCTCTCTGAAATAAAAAGCGCCTTCAATAGTGTGCCAGTCAACGCCCTTTTTATATCTGTCCTTCATATAGACATCCTCGTCAAGCGTAGGGACTACAAGAGTTACCGGCTTTCCCTCAGCCTTTTCAGGAGTGAGAAGCCTGTCAACAACTATATATGTGCCGGGCCTTTCACCGTCAAAGCGGTTAGTTGAATAAAGAATGAACAGTCCGTTTTCGTTCTTTACAACATGAGAGTCGATTGAAAATGGGTGCAGAAGCTGTTTTGCGTCACTAAACGGACCGAGCGGGTTGTCACTTTTTGAAACGTGCATCGTCTGTCTGTGACCTCCCTGATCAGGAGTGTCGCCGTAAAATTCGAAAGAGCAGTACATATAATAGGTGCCGTCTATTTCAATAACACTTGGCGCCCAAAAATCCGTAACGTCGGGATATGTGAAAACTCTCCCGTAAAAATTCCATTCGCCGAATAAATCGTCGGCATAGTAAGCGTAAATTCCGTCATCGCCTGTGGTATAGATATAATACTTACCGCCTGACTCAAAAACAAACGGGTCAGCCTGACCGATATAGTTGTCCTTGTCAATCTTAAGAAGATGCATTTTAAGTACCTCTCTGATTTGATAGCGGTATTATACTATATTAGTTATTAAAAAACAATATTAATTATTCTTTTTTATTATTTTGCTTACGGGTACAGTTACTGCAACTGCGAAAACAATTTTGATAAGGTCGGGTATAATGTACGGCAATACGCACCATCCGAGAATTGTTGTGAGAGCAGCAGGCTCCTGTGACTTTGCCCAGATGTATGCAAACCATGCCGTGCCAAAGGAATAGCAAACTGCAATACCGACAATCATAGAAGCGGCAAGAAAAACATATCTTTTTGTTTTATTAAGCTGATTTTTAATAATCGTATCACTTACTGCTCCGACAATCAGCGCTGTAAAGATAAAGCCGATAATGTAGCCGCCTGTGTTGCCGAACAGTATGGCGGGACCTGAACGAAACTGCGAAAAAACAGGAACGCCGACAAGTCCGAGAAGAATATATACGAGTGTTGAAAGCGTACCTCTTTTCCAGCCGAGAAGTGCCGATACGATGCAAACGCCCATTGTTTGAAGAGTGACGGGTATACCGCTTGGAAGCGGAATTGAAATCCATGTGCAAACGGCAATCAGAGCAGCTGACAAACCAATGTAAACCAAATCAAGTGTCTTGTTTTTCATAATCAAATCTCCTTTACTTTTAGAGATTATAATACAATCAGCTGAAATGTCAACCAAATTCAAAGAACAGGTTTACAATCAAAAGCGCCCACGGTACGCAGGCGCTTTTGATTTTTTATTTACTTGTGAAGGACTACCGTGGTAACGCTTCTCGCAGGAATTAATACTGCCTTGCCGTCCACATAGCCGTTTTGAACTTTGGCTAAATCACGGTTTTCATCGGTGATATATGTTTCAAGTGTGCTGTACTGTGATGAATCAAAATACGTAAACTGATTGTCAGTACCCTTGTTAATGTAAACTACAACGACGTCACCGTTTGGATTAAGGTATGCGCTTTCTTCAACGTTTGACGAAACAGCGCTCTGAGTTGAAACGCTGACACGCTTTGCGCCGATGTCGATAAACTTTGAATAATTGCCCATTGCCCACAGTCTTTTTGATGTCTGAACGTCGGAGTGGTTATTTGCGTTTATATAGACAAGTGCGTCAGGATAAATTCCGTAGCCGCAGCCAACCCACCAATCCCACTCAACAGCATTAAGAATTGTCAGATCCTGATACATTATGTCAGCAAGCGCAATTCCGTAGTCAATGGTAAGACCGTTTGTAACTCCCTCACGCTGAATAAGGTCGTAAACGCCGGTGCTGCCGTCGTTTGTCATCTGGCAGTATTCAGAGCACTTAACCCTCTTAATAGCGGAATAATTTGTGCCCTTAAGCTGGTTTGCAACAGTCTGTCTGTCAGAAGTACTTGCCCAGTATGAATGGGTATCAAGCGCATCAACATAATTTCTGATGTTCTGATTATAGTTGCCGTATCTTTCACCTATATAAGACTGTGATGAGAAATAATAATTGAGGTGATTGTTCCAAAATTCGCTGTGATTAAGCTGTCCCGACTCCCAAACAGAAACCTCAACCTTTCCGTTAAGTCGTGAATTACTTGTAATCGCAGGAATAAAGTAATTGTTATAGAAGGTTCTTGCGGCAGCTGGCTCCCAGTGGCAGCCCTCTTGGTTCATTGAGTAGCTTCCGTCGCCGTTTTGCCAAGCTGCCCAGCCCCATTCGGGTTCGTTAATAGGGGAAACCTCCGTAACATTGTAACCCTCGTCAAGAAAATGCTCTGTGCAGGTAACAACATAATCGGAAAATGCCTGATACTTGCTTTCACTTAGGTTTGATGTTGCACCGGTACTGCAGTACGCCTTGCCGTTATCCGTCATTGAAACGGGTGCGCTGTTGCAGAAAAGCGTAACCTTAAGGTCGGGATTATTTCTCTTAACAGAGGCGAGAGTCGCCATAGCGCCCGGGTCGTTATTCCAGTTGTAAGTTCCGTCAGCCTGAAGGAAGCATCTCGCCCTTTTGCCAACCTCGTAAAGCTGCGGGTCATCGTTTGAACCTGCGCCGAGATTATATCTGTATATATCAAGTCCGATACCGGTTTCTTTGTTATAAAGAAGTGCAGTTATATCGTCGATATTTTCCCAGCTTCCTGTGTCCTGAGCCCACCAGGCGCCGGATGCACCGAAACCTTCCATTGTCTGATAAGTTGTGCTTTCATTAATTACGGTCTGCTTGTTTGTGAGGTCCTGTCTGTCCATAACTTCTGTTATGAGCTTGAAGTCCTTTGCATTAACATACCCGTCGACAAGCACATCTGCAACACCGTTGTAGTTTGACTGGTAGTATGCCGAATTGTCATTGTCATGGCTTATTGCATCCTCAAACGCAGCATTTACCGTAACTGCATCAATAGGAAGATTTGTTTCACTGCACCTCTTACATCTGTAAAGGAAGTTTGAAGCGTTAGTGCCGGTAGCCTCATAAACGTGACCGAGTGCATCTGTGTATTCGGTCTTTTCGTTACTCATATCACAGTTTACACACGAAACAACGCTGTAGCCCTGCTCCGTGCAGGTAGGCTCAACAACGGTCTTTGAGGTGATATGTGTGTCGCCGAAGCAGTAGTAGTGCCAGTTATATCCAAGTGCTTTTCCGCTTTCAACAAATTCTCTTACACCCGAATTCGGAATTCCGAAAAATCTTGCATAACCGCTAAGCGTAAATGCATCGCTTGCGAGATTGATGTTTTCGGAAGCGATTGTGATATAGTTAAAACCGCTGCCGTCAAAAGCCTTTGACTGAATTTCATTTGTGTTGGCAGGAATGTTAAGCCAGTAGGTTGAACGAAATAAATCTGCAAATGCGTACTGACCTATTGTAAGGTTTGATGTTGTATCAAAAACTACGGATTCAATGCCTGCGCCCTGAAATGCACCGGACATAATTGAATAATCACCATCAACAGCAGAGAAATTTACCGAGCTTAAAACAAGCTTTACAGGATCCCACGGCTTTGAATTCATATCGCCGCTTCCTGAAAAACTAATTGCTCTTGAAGACAGGTCAATGTTATATGTAAGGTTTGAAGTTGAATTTGTATTTGAAGAGCATATTCCGCTGTTAGGCGTAAAGGCATAACCGTTTGATGAGCACCAGGATGAAAGATTTGAATTCGACACAAATACACACGAAGAGGGGACATTGTAAAGTGCATTGGTACCAACGGAATTTATAGTACCGCTTGCCCATATAACGCCTTTAAGGTTATAGCAGTTATAAAAAGCTTTCGTGTCAAGCGAGCTGATACCTGAGCCGACATACACGCTTTCAAGCGATGTGCAGCCGCTGAAGGTGCCGTCGGGAATCATACCCGAATAAGTGTTTGTGTAGTTGTTTGCGGGAAGAACAGCCCATTTAAGCGATGAGCAGTCAAGGAATATCTCCTTATAAAACCAAGAACATCCCGCGGGAAGAATTACTCCTGTAAGGCCTGTGCAGCTTCTGAAACAGCAGGAGCCGATTGTGTCAACCGTATTTGCAAAGTTTACTGATGTAAGATTTGTACAATTATAAAAAAGATAATCTCCAAGCTCAATTACACCGCTTTCGGCAACAACTGTTCTAATATAGCTACGCTGATTATACCACGGAGCTCTGTTTCGGCTTGAATTTGTATAACCGGCGCTTCTTCCGGTTCCGCCGTCAGTTTTGCTCAAAGTAAGAACACCCGTGTCTGTGTCAAGCGAATAGCTGATTCCGCCTGATGTTCCCGTATAAACCTGCGCAAATGCAGCAGGCGTTACCACAGAAAACACTGACGCAACCATAAGCAGACACAGCAGTACTGATAAAAACTTCTTTGTCCTATTCATAATGCTCTCTCCAAATTAAAAATTTCCAAATTAATTATAGAATAAAAAAATAAATTAATCAATATTGTTTTTTGAATAATATACAAACGTCCATTATTTCAAAGTGAATAAATTTTATTGCAACACTTTTGCGAAAATAATATACTATAATTACAGACGGCGTCAACGGAGGTGAGGTTATGACACAAAAGGAGCTTGTAAAACTTGCGCAGCAGGGTAATCATGATGCGTTTTGTGCTCTGTACGATGAACGAAAAACAGCACTGTTTCGCTATGCTTATTACAGACTGGGAAGTGTTGAGGACGCACAGGACGCGGTAAGTGATACGGTTTTATCAGCATTTCTGCAGATTAAAGAGGTCAGAAATCCGTCAGCATTTAATGTGTGGCTTTATAAAATTCTTTCAGCCTCCTGCAATAAGTACATAAAAAATCAGGTTGACTCGAGGCAGAATGTTGATATCGAAACTCTTGTAAACATCACCTCAAATGAAAAAATACCCGACGGCACAACAACCGATTTAATCCATGCGCTTGATACGTTAAGCGATAGCGACAGGCAAATCGTTTTGCTTTCTGCCGTGTCGGGATTTAACAGTAAAGAAATAGCAAAAATTACAGGTCTTACCTCCACTGCGGTAAGGTCAAGACTTTCAAGAGCGCTTTCGAAAATGAGAAGCATACTGGAGTGATGCCATATGAAAAATAATAATGATTTAGAATTTATAAAAAACAAAATAGAAAATGAAAACATTCAGCCTCCCGAAAAGCTCAATGCAAACGCAGTTAAAGGTATTATTTATCCCCAAACGCCGAAAAGGCTGAGCCTTACAAAAACAAAGCCTTTTATATCTGCTGTTGCGGCAGTGTTTGTTGTTCTTATTATAGCAGCGGCTTCAGCTGTTGTTGCTGCAAATATTTATTTTGAGCGTACTGATAATCCAAGTGCGTCAGATGATGCTCTTCCGTCATTTCAAAGTTATAATCAGCTTTATAAAACAGTTTCAAAAGCGCAGAAGAAAAATCACGGCTTTTTGTTTTATAACGAAGTGGAAGAAAAGGCTGTCGGTTCGGCGGCTGACGGCGAAGTAACAGGTGCTGCTTCTTCCTCTCATTCTGAAACAAATGTACAAGTTGACGGCGTTGATGAGGGCGATATTATAAAAAATGACGGCAGATACATCTATTACTGTGCAGCAGGCACAAATGAGATAAAGATATATAAACCGGAAGGTGATAAGGCAGAAGAGATTTCTTCAATATCAGAATACAAAGCGAAAAGATACGAGCATTATGCTTATGAACAGCTTGCGCAAAATACAATTATTTCAGACTTTTATATTTGCGGCGACAGACTTGTTCTCAATGCTAATTCATACAGCACTGAGGATTATGAAGCATTTACCCTCACCGAGATTTACGACCTTTCAGATATTGAAAACCCTGAAAAGTTAAATGAGTTTGTTCAAAGCGGATACTATACCACCTCGCGTCTTATCGGCACACAGCTTTATATTGTGTCACAGCACAGCACACTTTATAAAAACTCTAAAACGCCTCAGGACTATGCGCCGAAGTGCGGCGTGTCGGGTGAAGCAGAGCCATTGCCGATAGAAGATATTAAATATATTGAAGACTCTGAAAACAGTATGTTTGTTGTAGTAAGCGGTATTGATGTTCAAAAATCAGAAAAAACCGCTTCAACCAAGGCGGTTTACGGCACAAGTGATGACATTTACTGCAACGAAAACAATATGTATCTTACCTCATATGTTGACTATGAGGATATGGAAACGGAAATAGTCAAAGTTACTCTTAAAAGTGATGAAATCCGGTTTGCCAATGTCGCATTGTTTGAGGGAAGTGTAAACAATCAGTTTTCAATGGATGAATTTAACGGAAATCTCCGCGTTGCCGTAACCTGTTTCGATTATTCAGACGGCGATAACGATACAAACAGGATTTATATTTTCAATGATGAGCTTGATGAAATCGGTCGTGTCAGCGACTTTGCAAAAGGCGAGAGTATTAAGTCTGTAAGGTTTGTAAAGAATACTGCATACGTTATTACTTACAAGCAGATTGATCCGCTTTTTGTAATAGACCTTAGCGACGTAAAAAATCCCGAAATACTCGGCGAGGTTGAAATCACAGGCTTTTCAAGTCAGCTTATTCCTATTGATGAAAACACTGTGCTTGGTATCGGATATTCAACTAAACCTTCGGAGGCTTCGGACCTTGAAGCAACCGACGGCCTTAAGCTTGCGCTTTTTGATGTGAGTGATGCGGCTAATCCGAAGGTGCTTGATTTCGCAGAGATTGACGGCGTATACTCCTCGGCGCAGACAGACCACAAGGCGATTGCTATTGATAGGGAGAATTCACGCTACGCGGTTGATTTTTACTCAAGCAGTAATGAAACTGACTCCTCGGGAGTAATCAGCTTTGAGGTGGCTTCAAACGCTATAAGCAACGTAAAAATCCATTCCCAAAGCGGTGATGATTCTTCGTTTATGAATCGCTGCACCTTCTTTGGAGATTATATCTATTCGTTTGATTATTACGGGGAAGTAACGGCAATTAAATATTAATTCGGAAAAAGCCGAGGCAGCGCCTCGGCTTTTAATATAGTGTTTACCGCCATTCGCGCGGTAAAAGAGAAAATGCTTATCTCATAGACTCTTCATAAGCCTTAATCATTTTCTTAACCATCTGACCGCCTACTGAACCGGCCTGCTTTGATGTGAGGTCACCGTTATAACCCTGCTTAAGATTAACGCCTACCTCTGATGCTGCCTCCATCTTGAAACGATTGAGAGCTTCCTTAGCCTCTGGTACTGTGTTCTTTGCCATCGTAATACACCTCTTTTTTCATTTATTTGCAGGGCGTAATTATTGCATAAAGCGTAATGCGCCCTGCAAACAATTTTCACCTTGCAAGATTATTGTGTGTATTTAATTCTGAAAAATCATTTGAAAATTTTAGCAAAAACAATATTTCAATTAATCTGAAACGCAGAGAATTTGCAATGATTTGATATGTGAAGTTAGAAAAATATCGTTCGAATATAAAAAAACAGAGGGGGGAAATACCCGCCCTCTGTTAACTTTGTTAAAATCCAAGTGGAAAATCTTCTGTTTCAAACTGTCCGCTTTGGTAGGTTGATTCCTCTGAAGTTGAGATAACATCTGAGCTTCTTGTAATAACTACCTTGAATTCAGGTTCATTATAAAAATCGGTCATCTATTATCCCTCCTTATGCGAAATAGTTGTTTGCAGCAACGCCGTAAAGATACATCGCCTTTGCAAGTGTTGCAAGGTTTGTATTACTGCTTTGTGACATAATTTTAATAACAGCGTTAGCAGTCATAATAATATCGCCTTCGCTTGTGTGTACTGTTATCGTGTTATCCATATTTGAAGGCTCGATTCCCTGAATATGAACAACATAATAATCGCCGTTTTGATAGCTCGTTGCGTTAAATCTGTTGCCACCGTTTGTTGTGTCAATTGTTGCTCCTGAAACATCAATCGGTGTTTTTGAAAGAAGATTGATTTCAAGGTCTGATTTAACGACAACCGAAGCGCTCTTTATGCAGCTTGGCGCAGATGTTATGCCTGCAACTGTTGATAAATCTGCAGCGTAAACCTCGCCGTAAAAATCGCCTGACACATCTTTGGTCGCCATATTATCAGTGTTGTAGCTGAAGTATGTCTGAGCTGCCGCAGCATAGTCAAGAGTTGACTTTGCAAGGTCTTTCAGGTTTTCTTCATAATTACCGTTAATGATAGCGCGACAATAATCATATACGCTGTATTCAATAGTATCTATTACGTTTTCACCTAACTGTGCGTCTGCCTCGTTTGCGTAAACATTGATTGTTATTTTCTCGGTTGACTGTGCAGGAGCCTGAAGAACTGAAATAATTCTCGAGCCGTTGTACGGGCTTGAAGCGTCGCTGTACTCAGTGAGTTCATTCATTGCTTTAACATCTGTCTTAAAGTCAGTTGTTTCGCTTATATTACTATTGTGATTATAATTAACGGATACATATGAATCCTCACCGTAGAACGCATCGTCAATATAGAAGTTCTCACTTATTGTATCGGCAACTGTAATATTGACACCGTTATTAGGGTTGCTTGGCTGAGGATCAGGCGTGCCTGCTTTTACAAGAGAAACGTCGTCAAGTCCGACACCGAAACCGTAGGAATCCGTCATCTTAAAACCGATTTGTACATCCGGTACAAGAGCCTCTTCGGGAAGATTTATTGATTCTTCAGTCCAAACAGCGTTTGAGTTACCGTCAGTGCTGAATATTGATACCCATTCACCGTTTGAAACTCTGTAGCAAACATCAAAAATATCAATATCGCCGCCCCAGTCACGATTGATAAACCAGAATTCAAGAGTTGCCTCTTCCGAAGATAAATCCAATGTAGGTGAAACTAAATATGCATATTCACCTCTGTCTAAGTGAGTGCATTTGAAATTGTAGTTTCCGCTATGGGTTCCTGTACTTTCGCTGTAGTCGCCAACACCAACAGTCCATTTAAGGTCGCTGTTAGATGATTCTATTGTCCAGCCTGAAGGCATATCTCCGTATTCTGCGTCGAGTTCAAAAACTGCATTACTTTTTTCCCATACTGCAGTAAGCGTAATATTTTCGGTTACCGGTGTGGATAAATCAAAGTCAACGCCGTTTAATTGCCAAGCTTTAAGCTTGAATCCATCTTTAAATGTTCTTATCTCTTTGGCATTTACGGTTGTATTTGGCTTGATGGTCTGAGAAGCAACAGGAGTACCGCCGTTAGAATCAAAAGTAACAGTTACACCGTTTACCCAATGCGCAACGAAGGTTGCGTCATTTGAAAGATTCATTTTGTCGCCGACGTAATATTTGTTTGTGTTGTTTTCCCAATAATCAAATACTTTTCCTGCAGGAGCGGTAAATGCGTTCGGATTTGCAAAAGTAACGGACTTTGCTCCGTATGTATAAGCGGTGCCGCTGCCTTCGCCGGGATCAAGTGTTACATTGTAATAACCGTCGGGAATTAGCATACTGCCTGCCTCGTAATTATTTAATACATCACGGCTGACAACTACTCGACCGTTTTGTACAGGTGTATATGTTATGCTTAGTGATGAATTATATTCATAAGCCTTATTGTTTGAGAAATAATATCCCCAGTGGCTGTCGCCTTCATAGAAGAAACCTTCCGTACCGATACCACCTATAACACCGGTGGAGCATTTTACATTAGTACCGTGGTTATCGTTATACCAAAGTTCAACTATATATGGGTCTAAACCTTCATCTGCGCATCTCCAGAGTGCCCCGTAAGAGACACCGCTTTCGGCTGCGCTGCCGACTCCTTTGAAATAAAACCAGCCGTCATCTGTTTCTGTTGTAGGCATACCGTAAGGCGTCCTGAAACTTTTTACGGTGAATTCGGACGGATTTGCCTGAGTTCCGCCCGGATAAACAGGTGAACGCTGAACATCGAACACCTGATACTTACTGTATCTTGCCGCAAAAAGTCCGCTTACCGCTTCATCGTCATAAGCGTAAGCAAAAGCGTTGAAGCCGAGAGCTGAAATAACGGACAGCATCATAACAATTGAAAGCAATATGCTCATTAGTTTTTTAGTTTTACTTATCATAAAATCACCTCAATTATTTATTTGATTAGTTTTGAGCGTTTGCTGACCATACCATATCAAACACCTAATACTATAAAATATTAATTTTATAGACAATATATCAAATATACTATATCACATACAGTGCCACAGAAGTGCCACAAAAACAAATAAAAAGCAGAAAATCTTTGATTTTCTGCTTTTTATTTAGCGTCAAAAATAGGCCAGGAATACTGCATCATATATTCGCCGCGGTACAACCTTATTGCATCCGGATTGCCCTTTTTGTATTCATATGCATCGCAATCAATCTTGTCAACATCAACAAAGCACTCGCTTCTTCGTTTAATAAACACGCCGTTGGCGCCGCAGGAATTAAGCGTTGTTTGTATATCGGCGATAAGATTTCGCAAATACGATTTGTGATCTTCCTCCCACAAAACGGCATTTAGCTCATTAACATTGATGGCTGCGCCCTCTCTGTCAATTAGATAAGCGAAAAGCTCTTTGGATTTGCTGTATTGAAATTTTACGGGAATGCCGTTTGATAACACTTCAAAATTGCCAAAGCATTTAACCTGAAGGCTTTTTGTCGGTAAGATCTCAATCGGATATCGAAGATTGTCAATTTCTTGTCTGATTTTGCTTTCGTTAACCGGTTTTATAATATATCCTGAGGCGTGAAGATTATAGGCGTTAATGGCATAATTCTCATATGCGGTAACGAAAATAATATTAATTTTAGGGTTGATTGCTTTTATCTTTTTTGCCAGCTGAATTCCGTTTATAACCGGCATTTCAATATCCAGAAAGGCAATATCTATCTTTGTTTCGCCGGCTTTTTCCAACGCCTGCAAAGGATTGATGAAGCAAAAGAATTCGCTCCCCTCAGGGAGAACCTTTTCAACTTCATTTTTAAGACGAATTAACTGCAACTCCTCATCGTCAACCAATAGCGTTTTCATACTCTTACCTCATTTGGAAATACAATTGTTACACAGGTGCCCTTTTGGGATTCGCTTTTAATAAAAACACTTCCGCCGCAGCTGTTTTCAACACGGTATTTAATATTACTGATTCCTATATGAGTATTCTCAGTCAAATCTATGTCATGAGCGCTGAAGCCCACACCGTTATCAATAACCTCGACTATATATGAGTCGTCATTTTTATACGCCTTCAAGGTGATGCTTCCGCCTTCAATTCTTTTAAGAATACCGTGTTTGATTGAATTTTCAACTATCGGCTGAATGCTGAGAGGTGGAACATAAAAATCAGTTGTCTGTATGTCATAATCAATATTTACGCGCTCTCCGAAACGCATTTTTTCGAGTGCGACATAGGACTGAATATGTCTTAATTCATCTTCAAACGCAATCAGGTTCGTTTCTGATAATGAAGAAAGATTACACCTTAAATATTCTGTAAAATCATCTAAAGCCTTTTGAGCCTTTTCAGCGTCAATTGTAATAAGTGTAGAAATTGAAGAAAGTGAATTATAAATAAAGTGCGGCTGTATTTGCGAGAGCATTAGTTTAATTTGTGCTTCCTTATTCTTTTCCCTTTCTTCTGCGATTACAATATTCTTTTGAACACTCAAAAACATAATCAAAACTTCTATTGCAATGATAATTGAAGCATAGGCAATGGCATAGCCCTTGAAAATGTTCTGTAATATAATTGCAACAAACGGTAAAACGCAATAAAAGACAAAAACTACTTTTTCCTTGCGAATCAATTTGTCATTGGTTAAAGCTAAAACAAATACGGTTGCAAACATAATGAACTGGTATCCCTGTGATAAAATCATTGTGTCGCTGCGGATGTACGCGCCGTTTTTTGCCGTGAAGAAAATGCCTGTAAATATATTGAGAATATCCATTAATACGAACAGCGCAAAGGTACAGCCATTAAAAATTGACAAAGCTTTTTTCTTTTTCGCGTCAATGCTGATATAGCTTTTGGCATAACGGAACAAGAGAAGCACTTCAATGTTATTCATTATATAAAATGCTGTATAAAAAGCAATTACTAACGCGTCACTTGTGTATCTGGTCTTAATAAGCGTAAATGTCAGATAAGTCGCAAAATGTATAATTGTAAACACAAAGAAGTCGAGAAGGATAACTTCGTCGCTGCGCTTGTTCTTTTTCATAACGATATTTACAGTATGAATCAAAAGAATAAGAATTCCTATAATGCATACCGTAGCATTGAAAATACTGTTATTACTCATATTTACACCTTTTGCAATTATTTATTAGGATATAATTATTATACTTCGTTTGATTATAATTGTAAACGTACTTTTTTCAACTTATTTGTTGCGGTGTTTTTATTATTAAGTATTAGCTTGATAACAGACACAAAAAAATATATAATAAACGTATAGTAATGTGAAAGGCATTTGTTAAATGGATAAAGAAATCAGCTTTTCAAAAAGCGTTGAAGAAAGCATAAAAACAAAGTACTGCGAAAGTATTTGGAAACCGTTCCTTAAAGCGATAAACGATTACGAGCTTATAAATAGCGGAGACTGTGTTGCCGTTTGTATTTCAGGCGGCAAGGATTCAATGCTTATGGCAAAGCTTGTAGAACTGTATAAAAGGGAAATAAACAACGAATTCGACGTGGTTTATCTGGTTATGGACCCGGGTTATAACAAGGCAAACCGAAATAAAATTGAAGAAAATGCAAAGCTTCTTGAAATACCGATAACTGTTTTTGAAAGCGATATTTTTGAAATTGCCGAAAGCACGGAAAAATCTCCTTGTTACCTGTGCGCAAGAATGAGAAGAGGGCATCTTTACGCTAAGGCGAAGGAGCTTGGCTGTAACAAAATTGCGCTTGGCCATCACTTAAGCGACGCTATAGAAACAACCGTTTTAAGTATGTTTTATGCTTCGCAGATACAAGGTATGCTTCCAAAGCTTCACTCGACTAATTTTGAAGGTATGGAGCTTATTCGCCCGCTTTATTGCATCAATGAAGAGGATATTATATCGTGGTGTAAAACAAACTCGCTTGAGTTTATTCAGTGCGCTTGCCGTTTTACCGAGAATACTGTAACCGACGAGGATGGCGTGAGTACTTCAAAGAGGCAGGAGGTTAAGCAGCTTATCAGCGAGCTTAAAGCCGAAATACCCGATATCGAAAAATCAATTTTTGAGAGTATAAATAATCTTGACCTTGACACTATGGTCGAATATAAGAAGGGGAATAAAGTTTATAACCGATATGGAAAAATTTAGATGGGCATATATCGGCAGCGGTAATATTGCAAAATCCACCGCACCTCGCCTTTATCACTGCCGTTTACAGCAGAAATCCGAACGGTGAAAACCTTCCCGAATGGAAACCGTTTGCGGATGACAGAAGTAAGGTGCTTGAGTTTAATGATGAAATCTCAATGCAGAATAATATGTATAACGACGTTTATCCGATTCTTGACAAGTATCAGAATTCCATTGCGCGTTGATAGAAACGAGTTGATTATCTCGTCGGCTTATTGACATGCCATATTAGAGCTAATATAATTAAATTGTTAGAAATAACATAATTTAACAGGGGGTATTTTATTATGAACAATTATTTTGATTTAACAGGACAGGTTGCACTTGTTACAGGCTGTTCCGGCGGTCTCGGAGTGCAGATGGCAAAGGCTCTTGCAAATCAGGGCTGTAACATCGTTGCCATTGCAAGACGACAGGACAAAATTGAAGAGGTCGCAAAGGAGATTAAAGAAACCTACGGCGTTGAAACTTTAGCTCTTAAGTGCGACATCACAGATACGGATATGGTAAACGAAACCGTTAAGAAGGCTCTTGAGCATTTCGGCAGAATAGATATTCTTATCAATAATGCCGGCACAGGCGCGGTTGCTCCTGCAGAGGATATTACCGACGAGCAGTTCGGAAACGAGTGCAACATCGACCTTTTCGGCTCTTTCAGAGTTGCAAGAGCAGTTGCAAAGCAGGCTATGATTCCTGCAAATTACGGCAGAATTATCAACATTGCTTCAATGTACGGCCTTGTCGGCAATAAAATTGCAGGCTCTGCTCCTTACCATGCTGCAAAGGGCGGCGTAGTAAACCTTACAAGAGCGCTTGCTGCAGAATGGGGAAAATACGGTATCACCGTAAATTCAATCTGCCCGGGTTATTTCTATACGGATTTAACAAGAGAAACGCTTAACTCTGATTTCTTCCAGCAGAATGCAAAGACTATGATTCCTATGGAGCGTTACGGTGAAGAGGGCGAGCTTGACTCAGCTACACTTTTCTTTGCTTCAAAGTCGTCAAGCTATGTAACCGGCACAAATCTTGCAGTTGACGGCGGTTATACCTGTATGTAAAAGTGAAAGCGTTTACGCCCCACGCCATCAGTGTATAATCAGTTATTCTTTGTCAACGGAAAAATGAATAAAAACGAAAGCGGACACAAAAGGCGATTTTTGGACTATCCTTCGTTATCGCACCTCGCCTAAAGTGTTCGCTTTTATTATTTTTATATACTGTCAGGAACTTGAAATTATTATGATAAAGTATTATAATTAAAATGTATTATTGTAAATTTACAGGAGATTATTATGGCAAACGTACTTCAGTATGTAAAAAAATTCGGCGACATTTCATTTGAAGAAATGCCGTTTTCGGACGCAGACAATGTTGCGATGTGCTGTAGTTTCTATATGCCTCTTGACCAGGTTGTAAGTGACAGCTTTGACGAAGAGCCTGTACCTTATGACGAAGCCTTTAACAAGCTTTTTGAAAAGAGAGGAAATAAGCATACTGCAGTAGGACTTGTTCTTGTTAAGGAAATAAGCGTTCTTATGGGCGAAATGGCTGCGCACAAAAGATATGCGCAGATGAAAGTTGTTGCATGTACTGACAACTTCGGCAAGGAGCCTGCAGTTCAGTTTAACGCAGGCACCTTCCTTCTTCCCACAGGCGAAACTGTTGTTGTGTTCAGAGGCACCGACGACACTCTTATGGGCTGGAAGGAGGATGTTGATATTCTCGTTGAGGACGACATTCCTTCGCACCATCTTGCTCTTGAGTACCTTGCGAATGTTGCAAAGCGTTTTGAGGGCGATATTATCGTCTGCGGTCACTCTAAAGGCGGATATATTGCTCAGTATGCTGTTCTGAATTCACCTAAGGAGATCAGAGACAGAATTAAAGTTATATATAATAATGACGGTCCGGGCTTCTCGGATTACGACTATCTGAACAGCGAAGCCTATCAGGAGCTTCTTCCGAGATACCGCCACCTTATTCCGCAGTCATCGTTTATCGGTATGATGCTTTCTCACGATGACGACTATCAGGTTGTTAAAAGCAGCCGTGTGTTCGGTGCGATGCAGCACGACCTTCTCACCTGGCAGTTTGACGAGGAAAAGCTTAAGATGTGCAAGGACATAACCAACACAGGTAAGGTTACGGACCTTGTTTTTCACGACCTTGTAAGTAATCTTTCGCCGGAGGAAACCGTAGCCTTCGGAAACGTTATAGGCTCAATTTTTGACGGGATAAATCAAAAGGGGCTTCTTGATGTTAAAAACCATTTTCACGCCTCAATTAAGGGAGGCGCTGCTGCCTGGAAAAACCTTGACGCAGAAACAAAAAAGGTTTTCAAGGAAACAATGAAAGAAGCAAGAAAGTATGTAATAAGCGCAGCTAAAGCCGTTCAAAAGGGAGAGTACAAAACTGCTTCACAGCGACTTGATGACGAAGAATAAACAAATCGATTTAAGGAGAGAATAAAATGAAAACAGTAAAGCTTAACACTCCGTGCGGAGCTATAAAGGGCATCGACCAGGGGGATTATGACGAATACCGCGGAATAAGATATGCTACTGCAGACAGATGGGAGTATCCAGTTCTTGTGAAGGAATGGAAGGGCGAATATGACGCAACCAAATTCGGCGCTTGCTCTTATCAAAGAAGGGGCTTTGAAGAGGATGCCGAATGTAATCCGTTTTACCATAAGGAATTCAGAGTAGGACAGACCTTTGAATACAGCGAGGATTGTCTGTTTTTGAATGTCTACGCTCCTAAAAATGCAGAAAAAGCACCTGTTATTATTTATATCCACGGCGGCAGCTTCACAGGCGGAAGTGCCGACGAAGGACATATTAACGGCAAGGACTACGCTAAAAACGGTGTTGTCTGTGTTACTATAAATTATCGTCTCGGACCTTACGGCTTCTGCTCACATCCTGACCTTACAAATGAAGAGGGCGTTTGCGGTAACTTCGGTCTGTACGATGAGCTTGCCTCAATTCACTGGGTGAGAGAGAACATTAAAGCGTTTGGCGGAAATCCGTACAATATCAATATTATGGGCGAAAGCGCAGGCGCAATGAGTACCGACCTCCTTATTTCAAGCGAGCTTACAAGGGGTCTTGTAAAGGGTGCAATTATGATGAGCGGTGCAGGTATACAGCGCCAGCTTGCACGTCCTCTTTCTCCTGAAAAGACAAGAAGCTTCTGGGATATGATTATTGAAAATGCAGGCGTTAAGGATATTTGGGAACTTAAAGGGGTTGATGAAAAAACTCTTTATTATGCTTGGCTTAAGGCATGCGACGACTCAAAGCCGAAGGATATGATTTTAACCCTTCCGGTAAACGATGGTAAACTTGTAACGAAAGAGAATTATAATATGGACACGATTCCGAATATTCCGATAATCCTCGGCGTTACAATCTCGGATATGGTGCCAGCCGCAATGGAGGGCATCACAAGGCGCTACGCTAAAAAAGCAAATAAAAACAGCACTATGGGCTGTTATGTATATAATTTTAACAGACTTCTTCCGGGCGACGATAAGGGCGCTTGGCACGCAGCGGATCTTCTCTATGCGTTTAACACCTTCTCTTGTAACTGGCGTCCGTTTGAGGATATCGACTATAAGATTGCAGACCAGATGATTAAATCCTTCTGTGCCTTTGCAAGAAACGGAAATCCCGACTGCCCGGAGATACCTCATTGGGAAAGAGGAGGAGAGCTTCCTATGCGTTTTTGCGAGGATACAAGACCTGCTAAGTGGGAAACCAAGGAGATGTTCAAAACCACAGTGACAAGAGACGGAGCTATGTATTAATGAAGTTTAACCATACATTTGAACTAACCGAAAACAGCGGTTACGGCAGGGTTTACTCATGTGACGATAACATTGCAAGGCTTGATTTTTTGAGCGGCTCACTTGTCCGTATCGCTGTGTATAAAAAGGGCGATAAGCTTCTTAACACATATAATATCTGCCCGGACGGAAATATGGATATTAAAGGCAGAGAAAGATTGTCGACGCAGGGCTTTGAGCTGTATAGCCCGTCCGCCTGTGAAAAGGAAGGAAAGCATTGCTTTACGCTTGAAAACGGTGTTGAGGCAAGGCTTGATCTTCACAATTTTATAATAAGCTTTTATAAGAATTCAGAGAGGCTTTTCTCAGACAGAGCCCCTCTTGCTTATAATTTTGACGGTGAATTCGGCAGGGATTTTATCCATTATATAACAAGGGAAAAGGGCGAAAAGGTTTACGGCCTTGGTGACAAGGGCGGCGAGCTTAACAAGTCGGGAAGAGCCTTTAAGCTTGAAACCGTTGACACAATGGGATTTGACGCTGAAAAATCCGATCCGCTTTATAAGCACATACCGTTTTACATCTGTGAAAACTCCGTTTCAAGCTATGGTATTTTCTATGACACTTCGGCTACCTCAACTGTAAATCTCGGTGCGGAGCATAACAATTATTACGAGCCGTACAAGTATTTTCAGACTGAGGATAATTGTATTGTCTGCTATGTATTTTTCGGCACAAAGCTTGAAGTATTAAAACAGTTTTCATCGCTTACGGGCAAGCAGGCGTTTGCGCCGAAATGGTCGTTTGACTACTGCGCAAGCACTATGGCGTATACTGACGCTCCGGATTCCGAGGTTCAAATGCGTGCCTTTGTTGAAAAATTAAAATCGCTCGACCTCAACTGTCAGGGCTTTTATCTTTCATCGGGCTACACCTCAATCGGTGACCAAAGATTTGTTTTTAACTGGAATTATGATAAGTTTCCTAATCCGAAGGAATTTGTCGAGTTCTATAATTCAAACAATATAAAAATCATACCGAATATCAAACCTGCATTTCTTGAAAATCATCCTATGTATGAAGAACTGAAAAGCAAAGGCTGGTTTGTGAAAAATGAGGACGGCACGCCGTTTCTTACACAGTTTTGGGACGGTCTCGGAAGCTATCTGGATTTTACTAATGAAGGCGCATATAATTTCTGGGTTGAACAGGTTACCGAAAAGCTTCTCGACAATTCGATTATCTGCACTTGGAACGATAATAACGAGTACGATATAAGGGATAACGGCGCACTCGCCGACGGCTTTGGCAGCTTCGTGCAGGCGAGCAGAATTCGTCCTGATCTCACATACCTTATGAATACTGCTTCATATAAAGCGCAGGTAAGTGCAAACCCCGATATTCGTCCGTTTCTTTCTTCACGAAGCGGTAATATCGGCGTAAGGCGGTTTGCGCAGACCTGGTCGGGCGACAACAGAACAAATTTCAAAGACCTTCGTTATTGTCATTACATCGGTATGACAATGTCAATGTCGGGACTGTATTTTTACGGTCACGACCTTGGCGGTTTTTCAGGCGATATGCCGTCACGGGAGCTTCTTTTAAGATGGCTTCAGCACGGACTTTTCGAGCCGAGATTTACAATTCATTCGTGGAATGATGACGGCTCGTCGACAATGCCTTGGAGCTATGAAGATATAATTCCTTACGTCAAAGAAATATTTGCACAGAGAAAACAGCTTATCCCATATTTTTATAACTGTGCATACAGATCCGTTGAATATGATGAACCGATGAACGCACCGCTGTTTATGTACTACGACGATGCAGAAATATCGGACGACAGCAACTCCTTTATGCTTGGCCGTGATATTCTTGCGAGCTGTATCTTCGATGAGGGAGAGGATACGGTAAGAGTATGGCTTCCCGGGGCTGACGACTGGTATCTCGGCGATCGGATTTTTGAAGGAGGACAGTATGTAAACCTGAATATTCCCGCGCGCTCAAAGATGCCTTATTTTGTAAGAGCGGGAAGTATTGTCGCAACCGATGAGGGTGAGCCCGGATTTAATAAAAAGGAAAAACTTATGCTCACGGTTTATCCTCTTAAAAGCGGAGAATTCAAGGCGGAGTTTTTCACCGATGACGGCGAGAGCTTCGACTACCTCGACGGCAAATGCACACATCTTTATTTAACAGTAGCCTGCAATGAAAATGAGGTTTATGTCAGTGCTGAAAATAAAGGCAGCATTGATTTTGACGGCGAGATAAAGCTTTGCAGCGCTGATGACAGAAAATTGATTATAAAATAACATTTGAAGCAGACCTGAAATAAGGTCTGCTTCTTTGTTAAATAATTACTTGACAGCTAAATTATATTAATATATAATATATTAATTATAGTGGGTACAAATCGTCTTACGACGGTCCCGCAATTTTTAAGCATAGGAGATAATAATTATGGCTAACAAGACCTTTAAGATGACCGCACAGGGAAAAGCGGATTTAGAAAAGGAACTCGACAACCTTAAAACAGAAGGCAGAATTGACATTGCCGAAAAGCTTAAGGTTGCTCGTTCATACGGCGACCTTTCCGAAAACAGCGAGTATGACGAGGCAAAGTCGGAGCAGGCTAAAATAGAGGCTCGTATTGCTGAGCTTGAATATATGCTTGACAATGCAGTTATCATTGCAAACGGCGGTGACGGCGCAATCTCAATGGGCTCAAAGGTAACTGTATTAAGAAAGATGGACAATAAAGAGGTTAATTTTGAAATTGTAAGCTTTTCTCAGGTTAATCCGGCAGAGGGTAAAATTTCCGAGGACAGTCCTGTCGGCAAAGCGCTCGTTGGCGCTAAGATCGGCGAAACAGTAGTTGTTGAAGCTCCTATAGGAAATCTTGAGCTTGACATTTTATCAATAGAGTAAGAGGT
>DLBD01000108.1 GCA_002494125.1 Ruminococcaceae bacterium UBA7030 | reverse complement strand
CATCTTGAGAAGTCCGAGCTCTTCAAGAGTAGTCATAATATACTGCGTTACGGGAACTCCGTCATTCGTCGCAAGAGGTACATAACTCGATACCGGGTCGTGAGTAATAACAACGCCTGCTGCATGGGTTGAGGTATTTCTCGGCATACCCTCAACCTTACGTGCCGTTTCAATAAGCTCATTTACCTGCTCGTTTTCCTCCATAAGAGCGGCAAGCTCCTTTGACCTTTTCACTGCATCGTCAATAGTGATTTTCCAGTCATTAGGAACAAGCTTTGCAACCGCATCAACAGCTGCATACGGCATACCCATAGCCCTGCCGACGTCACGAATTGCCGCACGGGTCTGAAGCGTACCGAAGGTGACAATCTGTGCAACATGGTCGCTTCCGTATTTTTTTGTTACATAGTCAATGACTTCTCCCCTGCGCTCATAGCAGAAGTCTATATCGAAGTCAGGCATGGATACCCTTTCGGGATTAAGAAACCTTTCAAAAAGAAGGTTGTATTTCATTGGGTCAAGGTCGGTTATTCCCATACAGTATGCGGCAATTGAACCGGCACCGGAGCCTCTTCCCGGACCTACCGGAATACCCCTTCCTTTTGCAAAAGAAACAAAATCAGCAACTATAAGATAGTAGTCGGTATACCCCATTTTTTCGACCGTTTCAAGCTCGTAGTTAAGACGGTCATAGTATTCTTTTGCAGGGTTTTCGCCGTATCTTTCCTTCATGCCCTTAAGACAAAGTGATTTGAAGTATTCAAAATGCGGTATGTTATCAGGTGTTTCAAAATACGGAAGTTTGGTGTTTCCGAATTCAAAATCAAAATTACATTTTTCGGCGATAAGCTGTGTATTATCAATCGCTTTCGGAGTGTCAGGAAAAAGAGCACGCATCTCATCCTCGCTCTTGAGGTAGAATTCCTGAGCGTGAAATTCAAGTCCCGTATCATCACCTATAACATGGTTTGTTGCAATGCAAATCAGCACCTGCTGAATTTTTGCATCCTCTTTATTTATATAATGCACATCATTGGTTGCGACAAGAGGAATTCCGGTTTCTCTTGAAAGACGCTTAATACCTTCGTTTACACTCTGCTGCTCAGGAAGAGTATGATTTTGAAGCTCAAGATAATAGTTTCCTTTGCCAAAGATATCTTCATACCAAAGCGCCGTGCTTTTTGCCTGTTCGTAATCCTTTTGAAGAAGGCTTTGCGGAATTTCACCGGCAAGGCAGGCTGAAAGGCAGATTAAGCCATCATGATATTTTTCAAGCAAGTCATGATCAATTCTCGGTTTGAAATAAAAGCCCTCAACAAAACCCTTTGAAACCATATTGATAAGATTTTTGTATCCTGTCTCGTTTTTGCAAAGCAGGATGAGATGGTTATAATCCTTGTCAAGCACCTTTTCCTTGTCAAATCTTGTTCTCGGCGCAACATAAACCTCACAGCCGATAATCGGCTTTATTCCGTGCTTTTTACACGCTTTATAAAAATCAACAGCCCCATACATATTACCGTGGTCGGTAATAGCAAGAGACTGCATACCAAGCTCCTTTGCACGAAGCACAAGCTGCTCAACCCTGCAGGCTCCGTCCAGCAGAGAAAACTCAGTATGTGTATGCAAATGAGTAAACATATTAATCTTCCTTTAATTCTTTATAATTCCTTTGAAATCTGTACTATCCTGTTAAGTCTGTGATTTACTCCCGAGCGGGAAAGACCGCTGATTTTCGCAAGCTCTGAAAGTGAAGCGTCAGGGTTATCCATACGAAGTATTGCCATTGCCTTAAGGTCATCCTTAAGATAATCCAGCCCCTTTAATTTGCTGATCCTTTCAATAGCTGAAATATGTTGATAGCTTGCGTTCACTGTGCGTTCAATATTCGCTGTTTCACAGTTTGCGGTACGGTTTGCCTTATTTCTTATATCCTTTACAATCTCAACATTCATCATCTCAAACATTGCGTTTGAAGCGCCCATTTTGTAAAGAAGATCCTCAATCTCTTCACTGTCCTTAAAGTAGACTATATTGTAACCTTTTCTTGTGGAAAGCTTTGGAGATAAATCCTCCTCCTGAAGAAGGGTTACAAGACTTTTTGACAGATTCAGATAAGGCACGCTGAACTCAAGATGATAGTCCTTTTGAGGTGACGACACCGTAGCACACGCAAGAAATACGCCTGCAAGGAATGCATTTGCACAGCTGTCACACGCAAAATTCGCAAAATTAATTTTCAAACTGCCTGCGCCTTCGTGTGAAAACGAGCGCATTATTTTAAGGCACGAAGCCTCATCATCGATATTTATTGAAAAGCTCCTTGCCTTCGGTGAAGCTTTAACAACGCAATCAACATTACAATACTTCTTGATAAGCGCCTTACAAAGCTCGATTATATCCCTTGTTTCGCTTTGAAGAGTTATACCCATCGTTGAAAAGCTTTTTGAAAACAGGCACATACCGTAAAGCATCGCTTTTTCACAACAACTTTTTTCATATTCTATTTTTATAAGTTCCTGTTTTACCTGTTGCGAAAATGTCATTTATCTGCGCTCTATATCCCTGTGATTTATTGTAACGTTATCCCATTTCTTTTCGAAATGCTCCTTAAGTGCTTCTGCGATGGCAACGCTTCTGTGATTACCGCCCGTACATCCGACTGCAAGAACAACCTGACTCTTACCCTCTTTGATATAAAGCGGATTGAGAAAGTCGAGAAGGTCAGTCATTTTTTTAAGAAGTTCATGCGCTTCATCAAAGGCAAAAACATAGTCCCTAACCTCTTTGTCAAGACCGGTTTTGCTTCTCAATTCCTC
Source organism: Ruminococcaceae bacterium UBA7030 (assembly GCA_002494125.1). Taxonomy (GTDB): domain Bacteria; phylum Bacillota; class Clostridia; order Oscillospirales; family Acutalibacteraceae; genus Eubacterium_R. The sequence goes on along the minus strand of DLBD01000108.1, from coordinate 15,161 downwards.
AACCCAGTAGGGATTAGGAAGGCATCTTACATCTATAACAAAGTCCGCCTCTGACGGAATTCCGTGCTTGAAGCCGAAGGACATACAATGAATATTCATTACATCGCTTGAAGAACCGAGAAGGATTTCGGCAAGCCTTGTACGAAGCTGTGCGGAGGTGAAATCCGACGTGTCAATAACATGATTTGCTTGCCCTCTTAGACCTGTAAGAAGTTCTTTTTCATAAGCAATAGCACTTTTTATATTGCCGTTAAATTTGTCTGCAAACGGGTGCTTTCTTCTTGTGAGTTTATATCTTTTAAGCGCCTCTTTATCATTAACGTCAAGATATATTATGCGGATATCATAGCCGTATTCCTCAGCTTGAGAAATACTCTCCATAAGGCTTTTGAAACTGTTTGAAGAGCGCACGTCGATAACTATTGCAACCTTTGAATAGCTGTCGCCCTTTGAAAGAATAGAAATAAAGGTTGTCATAAGCTCAGGTGGCATATTATCAATGCAGTAGTAACCTACATCTTCCATAAACGCCATAGCGCTTGACTTGCCCGCACCGCTGACACCCGTCAATACAACTAATTCCTTTTTATCCATACCGCACCTCGTTATTTTGTAACTCTGATTTCCATTTCAAGCTTAACGCCTTTTTTCTCAAAAACAGTATCGCTGCAGATTTTGCAAAGTTCGAGAACATCCCTGCACTTTGCGCCGCCTGTATTGATAACAAAGCCTGCATGCTTTGTGCTCACCTGTGCGCCGCCTACGCTTTTTCCTTTAAGATTACACTCTTCAATAAGAGCGCCTGCAAAATATCCCTCGGGACGTTTGAAGGTTGAACCTGCTGACGGATATTCAAGCGGTTGTTTGTCCCTTCGTCTTTTTATAAGGTCATCCATTTTCGCCTTAATTTCAGTCTTGTCGGCTTTTTTCAGTTTCATAAAAAGGCCTGTAACAATACAGCCGTTATCATAGTATACCGAATGACGATAGGATAGCTTAAGCTCATCGCCGCAAAGCTCGCCCTTTTCGCCGTTTTTATTAATATGACTACACTTGAAAAGCACATCCTTCATCTCGCCGCCATATGCACCGGCATTCATAAATGCAGCGCCGCCGCAGGAGCCGGGAATACCGTAAGCAAATTCAAGTCCTGAAAGCCCGTGCTCATATGCAAAACGACAAACCTTTATAAGCATTGCACCCGACTGCGCAAAAATAGTCTCTTCGTCAATAAGTGAAATCTCAGAAAAATGCTCGTCGAGAATCATTACGCATGCGTCAATACCGTCGTCGTCCACAAGGAGATTTGAGCCGTTGCCGATTGCAAGAAGTCTTATGCCAAGCTCTTTAGTCTTTTTAACAACAGCGCTTATCATATCCTCGTTTTCGGGATATACAACAAGCCTTGCACACCCGCCGATTTTGAAGGTGGTGTGCAGGCTCATAGGTTCGTTTTCCTGATATTTACAATTTATTTCATCTAAAAACTCAATTAATTTGGTCAAAATTTCACCTGATTATTCTTTTACCATATAGAGAATTGCAGCGCCGATAACACCCGCGTCATTGCCAAGCTCAGCTTTTACAATCTTTGTCTGAATTTTGCTGTGGATTGAATATCTTTCAGCCTCAACATATCTACGAAGCGGCTTAAGAAGAGTTTCACCCTCATTACAAATTCCGCCGCCGATACAAATGATTTCAGGCTGGAATGCGTTTACAAGATTGATTACACCGCAAGCAACATATTTTATGTAATCCTCAACAACTTTAATACCTGCAATATCGCCGGTTCTCATAGCGTCAAAAGCTGTTCTGCCCGATACCTTGCCCTCTTCCTCTGCAAGCTTGTGCATAATTGAATCCGGATAATCCTCCATCGCTTTTTTGGTCTGGCGAATAAGAGCGGTAGCGGAAGCATAAGCCTCCCAGCATCCCTTTCTTCCGCAGGAGCACTGCTCGCCGTCTACAACAATAACCATATGTCCGCATTCGCCGCCGGCATTATTTACACCGTTTACGATTTTACCTGAAACAATAACACCTGAGCCGACACCGGTGCCGAGTGTAACAGCAATAAAGTCCTTTGCTCCATCGCCAACACCCGCATATGCTTCACCAAGAGCAGCGCAGTTTGCATCATTTTCAATAAATACCTTTTTAACGCCGAGCCTTTCCTCAAGCATCTTTGCTGCGGGCACGTGATTAAATCCGAGATTATTTGCAAATTCAATCTCACCCTCGGCATTAACTGTACCGGGTGTACCGAGACCTACTGAATAGATGTCGTCCATAGTAAGTCCCGCTTCACGCACTGCCTTTTGAGAAATCATCGCAATATCGTCAAATATTTCATCTGCAGAGCGCGGACTGTTTGTCGGCACCTTTGCAGTTGAGATAATCTCATACTTGTCGTTTACTACTGACGAAACGATATTAGTTCCGCCTAAGTCAATACCAATATTATACATAAAAACTCCCCCTTTTATTCTGTCCAGATTTCAACCTCTTTGTCCTGCGGCTGAACATCCTCCATACCTAAGCTCACCATTAAATCCCTGGCAGCGTTATAGCCCATCTTTTTCTGTCGGTTATTCATTGCGGCGGTTTCAACAATTACCGCAAGATTTCGTCCCGGTGTAATCGGAACGGTTATTGCGGGAACCTTTACGCCGAGAATTTTCGCATACTCGTTATCAAGACCGAGTCTGTCGTATGCTTTAGTTGAGTCCCACGATTCAAGCTGAATTACCATATCAATCTTTTCATTAAGCTTAACGGCACCCATACCGAATATACGGCGGGCATCTATAATACCGATTCCTCTTAGCTCAACAAAATGTCGGATATTACTCGGCGAATTCCCCTGAAGTGTATTATCACCGATTCTTCTTATCTCAACCGCATCATCAGCGATAAGTCTGTGACCACGCTTTATAAGCTCTATTGCAGCCTCACTCTTTCCGGCGCCGCTGTCGCCTGTGATTAGTACACCTTCGCCATAAACCTCAACAAGAACACCGTGTCTTGTAACTCTCGGTGCAAGCTCTTTATTAAGGAATTCAATAAGCGATGCCAGAAACGGTGACGTTTCATCGTCTGTTTTAAGAAGCGGAACCTCGTACTTTTCGCAAGCGCTTATAAGATAATCGGGTATATCAAGTCCTCTTGTGATAACTGCTGCGGCAGGTTTCAGGCTAAGCCAATATCCGAGAGCCTTTTCTCTTTCGTCGTCGCTCATATTAAGCAGAAAGCCAAGCTCTGTCCAGCCGAGTATCTGAATCCTTAGCGAATCAAAATAATCCGTGTAACCCGTAAGAACGATACCGGGACGGTTAACCTCATTAGTTTTTACAAAAATTTCGTCTGCACTTTTAGGGAGGTAAACAACCTCTAATTTATGTACATCAATTATTTTTGCAAGGGAAACAGAATAATCCTGCGACATAATAATCCCCCTTTAAGATATTATACATAACTATTATAAATTATCTAAATATTATAATCAAGATGTTTTTTAATAAAAACCAATAAAAAAGCAGGTTTGTTGACAACCTGCTTAAAATACTTTTATTCGTCTATTCGTCGTTAATAACTGACTCTTCGTCAAGTTCTTCCCCGTCGTCTTCCGGCTTTTTCACACCATATATAACAAGAATTATTCCTGTCAGTATAACCGCAGCAGCACACGCAAGAAATACTTTTGCCGCATTACTCATTTGCGTGTCACCCACATAATTATAAACCGCCGATGTGGTTTCATAGCTTTCGTCAGTAACATCGGAAGTGTTTCCCTTTGTTACAATCTCACTATCGTTACCGCTGAATTTAGTTTGCGCGGGAGTATACTTTTTAGTGGTTTTTGATGAGGATGAGGATGCAGACCCCGACGCCTTTGATGTTGTTGGCTTTGCTTTTGAGGCAGTACTTGATTTTGTTGTGGTTATCGTAGTTTCAGGCGATATATCAAAGGAGATTTCATCAAGGAGGTCGTGAGTATAATCGCCGCAGAAGTATTGCGCTTCAATTTGGTTTTCACAGTCTTTTACATCTCTGCCCTTAAACTTTACGGCAATAAAAATCTTGCCCTCTGCGTTTGAGTTCAGTGCCTGTGAAAAATTAGAACTGACATCAAAATTATTATTTACGTCCGAATATCCTTCGCCCTCAAAGCCATCTTCACCCACATAGAGGACATACCTGTCGTTTGAGTTTGATATGTAAAATGCAATACGAACATTGCTCTTATCCATACCTTTAATTTTACCGCAAGTATAATCAATATAGAAATACACACAGTCTTCATCTTTATCTGTAACATACTTCGTCATTGAACAAAAGCCGTTGTCATCCTTAAGACAAGTCTCGCCTCTGTCACTCCCAAACTCACTACCGGAAAGATAGCGGTTGTCAAACGCAAAGGAGGAAAAGGGTATGCAAAGCGCAAGTATAAACACTGTTATAACGCAAATTATTTTTTTATTAAATGCAAACCGCATAATCTTCCGCCCCTTTTTCATCTATAAAAAATAATACGATATTTGTCCGTCAATTTCAAGTTAATATACAATACTGTAAACAAATTGCAAGAATTACTGCAAATTTTCCTGCGCAGTCACTTAAGTATTTTATACGCATATAATAGAGCAAGGAGATGAATTTATGTTTAATTATGTCAAAAAGCTTCAGTATCCGATTAATATAAAAAATCCTAATCCAAAAACGGCCGCAATAATTATAAGTCAATACGGTGGACCGGACGGTGAGCTCGGCGCTTCGCTTCGATATCTTTCTCAAAGGTATTCAATGCCGTATGCCGAACTTAAGGGACTTCTTACCGACATAGGTGTCGAGGAGCTTGGCCATCTTGAAATGATAGGTACAATGGTGCATCAGCTCACAAGAAACCTTACCGAAAAGCAAATAGAGGACAATCCGAATTTTGCAGCATATTTTATTGACCACACGGCAGGAGTTTTCCCGACGGCCGCAAGCGGTTTTCCTTACACTGCAGCGTCAATGCAGGTTAAGGGCGATCCGATTGCTGACATCAATGAGGACCTTGCCGCAGAGCAAAAAGCAAGGGTTACCTACGACAATATCCTTCGACTCGTTGATGATCCCGATGTTATCGAGCCGATAAAGTTCCTTCGTGAAAGAGAAATTGTTCACTATCAGAGATTCGGCGAGGGATTAAGACTTATCACCGACAAGCTCGACAGCAAAAACTACTATATGACAAACCCGTCGTTTGATAAATAATAACTTACGCCGTACTTATTGTACGGCGTATTTTGCATTTCTAAATAAATTATAAATTATTTTACTTTTATTTACTTTATAAATAAATTGTGGTAATATGATTAAAACTAATCAACAGAGGTTATTATGGATAAGTTATTAAATATAGGTATAGGCTCTGACGCTTTCCCGCCGACTACCGACGGCGTCTGCAAGGTAATACTAAACTATGCCGAACAGATTAATAACGGACTCGGTAAGGCTACCGTCATAGTTCCGAAAAATCGTAATCAGCTTGATTACAAGTATAATTACGAAATATTCAGATATAAGAGCTGGTGGTTTCCTTCAAACGAGGGATACACTATCGGATGGCCGTTTAAGGACGAGCTTCATCAGGAAATTATCAGAAGAAATTTCGACCTTCTTCACTCTCACTGCCCTCTTGCTACGAGTTATTATTTCAGACGAGTAACAGCGAAAAAGCCGATTCCTACAGTTCTTACATACCACACTAAATATGAATACGATTTTGAAAAAAGGCTTCCGACACAGCCTGTAAAGGATTTTGCGTATAACTTTCTTCTAAACAACATCAATGCCGCAGACGAGGTGTGGGTTACAAGCGAGGGCACCGCCGATTCGCTTCGAAAGGTTGGCTACACGGGCGATTACATCGTTATGCCAAACGGTTGTGACTTTCCGGTCACAAATGTTTCTGACGAGGATATCGCAATAATTAAAAGAAAGCACAACATACCGACCGACATTCCCGTATTTATCTACTGTGGAAGAATGATTTGGTATAAAAATATTAAGCTTATTCTTGAGGCATGTGCAAAGCTAAAAAACGAAGGTAAGGATTTCCGTCTTATAATGCTTGGATTCGGTGCCGACGAGCACGCAATAAGAAGATATGCAAGAAAGCTTAATCTCGGCGATACGGTAATATGGACCGGCAAACTTCTTGACAAAAATGAAATTCTCGGATACTACGGCATTTCGGATTTGCTTCTCTTCCCATCAGTATTCGACACAAACGGTCTGGTTGTAAGAGAGGCTGCAGCTTGTGCAACACCCAGCCTTCTTGTTAGGGGAAGCTGTGCCGCAGAAGGCATTGACGACTGCGAAACAGGTTTTCTTTGTATGGAGTCTGCCCATTCAATTGCTGCAACAATAGAAAAGCTTATTGAAAACAAAGACCTTATTAAAAGAGTCGGCAAAAAAGCGCAAACGGATATTTATATCAGCTGGGAAGATTCAGTAAAAAAAGCATTTGACAGATATCAGGTTGTTATCGACAATTTCAAAAGTAAACAATAATAAAAAACAGGTTATGACTTTGAAAGTCATAACCTGTTTTTTATGAATCTTCATTTGTGCGGTACTTCTCTGCCTGGAGGTTGAACATATAGGCATATGTACCGTTTTGTTTCATAAGCTCGTTGTGCGAACCGCTTTCTATTATTGAGCCGTTTTCCATAACATATATTTTGTCAGCGTTTATTGTAGTTGAAAGTCTGTGAGAAATAAATATAACCGTTTTATCCTTTGCAGCTTCAAGCATCGCCTGGTTGAGATTATACTCTGCAACAGGGTCAAGATTTGCAGACGGCTCATCAAGGATTACATACGGGCAATCCTTGTAAAAAGCTCTGGCTATTGCAACCTTCTGTGCTTCACCGCCGGACGTCATAATGCCTTCATCGCTGAATTCACGCAGCATTTCGGTGTTAACCCCGTTTTTAAGTGTTTTTGAAAAACCGCTGTGTTTAAGTGCGTCAACAACTCTTTTTTCATCAGGGTTTATATCCAGCGCCACATTCTCGCCTACCGTGCAGGAAAACAACTGGAAGTCCTGAAATACTGCAGCAAAGCGGTCACGGTGAGAAGCGAGAGTTGAGTTTCTTATATCCTCGCCGTCTATAAGAATTTCGCCCTTTGTTGCATCGTAAAGGCGTAAAAGAAGATTTGTAAGAGTCGTCTTACCCGCACCGTTATAGCCCACAAGCGCAATCTTTTCATACGGCTTGATTGTCAGGTTGATATTATTAAGCGTTGAATGGTCGCTTTGAGGATATGTAAATGAAAGGTTATTAATCTTTATTTCCTTCGGAAGTGCCTTTTCTGCGTTTGTAGTTCCGTCGTTTATATTCGTTTCACATTTCAAAAATTCACGGTACTTTTCAATCATTTTACCGTGTTCTTCAAACCTTGCAAGCGCCCATACGGTAAGAAAGTTAACCGATGTCGCAACGGAATACGCTCCATTAAAGGTAGCAACAAAATCGCCTGCGGAAAGACTATGTTTCACAAGCACGCAGTACCCGAGATAAAGCGGAAGCACAACCATAAAGCCGAGAATCTGTACTCCGAATTCCTGAATGAAATAATAAAGAGAAATCTTAAGCCAATATTTACGCTGATTTTCAACAACATCGTTTGCAGCATCGTTATATCTTTCCATAAGAATAGGCGAGATATTATTCATTCTTACCTCTTTGGCATAATCCTGGAGGTAAAATACACGCTGAAAATAGTCGGAACGCCTGTGGAATCTTGTGTTGTCCGTTCTTCTGTCCATCTGAAGCTTTCCGATTTTCTTGCTAAGCGGCATAAATGCGCCGACAAAAATTAAAATTATTATAAGACACACCGGATCAATCGCCAGAAGAATTGAGGATATAGTTATAAGTGAAATCACATTACCTATATACATCCTTACAAGTCCAAGCATATTTTGTATACTATCCGACGATGATTCTATTGTAAGAATAAAATTATTATAAAAATCAGGGTTGTCGTAAGACTCAAGATCAAGGGAAATTGCCTTTTCATAGAGCTTTCTGTTAAGCCTTTGATACACCTTTTCACGTTCGACATTCCAGAAAAACTCCCTGAAAATCCATGCGATAATCTTACTGACTATCAGTAATACCGCAACGCCGATAACAACATAGTAAAGGCGTTTGAGATTTTCGCCGCTTTCAACAATATCAAGCATAAGCTTGATGCCAAGCACGCTTATCAGCCTTGTTGGGAGTGTGAGAAGAACTCCCCAAATACATTCACCAATGACAAGAAGCGGAGAAACGGAGAAAAGAAGTTTCATAAAATAAAGCATATTTGAAAGCATGGAATGCTCTGTTTTTTCTTTTTTACTCATCTTCAACCTCCTTTCGATAACTTGACGACTGAAGGGTGAACATATTGCAGTATTCCCCACCTTTCGCCATAAGCGAAGAATGAGTACCGCTTTCGATAACCTGTCCGTCTTTAAGGACAAATATATTGTCGGAAAGAACTGCACTTGAAAGCCTGTGCGAAATATAGAGAACAGTTTTATTTTCAGTAGCTTTTATCAGATTTTCATACATCTTATACTCTGCAATCGGGTCAAGCGCTGACGAAGGCTCGTCAAGTACGGCAAGTTCAAAATCCTTCGCAAATAGTCTTGCTGTCGAAACCTTCTGGCTTTCTCCGCCCGAAAGTCCTGCGCCGTCCTTTTCAAACTCACGGGTGAGAACGGTATCACCACCGTTTGCAAAGGTACTGATTTTTTCCCATGCACCGCTTTGGCGAAGCGCTTTTTCCGCAAGCTTTTTGTCGTTTTCGTCACAGTTTCTGCAAATGACATTTTCAAAAACCGATATTGCAAAGTTTTTGTAATCCTGAAAAACGGTTGCAAACTTTTCTCTGTAACGGGAAAGGTTATATTCTTTTATATTAATACCATTATAAAGAATCTCCCCTTCGCTTACATCGTAAAATCTCAGGAGAAGCTTTACAAGCGTCGACTTGCCGGCGCCGTTAATTCCGACAACGGCAACCGTCTGCCCTCTTTCAATTTTCAGGTTAATTTTCTTTAGAGAATAATCCTGTGCCGAAGGATATCTGAACGAAACGTTGCGAAACTCCAGACTTTCAAAATCGCCGACCTCTCTTTCGCCCGAAACGACCTCTGGCTCATAGTCAAAAAAGTCGCGTAAATTTTGAAAATACAGCGCCATCTGGTTAATATTTTCAAAGCCGTCGGCAATATCAAGAGTCGCCATACGAACGGAGTTTATTGATGACAGCACAACGGAAAAGCCCGAAATGCTCATATCGTCGGTATTAATGAATCTGTAAGCGGCATAGGAATACGTGCCGATAATAGGTATAAACTCGCTGAAGGCAGAGCTTACCATACTGTAAAGAAATAGCTTTACGCCGTATTGTCTTAATATTTGAATATTTGACATAATAGCAGCGTCAAATCTTTTCATAAGCACAAGAAAAATATTCGAGGTTCGCATATCCTTTGAATAATCCTTGAGGAAAACAGTGCGCTGAATATATGCTTTTACTCTGTTGTTCTTTGTCATTTCAAGGTCGCGTTTATACACAAGCTTGCTTTTTGTAAGCTCAATCGCAAACACAAATATTACAGGTAGTAAAAACAAAAGATATGTCGGATCAATGACGGTAACCGTTGTGATAACACAGATAAAAGAGATTACCGAGCCTAAAACCGCACAGAGATTATAGGTAAGAACATCAAAATATCCGTATGTAAGCACAAGGGTTGCTCTTTGATATTTGTCGTAAAATTCAGGGTTTTCATAGCAGTTCACATCAAGAGAGAGCGCCTTTTCAAATATCTTGTTATTAAGGTTTTTCAAAACCCTTTTCGTGGCGTACTTCTGAGTGTATTCGCCATACCACTGGCAAGCCTTCGTCAGACCCGAACAGACAAGAAAAATTGCAAGATATTTTACATAATGTATAAATTCCCCGTCGCCGTCAATGACACTTAAAAGTACCTTGAGAAACAGTATGTTCTGAATAAAGAGAGAAAAAAGCTTAACAGAGAGCTGATCAACAAGATAGCCCAGCATAAGCTTTTTATCAGCCTGCCATATAAGCTTTACTGCGTAAATAATGTTTTTCAAAACAGGAACTTTTACCTGTTCGTGAAGCTGGATGTAGCGTCTCATAAGCTCTTCCTCCTTTCTGATTATCAACTTGAATTATAACACATTAAAAGGAATAATTCCTGATTTTTGCCTTAAAAAAAGATAATATTCACTTTTCTGCTGAATTGTCTTATTTTATTATAATTCTATCCAAACCTTTGTTTAATTACAAGGCTTGTAATTTTTGTCGAAGGTGATATAATAGACGCATGAAAAATTATCACACTCACACAAAAAGATGCGGACACGCAACAGGCAATGACCGCACATACGTAAAAAATGCAATAAGAGCCGGTTTTACCGAGCTTGGCTTTTCCGACCACGCACCGATGCTTTTCCCTGAGGATACGCACTATTATTCAAATTTCAGAATGCCTGTAAATCTCTGCGAGGATTATGTTAAATCCGTGCGTGCACTTGAAAAGGAATTCAAGGATGAAATAAAAATTTATCTTGGCTTTGAGATAGAATACTATCCCGAGCTTTTTGAAAAGACCGAAAAATACCTTGCAGAATTTGATTATGATTACTTGATTCTCGGTCAACACTTTATCGGCAACGAGTACGAAAACGGCTCGGCTTACAGCGGAAGTGCAAGCGATAATCCTGAACTTTTTGACAGATATATTTCACAGGCACTTGAAGGTCTTTCAACAGGAAAGTTTCTTTACATCGCCCATCCCGACCTTTTCAAATGGACGGGAAGCGACGAGATTTACAACTCGAAAATGACATATTTCTGCAAGGAGATAAAAAAGCTCGGCTATCCGGTTGAGTTCAATATGCTCGGCTTTACGGATAACAGAAATTATCCTGACAAGAGATTCTGGAAAATAGTTGCCGAAGTTGGGAACGACGTTATAATCGGAATTGACGCACATTCGCCGCTTTCCCTGATACGAAAGCTTTCGCTTAAAATGGCTAATAAATATCTTCACGACTTAGGAATAACGCCGCTTGACGGATTAGAAATAAAAAAATGAGGTTGGAAACATCCAACCTCATTTTTTTGCAGTTTATTATGATTATAATGCTTTTGTTTCAACTTCTTCTACAATTCTGTTTACGAATTCTTCAAGAGTTGAAGCGCCCTCGTCGCCATTCTTTCTTGAACGTACGGAAATTGTATTCGCTTCAATATCCTTGTCACCTGCAAGAACCATATAAGGCACCTTTTCAAGCTGTGCTGCTCTGATTTTGAAACCGATTTTTTCACTTCTGTCGTCGATTTCACATCTGATACCCTTTGCCTCAAGTGCGTCCTTAACACCTGTAAGATATTCAAGGTGTCGATCGGCAATCGGGAGAAGCTTTACCTGAACAGGCGCAAGCCATGTCGGGAAAGCACCCATAGTTTCTTCAATAAGATATGCCATAAATCTGTCGAGTGAGCCGAGAATTGCACGATGAAGAACAACAGGTGTGCGCTGGGTGTTATCCTTGTCAACATATGTTAGGTTGAACTTTGCAGGAAGGCAGAAGTCAAGCTGGCAGGTTGAAAGTGTATACTCAGCTCCTACTGCAGGCTTTACGTTAACGTCAAGCTTTGGTCCGTAGAAAGCTGCCTCGCCGATTTCCTCTGTATAGTCAAGTCCAAGTGAATCAAGAACATCACGAAGAGCGTTCTCGGCAGTATTCCACATCTCGTCATCCTGATGATATTTTTCAGTGTCTTCAGGGTCACGAAGCGAAAGAACAAGTCTGTAATCAGTAATTCCAAAATCCTTGTAGGTGTCAAAAATAAGATCGACAACCTTTGCAAACTCATCTTTAATCTGCTCGGGAGTTACGAAAAGATGCGCGTCATTCTGGCAGAAATGTCTGCCTCTCTCGATGCCCTTGAGAGTGCCTGAAGCTTCAAAGCGAAAATCGTGTGCAATTTCGCCGATACGAACAGGAAGATTTCTGTATGAATGAGGTGTATTTGCATATATACGCATATGGTGAGGACAGTTCATCGGGCGAAGAACATAAGTTTCATCCTCAACCTCCATCGCAGGAAACATATTTTTCTGATAATGCTCCCAATGGCCTGAGGTTTGATAAAGTCCAACTGTACCGATACAAGGGGTAAGCACGTGCTGATAGCCCGAACGGATTTCCTTTTCCCTGATATAGTCTTCAAGAATTCTCCATACAGTATATCCTTTAGGAAGGAACATAGGCATACCCTTACCGACAAGTTCGTCAGTCATAAAGAGCTGGAGGTCATGGCCAAGCTTTCTGTGGTCACGAAGCTTTGCCTCTTCAAGCTTTTGAAGATACTCGTCAAGCTCTTCTTTTTTCGGAAAAGCAATACCGTAAATTCTCTGAAGCACCTTTCCCTTTGAATCGCCTCTCCAGTAAGCAGCATTATTGCTTATAAGTTTGAAGGCGTTATGCTTTATATGTCCCGTTTTATCAACATGAGGACCTGCGCAAAGCTCAGTGAATTCACCCTGCTTATAAAAGCTTATCGGCTCACCCTTTTCAGCATGTTCCTTTATAAGCTCAATCTTATACGGCTCGCCCTTTTCCTCCATAAGCTTGATAGCCTCATCAACAGGAAGCTCAAATCTTTCAAGTTCAAGATTTTCTTTTATGATTTTTTTCATCTCAGCCTCGATTTTTTCAAGGCCTTCGGGTGAGAAAGTGTTTTCAACATCAAAGTCATAATAAAATCCGTTCTCGATGGCAGGACCGATTGTAAGCTTTGCCTCCGGGTAAAGGCGCTTAACCGCCTGCGCCATAATATGAGAAGCGGTATGGTTATAAGTTTTTTTGCCGTCCTCGTCATCAAAGGTGAGCACTTCAAGCTCGCAGTCACTGTCGATAACGGTTCTTAAATCCTTAACCTCACCATTAATTTTACAAGAGCAGGCATTTCTGTAAAGCCCCATTGAAATATCCTTTGTAATGTCAGCAGCACTTAAAGGAGCTTCGTATTCTTTTACAGAGCCGTCTTTTAATGTGATTTTCATAACTATTCCTCCAAAAAATAATCCTAAAATAAAAAACACCCTGAAAAATCAGGGTGCATAAAAATACACGGTTCCACCTGAATTACACAAAATGTGTCACTCAAATCATTAACGCTGATACACGGCTTGCCATTTCCTGCAAACAGCTGAAGGGTGGTAACTTTTCGTTCTGCTTTGCGCTCACACCAACCGCGCAATCTCTTTGAACAGAGGAAGAAAAGCTGTATCCCTTGTCATTGCTTTTATGCTATTTTAACACCGCGACAAATAAAAGTCAACACCTATATAGTATGTTGTTTCTATTATATATTTCGTTATTAAAAAACTTGACATATACAACATATGGGTGTATATTATTAAGTAAGTTTTACATTGGGGTAGTTTGTACCTTATTTGTAACGGCTTAAAATTGCATTTGAACTGTACCTTTTCTGATGGTAGATTTTGAGAATTTAATGAAGAAGGAGGTGCTGTTGATGGGTAATATACTTTATATAGTAATCGGCATAGTATGTGCCGTTGTATTCGGCGTTATCGGTTTTGTTGTCGGAAATTTATATCGCAAAAATGCCAGCGAAAAAGAAATCGGCTCTGCTACGCAGGAGGCAACAAAAATTATAAACGACGCCTTACATGAGGCTGAATCCGCTAAAAAATCTCGTATACTCGAGGCTAAGGACGAAATCCACAAATTGCGTGCTGACGCTGACAAGGAAATTCGTGCTGCGGAAAAAGATATTCGTGAAAGAAGAAGCGAAGTACAAAAGCTTGAAAGCCGCTTGAATCAAAGAGAAGAACATCTCGACAAGCGTGCAGATACTATTGAAAAGAAGTCAGACGCATTAGCTGAAAAGCAAAAGCAGCTGGACGAAAAATTACTCGAAGTTGACGGCATCAAGAAAAGCCAGTTTGATATGCTGGAGCGTATATCAGGACTCACTCAGGAGGAGGCTAAGGAGCAGCTTTTAGCTTCACTCAGCGAGGAGCTTGACACTGAAAAAAGCAAGCGAATTCTTGAATATGAGCAGATGATAAGAGATCAGAGCGACGTGCTCGCAAGAGAGATTATCAGCACTGCTATCCAGCGCTGTGCAGCTGACCATACTGCAGAAACAACTGTATCGGTCGTTGCCCTTCCCAACGATGAAATGAAGGGAAGAATTATAGGGCGAGAGGGTAGAAATATCCGCTCTATTGAACAAATTACAGGCGTTGAGCTTATTATTGACGATACCCCTGAGGCAATCACAATCAGCTCATTTGACCCGGTTAGAAGAGAAATTGCAAGACTTACTCTTGAAAGACTTATTCAGGACGGAAGAATTCATCCGACAAAGATTGAAGAATTCTTTGACAAGAGTACAAAAGAGGTTAATGCGATTATCAAGCAGGAGGGTGAAAAGGCTGTCCTTTCAGCAAACTGCGGACAGATTCATCCTGAACTTGTCAAGCTTCTCGGCAAGCTCAAGTACCGTACCTCCTACGGTCAGAGTGTTCTTAAGCACAGCCTTGAGGTTTCATATATTGCAGGTCTTATGGCTGCCGAGCTTGGCGCTGATGAAAAGCAGGCAAGAAGAGCAGGTCTTCTCCATGATATAGGTAAGGCTCTTGACCACGAAATGGAGGGCTCACATATCGCACTCGGCGTCGAGTACGCAAGAAGATATAAGGAAAACGAAGGCGTTATCCACGCTATTGCGGCTCACCACGGTGAAATCGAGTGTAAGACAGTTGTAGCTTGTCTTGTTCAGGCTGCCGACGCAGTTTCTGCTGCAAGACCCGGCGCAAGACGAGAGAACATTGAAAACTACATCAAACGTCTTCAGCAGCTTGAGGAGATTTCAACAAGCTTTGACGGTGTTGAAAGAGCATATGCTATTCAGGCAGGTCGCGAGGTAAGAGTTATGGTTAAGCCTAATGTTATCGACGACAGCAGAATGCCGTATATCGCACATCAAATCGCAAAGAAGATTGAAGAAGAAATGGAATATCCCGGACAGAT
>DLBD01000030.1 GCA_002494125.1 Ruminococcaceae bacterium UBA7030 | reverse complement strand
ACAGCCTGCTCACCGAAGAGGTCGGTTTCTGTTTCACACTTAAAGGTTGTTTCAAGAATTGCTGCACGAGCACCGCCGATACCTGCGCCGTATGCGAGTGCAATGTCAAGGCAGTGACCTGTTGCGTCCTGATAAACAGCAACAAGACAAGGTGTGCCCTTACCCTCTTTGTACTCTGAACGAACTGTGTGACCGGGTGCCTTAGGAGCAATCATAAATACGTCAACATTTGAAGGCGGAACAATCTGCTTAAAGTGAATGTTAAAGCCGTGTGCAAATGCAAGTGCCTTACCCTCTGTAAGATTTGGTTCAATATCATTCTTGTATATAGAAGCCTGCTTCTCATCGGGAGTAAGAATCATAACAACATCAGCAGCCTTAACTGCGTCAGCAGTTGCCATAACCTTAAGTCCGAGTGCTTCAACCTTTTCCCATGAACGTGAACCCTCATAAAGACCTACAACAACATCAACACCGCTTTCATGAAGATTAAGCGCATGAGCGTGGCCCTGTGAGCCAAAGCCGATAATAGCAACTGTCTTGCCCTTGAGGTAATCAAGATTACAATCTGCTTCATAAAAAATCTTAGCTTCTGCCATTTTTAATTCCTCCGTAGAATTTGTAATATTATTCGTGCAAAAGATATATTGCACTATTAAAAAGTATTATATTCCTTTAATTTCCAATAGTCAAGTATATTTCTCTTGTAAATTGTTAACAAATAGAGTAAAATTATAATGGGAGTTGATATAATGGATAAAATTAAAGAATTAAAATATTATATAGATTCATTATGTATTTACAACCTTAAACATGACAGGGTAATTATTGCTCTGTATAATCTTCTCGGAGCGGTCGATACTGAAGATGTTCTTGACAAGGAAAGCACTTTTTTCAGAATTGTAACCGAGCACGGCTCTCTCAAGAGATATATAAGCGAGCTTATCCTGACACACGAAAATATTTTTTCAAAGGCTTCCTGCGCCGGAAATGAGCACACGCTTGCAGATTCAACTATCAAGGCAGTAAGCTCCGACCTGCGAAAGCTTGAGGAAATCGCCTCATTTGCATACGAGGATGTGATTGCGTACAGCGTTGACAACGATATCCGCCGTGTACTTAAAACCATACCCGCATGGGATATAGGCGAGGCTTTGCCGCCGCTTTCGGAAAACTGGAAGGACAGTATTGACGACCTTGCAGACTACTACCGTGACAACGGCTACGGAATTTTTGTTAAAGCTTCGGCATTTTCATGGCGGGATAAAAAGCTTGTTCCTATTGAATCGACAGACCCGATACTTCTTTCAGACCTTAAGAATTATGAGGAAGAAAGAAGGCAGGTTATTGAAAACACAAGAAGCTTTCTTCTCGGCAATCCTGCAAACAACGTTCTCCTTTACGGCGATATGGGCACGGGAAAAAGCGCTACCGTTCACGCAATACTTAACGAATACTACACGCAGGGACTTCGTATGATAGAAGTGCCGAAAAGTGCTATCGGCGAATTAAATGAAATAAGGGAGCTGATTAACGGCTCGCCTATGAAATTCATTATCTTCATTGATGACTTGAGCTTTGATTCGGATGACGGTAATTTCAGCGAACTTAAGGCAACGCTTGAGGGCTCACTTTCGGTAAAGCAGGCTAACACCCTTATTTATGTTACGTCAAACAGACGTCACCTTGTAAGAGAAAGCTTCTCAGACAGGCAGGACGATATTCACGGCAGCGACATTATGCAAGAGCAGCTTAGCCTTTCAGACAGATTCGGGCTTACCGTAACCTTTATAAATCCCGACAGGCAAAACTTCCTTGACATTGTAAAGAAAATTGTTGCCGACAGAGAGCTTGGCGATATAGATGAGGCAAGGCTTGAAGCAGCCGCAGAGCGCTGGGCACAGCACAGAGGCGGACGTTCTCCAAGAGGTGCAAAGCAGTTTGTCGACTACATAGAAAGTGCTATAAAGCAGAATATGGATTGGTAAAACTACTTTAATTTTCAGTTCAAAAAAAGTTAAAATTTTTTATAGATTATTAACTAAAACAACAAAAAATAATCAATTTGTGGTGATATAATCACCTCAGAAACAAAAGGAGAGTAAAACTATGGCATCAAAAATTTTAGTCGTTGACGACGACCACAACATCTGTGAATTACTTAAGCTTTATCTTGAAAATGACGGATACACAGTATATGTTGCGCATGACGGACAGGAGGCTGTAAACACCTTCCAGACAAAGTCACCCGAGCTTGTACTTCTTGATATTATGCTTCCTAAGATGGACGGCTGGCAGGTATGCCGTGAAATAAGAAAGACATCAAATGTCCCGATTATTATGCTTACCGCAAAGGGCGAAACCTTTGACAAAGTGCTCGGACTTGAGCTTGGCGCTGACGACTATGTTACAAAGCCGTTTGACGCAAAAGAGGTTATGGCGAGAGTTAAGGCAGTTCTCAGAAGAGCAAGCGGAAATTCAGATTCTGAAGAAGAAAGCAAGAAAATTGTTGTTTATGACAACCTTGAAATAAACATTGTCAACTATGAGTTAAAGGTTAAAGGCGAGGTCGTTGACACTCCTCCGAAGGAGCTTGAGCTTATATATCATTTTGCATCAAATCCGAACAGGGTTTACACCCGCGACCAGCTTCTTGACGAGGTA
>DLBD01000046.1 GCA_002494125.1 Ruminococcaceae bacterium UBA7030 | reverse complement strand
TCTCGGATCATCCCAGCCGTCGACAATATTGTCCTGAACAAGTTTAAGGCACTTGCGCTTTGAGGTGAGCGTGTAGTTAAGATTGAGCCTTGCAAACTCAATCTGTCTTGGACGTTCCCAGTCAATAAGTTCGTTTACAAACCAGTCGTAAAGCGGCCTGTGATTTTCAAATTCAAGCGAGCAGAGTGAGTGTGTAACTCTCTCATAGGCATCTGAAAGGGGGTGTGCAAAGTCGTACATAGGATATACGCACCATTTGTCACCTGTGCGGTGGTGATGAGCATACATAATACGGTATATAATAGGGTCGCGCATATTAAGGTTAGGCGATGCCATATCAATCTTTGCACGAAGAACCATCTTGCCCTCGGGGAATTCACCGTTTGTCATACGAGTGAATAGGTCGAGGTTTTCTTCAACGCTTCTGTCACGATAGGGTGAATTCTTGCCGGGCTCTTTGAGCGTACCACGGTATTCTCTCATTTCCTCCGGAGTAAGCTCGCAGACAAAAGCCTTTCCTTTCTTTATAAGTTTTATTGCACATTCATAGAGAAAGTCGAAATAATCCGATGCGTAGTAAACATTGTCCCAGTCAAAGCCGAGCCATTTAATATCCTCCATAATTGCGTCGACATATTCCGTATCCTCTTTAATAGGATTTGTGTCGTCAAGACGGAGATTGCAAATACCCTTATACTTTTCCTTGACTCCGAAATTTATACATATTGCCTTAGCGTGACCGATATGAAGGTAGCCGTTGGGCTCAGGAGGAAATCTCGTCTGAATGCTTTTATATTTGCCCTCAGCCAAGTCCTCGTCAATAAAATCATGAATGAAGTTGGATGATTCCTTAACTTCATTTTCCATTTTGATATCCTCTGCCATTATGCTTCCTCCCTGTAAAAGTTAAGTGCATTATCAATTCTTTCAATAACTCTTTCTCTTCCGAGAAGTGCAGTTATTGAATAAAGGTCAGGAGTGTTTGGCCTGCCTGTCAGAGCAACTCTGATAACGGTTGAAACGTCGCCTACGTGACCTTTGAAAGCGTCGGGGTTTTGCTTGAATTCCTTAACGTTCGGTGTGCAGCCGCAAGGAGCACAAATGCTTTTAATTTTTTCAAACCATTCGTCCTTGTCATCGCTAAGGTCGACTATGTCCCTGTATTTTTCAAGAACATCAACCGCAAGCGCCGCATCTGCATTTCCCGTAAGCTCAAAGCAGGGCGTAAAGCTTTCGTCGTACATATAGCTTATGTAGTCAGGGATATCGCTCCATTTTGCGATATCCTTTCTCGGCTTTTTATTTCCTCTGTCTATATTGAGGACCGCTTTTGCGTATTCGTTGTCCTTTTCATAAAGCGCAGCAAGCTTTTCGTCAAACTGCTTTGCCCATTCGTATGAAAGGTCAAAAACCTTATCTGCTGTCATTTTGCTTATAACGTTTTTTGAAACGTCAATAAGCTTCATCATATCAAAAAGAGCGCCCGAAACAGACATTTTTTTAAGGTTGAACGGAAAAGCGGAAAGCTCTGCATCCTTGTTAGCCCTTCTCCAGTCTTCAAAATTACTGTTGAGTATTGTGAGAATGTATTCACATACGCTCTCCTTCGGGAAACCCTCTTCAGCATAATATGACACAGCGGCTTCAGGGTCCTTCCTTTTTGAAAGCTTGCGTTTGCCGCCGTCATCCTCCTTCATAATCGGAGCTATGTGGGCATACTTTACCGGCTTAAAACCGAGCGCTCTGAAAAGCTGAAGATGAAGCGGTACGGACGCTATCCATTCATCGCCTCTTACAACGTGTGTTGTCCTCATTAAATGATCGTCAACTGCATGCGCAAAATGATAGGTCGGAATACCGTCTGTTTTAAGTATTACAACATCAATGACATTTTCAGCCATTTCAATTTTACCTCTGATAATGTCGTCAAACTTTATTCTGTTTTGCACATTGCCCGTCGACCTTAAACGAAGCGTCCAAGGCTTACCCGATTCAATATTAGCCTTGATTTCATCAAGTGAAAGGTCACGGCATTTTGCATACTTTCCCCAGTAGCCTTTAATATCCTCTTCAGCTTGAGCCTCTCTGATTTTCTCAAGCTCCTCAGCCGAGCAGAAGCAGGGATATGCAAGCCCCTGTTCAACTAGCGATTTTGCAAACGTTTGATAGATTTCAGCACGTTTGCTTTGGGTATACGGGCCGTAATTTCCCTTTTCGCTGCCGCTTCCTGTTACTCCCTCGTCAACCTTAAGGCCGAAATAGTTTAGCCCGTCAACGATAGCGTCAACACCGCCTTCAACCTCTCTCTTTTTATCGGTGTCCTCTATTCTGAGGTAGAACACGCCGTCGGTCGTTTTTGCATTAAGCATTGACGCATAAGCCGCATAAAGTCCGCCGAAGTGAAGATATCCTGTCGGGCTCGGTGAAAAACGCGAAACCCTTGCACCTTCCTTAAGATTTCTTTCGGGGTAGAGCGATTCATAATAATCAGGTGTCTTGTCAATATCAGGGAATAAAAGCCCTGCAAGCTCCTTGTAATCAATCATAGATTTACCTCAATTAATTTTAGTTATTTCATATTATCGCACAAGTCGATAAAATAATCAATAATAAATATATTATTTGTGTATTTATATAATATTACGTATTGAAAAAGAATTAAATTTAATATAAAATAATAAAAATATTGCTTGGAGGTATGGTTATGGATATACCAAAAGATCCGTTTATGCTTATGAGTTTTATCAATATGAAACTTCGTGATTATTATAATAGTCTTGATGAGCTTTGCAAAGATCTTGAAATAGACAAAGATGAGTTGTGCAATACATTAAAAAACGCCGGTTTTGAATATAGCGAAGAAAATAAGAAATTTTGGTAAACAACCTTGTTATTTTCTTGACAAACTATCTCATTATGTTATAATCAAGTTGCAAATATTTCATTGGGAAGGAGAACAATTATGGCAAAGAAATATTATTGTCCTGTCTGCGGATATGAAAGCGACGAGCCTATCGACGTTTGTCCTATCTGCGGCGCAAAAATGGCTGAAAGAGAAAACACGGGTGACCTTGCTTGGGCAGCAGAGCACAAGGTCGGCATCATCGACGGTGTTGATGAGGAAATCGTACAGGGTCTTCGCGAAAACTTCAACGGCGAATGCTCTGAGGTTGGTATGTATCTTGCTATGGCAAGAGTTGCTTTCAGAGAGGGATATCCGGAAATCGGTCTTTACTGGGAGAAGGCAGCTTATGAAGAGGCAGAGCACGCAGCAAAATTTGCTGAAATGCTCGGTGAAGTAGTTACAGACTCAACAAAGAAGAATCTTGAGATGAGAGTTGCTGCTGAAAACGGCGCAACTGCAGGCAAAACAGAGCTTGCAAAGAAGGCTAAGGCACAGGGCCTTGACGCAATCCACGACACAGTTCACGAGATGGCACGTGACGAAGCAAGACACGGTAAGGCTTTTGAAGGCTTACTCAAAAGATATTTCGGATAATAAACAAAAGGCACTGCGTTTTAATAGCGCAGTGCCTTGCTTAATATAAGAAAGGAGAATTATTATGCAGTACAAAACAACACAGGTAGTACTTAAGGAAAAGTTCATCGGTCACGATGCAAAAAACCTTTCTGCCCTTGATTCAGAGCTCAACAAATGGGCTGCGCAGGGCTGGGTTCTCGCCCAGATGACGACAACAGTTGCTAAGAATACGGGTCTCGGCGGCGGCGACCGTACGGTATTTACACTTGTATTTATGCATCAGTAATATTTATCTCGAAGTAATCAATAAGCGGGCGGGAATAATTCCTGTCCGCTTTTTTGTAATATTTATACCGCTTCACGAATAGAAATTCACTAGCAAAAGAATCCAAAAAAATTAACATTTTTTATTAAAAATTATCTGTTTATAATTATTGACTTATTATATTTAATTATCTATAATAGAAATCAGAATTCAGGCGAAGTTTAACTTCGATATTACATACTAAGGAGACTTTGAGATGAAAAGGACTTTAAGCTTTGTTTTGTCTGTTGTAATGCTTTTAAGTGTTACTGCGGGAATCGACCTTTCGGTTTACGCCGAGCCATGTGATCATGCTAACACAGAAGTTAGAGACGCTAAAGAGGCAACCTATACTGAAGAAGGATATACAGGCGATGTTTACTGCCTTGACTGCGGCGAAAAGGTAAGTGACGGAACTCCGATTGAAATGCTTGTTCGTAAGGGCTGGCAGTATATTGACAACACCTGGTATCTCTATGACGATGAGGGGAATATGCTTTACGGCTGGCAGGAAGTTAAGGGCGTAAAGTATTATCTTGATCCGGATTCAGGCGCTATGCAGACCGGTTGGGTAAAGCTTGACGGAAATTGGTATTTCTTCAAATCAAGCGGTGCAATGGCAACTGATTGGGCAAAGGACGGCGAATACTGGTATTACCTTGACCCCGAAACGGGTGTTATGCAGACAGGTTGGTTAAACGTAAGAGGAAATTGGTTTTACTTAAGACCGTCAGGCACAATGGTTGTCGGACTTAAGCATATTGATGAGCTTCTCTACTATTTCAACTCCTACGGCGTTATGCAGACCGGCTGGCAGAAAGCAGGCAAATATTGGTATTATTTTGCCGATAACGGCGTTGCTTATAAAAACAGATGGATAAGTGTTAAGGGCAACTGGTTTTATATGAACGAATACGGTGTAATGCTCACCGGTTGGCAGAAGATTAAAGGCAACTGGTTTTATATGAACGAATGGGGCGTTATGCAGACCGGCTGGACAAAAGCCGGAGGCAAGTGGTTTTATATGAACAAATGGGGCGTTATGCAGACCGGCTGGCTCAAGCTCAGCGGAAAGTGGTATTATCTCAGCGACGCAGGAATTATGCAGGTTGGCTGGAGATATATCAACGGCAAATGGTATTATTTTGACTCGCAGGGCGTATGGCGTACAGGTTTCAATAATGTTTATGAGTTCTATTCATCAAACTATGTAAATAACTATAACAGAACAAGAAACCTTGAAATTGCGTCGAGTATCATCAACGGAACTATTCTTGAACCGGGCGAAATCTTTGATTTCAACGCTGTAGTCGGACCAAGAACTGCAAGCAGAGGATATCTTCCTGCTCCTGTTTTTACAGGCGCAACCGGTCACGCTGACGAAATCGGCGGAGGTATCTGTCAGGTTGCTTCAACAATGTTCAATGCTGCGCTTTATGCAAACTTTGAGATTGTTGAAAGACATCAACATTCACAGAGAGTTTACTATGTTCCGTTCGGAAGGGACGCTGCTATCTATCAGGGTGTTAATAACCTCAGATTCAGAAACACCTCCCGTTATCCCGTAAAAATCGGCATGACCGTTAGCGGCGGCACTATCACATGTACATTCTATACAGAGGAGCATGTAAGTCCTGCAAGCGTTTCGCTTAACGTATCGCAGAGCGGCAATACCTTTACTCTCAGAAGATATGCAAACGGCTCTTGCAACTACACAACAAGAAGCACATATTAATAAATATTGTAATAATTCAACCGCTGTGGGCATTGGTTTCACAGCGGTTTTTGTTGACTAAAAATATATGTGATGATATAATAACATATTAAACAAGGGGTGTTATTATGAGAAAAAGAATTATAAAAAACATTTCGGAAAACCTTAAAACCTTTGCAAAGGACTATTTCTTCTTTCAGATTGCGGTGGCTTGCTGTGCATTTGCCGTAGCAATTGTTTTCTTTATCATAAAACCTGAGGAAAAGAGCTTTGTTATTGCCGGAGTTTGCTGTGTCGCAGGCTCGCTAATCTACATTGCAAAGGCGTATATGACGCTCCTTCTCTTCCACGGACTCGGCGAGCTGATTGAAACTAATCACAAGATACTCAAGGAGCTTGGCGGCGACTTTGAGCATGAGGAAGAAAAAAAAGAAAAAGAAGTTAAGCTTGAAAATGTGTATGACACAATAGACTATGACCCTGAAACAAGACTTAAAAGAAAGGGCAAGGTATTTATCCGCGACAGATTCGTTTCTGTCAACTCAAGGCATATAAGTTTTAGCGAAATTCTTAATTTTGACAAGGGCAATGAGATGCTTGAAAATTATGGCTTTGAGGATATTAATTATGCCGTTTATCATATCAAGACAAAGACCGACCACTATTATTTTTCAATAGTAGATGAGGCAGAAGAAAAGAAATTCAGAAAAGAGCTTCATGAAAAGCTCACAAAAAGCAAAAACAAGGACTCATAAATATGTTTGTTGATATAGCCAAAATCAAGATAAAGGCAGGCGACGGAGGTGCAGGTGCAGTTGCATTTCACCGTGAAAAGTATGTTGCAGCAGGTGGTCCTGACGGCGGTGACGGCGGAAAGGGCGGCGACATAGTATTTGTTGTTGACGACAATCTTGCAACGCTTGCCGATTTCAGATACAAAAGAAAATATGCCGCAAAAAACGGCGAAAACGGACGCGGCTCACGCCAATACGGTAAAAAAGCTCCCGACCTTGAAATAAGAGTTCCGAGGGGAACAATTATCAAAGAGGCAAATTCAGGAGCGGTTATGGCAGATATGAGCAAAACCGACCGCTTTGTTGCCGCAAAGGGCGGTAAGGGCGGCTGGGGTAATATTCATTTTGCCACTCCGACAAGGCAGGTTCCCCGATTTGCAAAACCCGGTATGCCGGGCGAGGAATGGGAGGTTTCGCTTGAGCTGAAGCTTCTTGCTGACGTTGGGCTCCTCGGCTATCCTTCTGTCGGAAAATCAAGTCTTATCTCAGTGGTGAGTGAGGCTAAGCCGAAAATCGGAGATTATCATTTTACAACACTTGTGCCGAATCTCGGTGTGGTTTCTATGGGCGAGGGCAATTCATTTGTAATTGCCGATATCCCGGGGCTTATCGAAGGCGCAAGCGAGGGAATTGGACTCGGGCACGAATTTCTCCGCCATGTTGAAAGGTGTAGGCTTCTTGTTCACATCGTCGACGTGAGCGGGCACGAGGGGAGAAATCCGATTGAGGATTTCGAAAAAATTAACGAAGAGCTTGTGCGTTTTAATCCGGAGCTTGCCGAAAGACCGCAGATTGTTGCGGGTAATAAGATTGATATGGCAGAGCCTGAACAAATTGAAGAGTTTAAGTCGTATGTCGAGTCAAAGGGATATGAATACTATTCCATTTGTGCGCCGATTCTCGAAGGCACTAAAGAGCTTATGAACGCCGTGTGGAACAAGCTTCAGACTCTCCCGCCGATAAAGGAGTATGAGAGTGAGGAAATTCCGCTTGAAGCATTAATAAAGGACGACAAGGGCTTTAAGATTACCGAGGTTGAGGATGGCTATTATCTTGTTGAGGCAAGTTGGTTTCCCAAGGTGCTTAAGGGAATTGATATAGAGGATTATGAGGCGCTGCAGTATATGCAAAGGGTGCTTGAAAAAAGCGGCGTTTTTGATGCGCTTCGTGAAAGAGGAATACAGGAGGGCGACATAGTTTCGCTCTATGATATAGAGTTTGAATATGTACCGTAACAGTATGAGATTTATTGACAAAGAAGTAAATCCAAAGCAGTTAAGTCCGCTTAACCTTGCTTTTATCGGTGACTGCATATATGAAATACTTGTGCGTGAAACACTTGTCACAGACGCAAACAGACCTGTAAATGACCTTCACCGCGAAAGTGTGAAATATGTAAGCGCAAAGGCGCAGACGCAGGCATTTGATAAAATCAAGGACATTCTTACTGAAGAGGAAATGTCGGTTTATAAGCGCGGAAGAAATGCCAAAACAGGACATTTGCCCAAGAGCGCAAGTGAGAGTGAATACCACTGTGCAACAGGTGTTGAAGCACTTTTCGGCTATCTTTATCTTTGTGAAAAAAATGACAGAATAAAAGAGCTTTTCTCAATAATTAATTCTTAAGCATAAAGGCGAGGTGCAATAACGAATGATAGGTTTTGACTTTGTCTTTTTGACTCTAAAACAACAAAAAATCCGCTGAATACGGCAAGACGGATGAATTTATTTATTCATCCGTCAGTTTTATATGTCCGCCTCTTGACAAAACACATACATTGTGTTACTCTTTTGTTACCATTTTGACATACAAGATTTTGTCGGGATTTCAAATTAACTATAGTAAATACAACATATAGTGTGAAAAGTGACACTTTTTGCTATTTTTTATACAACTTAAAGTGATTACATTTTGGATAAAATATTAAAGATATGATTTATTTTATCATACTAATTTGCTATAATTATAATATTAAAAAGATTATAACCTAAAATAGTATATACAGAAGTCTATGTAAAGAGGTGAACATTTCTTGGAAAATTTCATCATTCAGGGCGGACATGAGCTCTTTGGTGAGGTTAATATCAGCGGAGCAAAAAATGCTGCCGTTGCAATAATCCCCGCAGCAGTTCTTGCCGACGATATTGTACGTATAGAAAATATTCCGAATATCAGTGACGTAAGTCTTATTATACAAATTCTTGACCGTATGGGTGCAGGAATTAAAATGATAAATAAAAATACTATCGAGATTGATTCGAGGTCTGTAAAGTACCAGAGTGTTCCTTATGACCTTGCATCTCATTTCAGAGCAAGCTATTATCTCATTGGTATTATGCTCGGCAGATTTAAGTCGGCTGATGTTGCTCTACCCGGCGGTTGCGATTTCGGCGTTCGTCCGATTGACCTTCATATTAAGGGATTTAATATGCTTGGAGCGGATGTCAACATCGTTGACGGTATGGTTCAGGCAAGAGCGTCAAAGCTTATCGGTACATCAATATATATGGACCAGGTTTCCGTAGGCGCAACCATTAATGTAATGCTTGCAGCAGTTCTTGCAAGGGGACTTACCGTTATCGAAAATGCGGCTAAAGAGCCACATATAGTTGACCTTGCAAACTTCCTTAACTCGATGGGTGCCGATGTCAGAGGCGCAGGTACCGATGTTATTAAAATCCGTGGCGTTGAAAAGCTTCACGGCTGCACATATTCTATAATTCCCGACCAGATTGAAGCGGGAACGTATATGGCAGCGGCTGCTGCCTGCGGCGGTGATGTTCTTGTTAAAAATGTAATTCCCAAGCACCTTGAGTCAATCAGCGCAAAGCTTGAGGAGGCGGGTGCGGAAATTATCGAATATGACGACGCTGTTCGTGTTACAAGGTTCAAGCCGCTTTCAAAGTGTAATGTTAAGACTATGCCTCATCCCGGCTTCCCGACTGATATGCAGCCTCAGATGTGTGTTGTTCTTTCCCTCGCCCACGGAACAAGTATTCTTTCCGAAAGCGTATGGGACAGCCGTTTCCAGTATGTAGGTCAGCTTCTCCGTATGGGCGCTAACATCCAGGTTGACGGAAAGACCGCTGTTATCGAAGGCGTTAAGGAGCTTACAGGCGTTAATGTTAAGGCGACCGACCTTCGTGCAGGTGCTGCAATGATTATTGCAGGTCTTTCTGCAAAGGGTGAAACAACGGTTGAAGATGTTCAGTATATTGACAGAGGATATGAGGATGTTGTTGAAAAGTTCTCATCTCTCGGCGCTCGTATCAGTCGTGTGACTATCAAGGATGAGGAAGGCGTTATTTCAGACGCAGGTTAAACTATTTCGGGAGAAGGCTCGGTTATTATTCCGTGACTTCTCCTGTTTTTGTTGGAGATACATATGGCAAAAGCGTGTCAGCTCTTTTCCGGGAGCAGCGGCAATTCAATATTGATTTCATCAAAAAGGCATAACTTTCTTGTGGATATCGGAGTTTCGGCAAAAAGATGCGAGCAGGCGCTGAGTGACCTCGGAGTTGATCCGGATAGCATTGATGCTGTCTTTGTTACACACGAGCACAGCGATCACAGCCAAGGACTTCGCGTTTTTTGCTCGAGGCACAAAACACCTTTATTTGCGCCTGAGCTCTGCCTTGAGGCTATGCTTGAAAGCGGATTGATTAACGACAAGGTGCGCTTTGAAAAGCTTGATTATGCTATGGAGCTTTCGGGCATTGAAATCAAAGCGTTTCATCAAAGCCACGACAGTGAGGACTGCGTAGGCTACCGTTTTGAGCTTCCTGATTCAAGAAGCATTTCCGTATGCACTGATACAGGATATGTCACCGATAATGCACGTCAGGTGCTTTTGGGAACGGATATGATTTTCCTTGAGTCGAATCACGAAATATCCATGGTGGAAATAGGTCCATATCCTTATCCTCTTAAAAAGAGAATTCTCGGCGACAGGGGACACCTTTCAAATTTTGCCTGCGGTGAGTTTATAAAAGAGCTTTCAAAGTCCGGTACCACAAGGTTTGTTCTCTCGCATCTCAGCCGTGAAAACAATACGCCGGATATCGCTAAACAAAGTGCACTTTCAAGTCTTGCCGAAGCAGGTATGAGTGAAAATGATTACAGGCTTTACGTTTCGCCGCCTGTCAATGAGTCAAGGGGAATAGTGCTATGATGAATATAACAGTTCTTGCAGTCGGCTCGCTTAAGGAAAGCTATCTTCGTGAAGGCTGCAGCGAATATATAAAAAGACTTTCAGCATTTTCAAAGGTAAATGTTATTGAGGTAAATGAGGAAAAATGCGGCGACAATCCCTCTCTTGCACAGATTGATAATGTGCTTGAAAAGGAGGGTAAGCGCCTTATCGGGAAAGTACCGAAGGGTGCCTGCGTAATTACTCTCTGCATCGAGGGTAAGGAATATGACAGCCCGTCATTTTCACGTCTTATTGAAAACATTTCACAAAAAAGCTCGCATATCTGTTTTATCATCGGCGGCTCCTACGGGTTGAGTGACGAGGTTAAGGCGTTGAGCTCTTATAAGCTTTCATTTGGTAAGATGACGCTTCCTCACCAGCTTGCGAGAATGGTTTTGCTTGAACAGATTTACCGTGCTTTTTCAATATCAAACAATTCAAAATATCATAAATAAAAGGAGAGATTTTATGAGTAATTTTTGTAATAACTGCGGGGCAGAACTTTTTGAAGGCGGAACCTTCTGTATGAAATGCGGTGCGCCAGTTAATCAGGCGCCGATGCCACAACAGGCACCGCCCGTACAACAGACACAACAGCCGCCAATGCCGTTTAATCCTGCGCCGCAGGCACCGCCTCAACAGCCGGTTTCAACAGGTAATATGACAAAAGATTTCATTGAAAAAAGAAAAAGAGAGCGCGGACAATATTAAAAGAAACCGCTGTGCAGATATCACCTGCACAGCGGTTTTACTTTTTTATTTATTTAAGAAAGCCGTTTACAATTTTTTCCTCTGCTTCCTCTTCTGTCAGACCGAGGGTCATAAGCTTTGTAAGCTGATCACCTGCGATTTTTCCTACTGCTGCTTCGTGTATAAGCGCAGCGTCAACGCAGTTTGCGTCGAGTCGCGGGATGGAGATAACCCTTGCGTTATCCATAATAATTGCGTCGCAAGCGGCATGACCCGAGCAACTCTTGTTTCCGACAAGCGAAGCCTCAAACGTCTGAACCGAATTGTTTTTCGCAACGGAACGGGATATTACATCAGCGCTTGAGCCGTCACCGTTAAGCTCTACGGTGTACTTGCTGACTGCATTTTGGTCGCCGTGAGTCATAAGCCTTTCGTGAACAATTATTGTAGCGCCCTTTCCAAGTTCAGCGATGGTTGTCCTTTCGGTTGAATCGACGCCTTTAATCTGTACCATTTCCATTTCAACATAACTGTTTTCTTCCTGGTACACCTCGGTTACGGGGTTAAGTATTCTCTTGCCTGTGCCGTCGCCCTGACCGTAATGCTTTTCAACATACTTAATCTTTGAATTTTTGCCTACAAAGAAACGGTGAACGCCGTCGTGCTGGGCGTCCTGAACGCCGCAGTTATCAATACCGCATCCTGCAACGATTGTTACATCGCAGTTTTCGCCGATGTAAAAGTCATTATAAACTGTTTCCTTAAGACCTGATTCGCTTAAAACAACTGGAATATGCACGCTTTCATTAACTGTGCCGTCCTTGATTTTTATATCTATACCGCTTTTGTCAGTCTTTGAAACGATGTCAATATTTGCTGTTGTGTTTCTTGCTGCCATTGCACCGTTTGCACGAATGTTATAAGCACCCTCCGGAACGGTGTGCAAATCGGCAATTTCCTCAAGAAGTCTTTTTTGAATATCGTCTAACATATGTCCCACCTTTACTGTACCTTTCCGCAGTTTGCGGTTGTGTAATTTGTCTTCATAAGAGTTGGAAGAATATCCTTTCCTTCTCCCTGATTTATTACCTGTCCGTCCTTGATAACAATAATCTCATCTGCGATTTCAAGAATTCTCTCCTGATGGGAGATGATAAGGATTGAGCCTTCAATATTGTTGCTTATGTGTTCAAAAACCTTGATGAGATTTTGAAAACTCCAAAGGTCAATGCCTGCCTCCGGCTCGTCAAAAATCGAAAGCTTTGTGCCTCTTGCAAGAACGGTTGCAATCTCAATTCTTTTAAGTTCGCCGCCGGAAAGGCTTGCATTAACTTCTCTTTTGATATAATCCTTTGCACAAAGACCGACCTGAGAAAGATATTCGCAGGCGTCGCCTATAGAAAGGTTTTTGCCGGATGCTATTCTTAATAGGTCAAGAACCTGAATACCCTTAAATCTTACAGGCTGCTGAAAAGCAAAACCGATACCGCTTTTTGCTCTTTCGGTAATGCTGAGCTCAGTCACATCCTCGCCGTCAAGAATAATGCTTCCTTCGCTTGCTCTTTCTATTCCCATAATAAGCTTTGCAAGCGTTGACTTACCGCCGCCGTTTGGACCTGTGATAACAATAACCTTTTTATCCGGTATTGTAAGATTAACTTTGTCGATAATCGTTTTTTCACCCTCCGGTGTGTTTACGCGAAACGACAAATCCTTTAATTCTAACATTTTATATCCTTCCTTAAATGATTTAAGTAAAATTATAATTCCCATTCTTTTTATAGGATTTAAGTTATAATATAACATTAAATAATATTTGTCAATTGTTATTTATATATGTTGCAATTTTTCTTATAATTTTTTATAATATTAGTAACAAATAAAAATCGGAGGGGATTTTATGAATTGTAAAAATTGCGGGAACCCGATTGATGAGGGTATGCGCTTTTGTATGAACTGCGGTACTCCTGTTGATACCCAGGGCGAAACTCAGGCGGCTTCCCAAACAACTGAAGCACAGCCGACGCAGCCGGAAGTTCAGGAAGTGAACAACGCCGAGCAGAGCGTTCAGCCGCAGCCGGTGGAGCAGCCACCGCAACCACAGCAGAGCTTTCAGGCTCCTGTTTACCAGCCGCAGCAGCAGGCTCCCGCTTTTCAGGGACAGCCTGTATATCCTGTGCAGCCTCAGCCAAAAAGCAGCAAAAAGACAGTGGGTATTATTATCGGTGCCGTCTGCGCAGTTGTTGTTTTAGCTGTCATAGCAATTATTTTAATTGTTTCAAAGGCAGGCAAGGTTAATCCTGCGAATTATATTAATGATAATATTTCTGCAGTAGGTTATAACGGGTATGCCGTTGTTTACGATTATGATGTAGTGGATTATTATTCACTTGCAGACGAACTGGATATTGACGATTATTATGACTACGACTACGACGATGATTATTATGATGATTACTATGATGACGATTACTATTATTCGGACGGAGTTTATGCCATTTCAGACTATATCACGGTAGTCTTTGACAAGAGCGAATACCTTTCAAACGGCGATGTGGTTACTGCTACAATATATTTTAACTACGACGCTATTAACGCAATAAGCCCCGATAAGAAGCTTTCGGGTAAGGAATCTTATACCGTAGAATACAAGATAAGCGGTCTTACGGAGGTTGACGTTTTTGACCCGTTTAATGCAGTTAAGGACGTTGCGTATTTTGAGGCGGACGATTGGGCTCAGGTAACGCTTGATCCGAATTTTACCGACAAGCTCGGCGACTGCACATTCTCTGTTTCCGAAAACGAGATTGATATTTATTACAAGAATGAATACGTATCTTCTATCAATATCTACGTTTCAACCGAGCATTATTCAAAGAGCGGTCAGGTTACGCTTGAAACAAGCTGCTTTGCAGATGATTATTCGGACAAATACGGCTTTGTTGTAGGACCTGAAACCAAAAAGGTTGAGCCCTCTGTTTATAAATATCTTATGGAAAACAAGGTGAATGACGCTGACTATAAGCTTATCAAGGCGGCGGCTGACAAAATGATAGCAAACGACAGCTACTATGAAAACCCCGTTTTTTATAGCGCGTACTTTGCTTGCAATGATGCGGAAGCATATGACAAAAATGCCATTGTTCTTGTGTATTCATACGACAGCAACTGGAATGACGGCGCAACGGAATATATGGCTTATATATTTGAGGATTTCTCTGTTAACAGCGAAACTAACAGCATTTATTTTGACGACGTAAATAATATTTATGTTTATGAGGACGCACTCAATTATGAGTCGGCAAAGGAACTCTTCAGGTATTACACAAACGACTATCAGACAGTTGAAGAGCTTTCGGTACAGTGATTTCGGAGGTAGATAATTATGCCTAAAACTAAAGAAAAAACAGAAAAAGTGCAGAAGAAGGGCAAGGGCAAAAAGGTGTGTCTTATAATAGTTATTGTGCTTGTTGTTCTTGCGATTGTAAGCGCAGTGTTTATAGAGCTTACAACAAAGCCTGTTGATGAAAATGCCGACAACTTCAGACCTGTAGGCGGTATGGTTACATCTGAAAATATTGACTATAAGTCCGACACAACACAAGGCCTTGAAAAAGATGCAGTAATTAAGATTATGCAGATGGTATGGCGCTTCATTGCCGACGGTGATGAAAGCCGAATTGAAAGACAGACGCCGCCTGAAAATATCAAGGAATTTGATGATATCTATTACATAGATGACGGTAATGTTTATCATAAGCTTGACGTATATTATCCTGAAAACACACCTGAAGGCACAAAGCTTCCCGTTATAATTGACATTCACGGCGGCGGATGGCTTTATGGCGACAAGGGTATCAACAAGTATTACTGTATGGAGCTTGCTAAAAACGGGTATGTAGTTTTCAATATGAGCTATCGTCTTGTGCCTGATGTTACTGTCAACGAGCAGTTGCAGGATGTATTTATGGCTCTTGACTGGATTAAGAAAAATATGGCAAATTATCCCTGCGATGAAAACAACGTATTTCTCACAGGCGACTCCGCAGGAGGACAGCTTTGCGGTTATGCAACGGTTCTTCTGAATTCTCCCGATCTTCGCGAAACATTTGACGTTGTTGACCCGCAGCTTGAAATAAATGCTTCTCTTATGACATCGCCTGTCGCTTATATGAGGGACTGCGGACCGCTCAATCTCTATACGGCAGTTTGCTGGGGTAGTGATTATAAGAGCAAGCCAACCGCTGATTATATGGACTTTGACAAGCTTCTTGACGAGGTTGAAAGCACGGATCTTCCCCCGATATACCTTGTTACAAGCAGCGGTGATATGATGGCGCACGGTCAGACGAACAGGGCAGCAAAAGACCTTGAAGACAGAGACTTCGTTTACCAACTCGACGATTACGGAAAGGAACTTGACGGTAAGTCTCAGCCACATGTATTTGCAGTAATTGAGCCGTTTGAGGAAGCGGGACAGAAATGTATAGAAAACGAGATAGCTTTCTTCAAAGCTAACACAAAATAATATTACAAAAGGAGGGAATATCCCTCCTTTTTTGTGAGGCGTTATGGGTAAAAAAGAAGATAAAACAAACGTAATGCGAATTCTTGACCAAAGAAAGATTGAATATGAGCATTACGCATACGATAATGCAAAGACAAGTGCTGTTGACATTGCACTTTCAATCGGAGAAAAACCCGATATGCTTTTCAAAACCCTTGTAACTGTCGGCAGGTCAAAGGAACACTATGTTTTTATGGTGCCGAGTGAAAATGAACTTGACCTTAAAAAAGCAGCGAAGGCAGTAGGTGAAAAGGACATTGAAATGATACCGCAAAAAGAACTTCTTCCGCTTACGGGATACATCCACGGCGGATGCTCGCCGATAGGTATGAAAAAGCAGTTTGTTACTACAATAAACATATCTGCAAAGGATTTTGATAAAATAATGTTTTCCGCAGGGAAAGTCGGTCGCCAGGTAAGACTTAGCCCGAAAGATCTTGAAAGGGTTATAAAAATTCAATATGCAGATATAATTAAATGAACGGATTACCATATCCGTTCATTTTTATATAATCTGTATAAAAATAGTAATTTAATAATTATAAATTATATTGAATAATACAAATACTTATGTTAAAATGATATTTATAGAATTATCTTTGAAAGGATGGAGTATATGGCGAAAAAATCGTTCAAGCGCGGTATTCATCCCTTTGATGGCAAGGACTATGCAAAGGATGTCCCAATCAAAAGGATTGAAGCGCAGGAGCTTATGGTGTTTCCGCTTTCACAGCATATAGGCGCACCTGCAAAGCCGATTGTTGCTTTCGGCGACAGGGTGCTTAAAGGACAGATGATTGCAGAAGCGGGAGGATTTATTTCCTCACCTGTCTTCTCATCTGTTTCAGGTACGGTTAAAAAGGCTGAAAAAAGAAAGCTCGCTAACGGTAATACCGTGGACTGTATCGTTATTGAAAATGACGGCGAATACGAAACTGTCGACGGCTTTGGAGAGGAGAGGGATATATCCTCGCTTACTTCAAAGGATATCGTTGATATCGTGACAAAGTCAGGTATCGTAGGACTCGGCGGCGCCGGCTTCCCCTCCGGAGTTAAGATTGCGCCGAAAAATGCCGGCGAAATTGATACTGTTATTATAAACGGTGCGGAGTGTGAGCCTTATCTAACCTCAGACTACCGTCTTATGCTTGAAAGAAGCGATGATCTTGTTAAGGGCATTGAGGCTCTTCTCAAGGCTCTTCCGTCGGCAAAAGCCGTTATTGGTATTGAAAACAACAAGCCCGAGGCAATAAAGCTTCTTTCTCAAAAGGTCAGCGACAAGAAAAACATAGAGGTTATGCCGCTTAAAACAAAATATCCTCAGGGCGGTGAAAGGCAGCTTATTTATGCAGTAACGGGAAGAAGAATTAATTCAAAAATGCTTCCTGCCGATATGAACGTAGTCGTTGTAAACGTGGCAAGCACTATTGCGATTTATGAGGCGGTTTATCTCAATATGCCTCTCATTCATAAGGTTATGACGGTTACGGGTGACGCAGTTAATTCACCGTGTAATCTCGATGTGCCGCTCGGCGTAAGCCATAGTTATGTTCTTGAGTGTGGCGGCGGCGCAAAGGAAAGTGTTGAAAAATTCATTTCGGGCGGTCCTATGATGGGCATGGCGATGAGCTCGCTTGATGTTCCTGTAATTAAAACCTCTTCATCGATTCTTGCATATACGAAGGACGAAGTTGCTCATCTTAAGGAAACGCATTGTATCCGCTGCGGAAAGTGCGTTGCGGTTTGTCCTCAGTTTCTTGTGCCTCAGATGATGGGCAGAGCTGTAAAGGAAAACAACATCGACGCTTTCGAAAAGTTAAGCGGTATGGAATGTATTGAATGCGGCTGCTGTACATACGGCTGTCCTGCTAAAATTCCGCTAACTCAGATGTTTAAGCTTGGCAAAATTCAGCTTCGTGAAAAGAAAGCAAAGGAAAAGGAGGAAAGTAAATAATGTATAATGTTTCTGTTTCTCCTCACATAAGGTCAAAGACTTCGACTCAAAAGCTTATGCTTGACGTTGCGATTGCTCTTGTGCCGACGCTTGCTTTCGGCGTTTACAATTTCGGGCTTAACGCACTTTTTGTAATTGTGTTAAGTATTGCAAGCTGTATTGCAAGTGAAGCGCTTTTTGAGCTGCTTCTGAAAAAAGAGATAACCGTATTTGACGGGAGTGCGCTTGTAACGGGTATGATTCTTGCGCTAAATCTTCCCTCGACGGTTTCGTGGTATATACCTGTTCTTGGCGGCGTTTTTGCAATCGTTGTTGCAAAGATGCTTTTCGGCGGACTTGGTCAGAATTTTATGAATCCTGCGCTTGCCGGAAGATGCTTCCTCGTAATTTCCTTCGGCGAAGCTATGACAAATTTCAAAACGGATTTATATTCGGGTGCAACACCTCTTGCACAGCTTAAGGCAGGAGAAAGCATCGACCTTCTTTCCGCTTTTATAGGAAAGCAGGCAGGTTGTATAGGCGAGGTTTCGGCTGTTGCTATATTAATCGGCTTTGTATACCTTCTTGCAAGAAAGGTTATCACCGCAAGAATACCTTGTACATATGTCGTATCCGCTATCGTGTTTATCACTCTTATCACATTTGCTAAAGGCGGTAATGTTACACCTGAATTTGTTGTCGGCAACATTATTACCGGCGGCCTTCTTTCAGGCGCAGTATTTATGGCAACCGATTATGTTACAAGTCCTATTACAATTAAGGGACAATATATTTATGGTATTGTGCTCGGCATTCTTACTGCGCTTTTCCGTGTTCTCGGAAAAGCGGCAGAGGGCGTGTCGTACGCAATTATTTTCTCAAATCTCCTTGTACCGATGATTGAGAAGTTTACTCTTCCGAAGGCTTTCGGTAATGAAAAAGCGAAAGGAGAGAGCAAATAATGAAAAAGTCAAAATTAATCACTAATACTCTTGTTCTTTTCCTTGTTGCCGTTATAGCGGTATTTTCGCTCGCTATGGTAAATCAGGTTACGAGAGATTCAATCGCTCAGGCAGAGATTGACGCAAGAAATGCGTCATACAGGAATGTTTATTCCGACGCTTATGATTTTAAGGAGCTTGACGACGAGACTCAGCTTATAGAGCAGTCACAGTCTGTTATTTCGGATTCAGGCATAAGCGGCTGCGTAATAAATAATGCATTGGCAGTTGTTGATGAAAGCGGCAAGGTTGAGGGCTATGTCGTGTCATCAAGCAGTATGCAAGGCTATGGCGGAGAGGTTCAGATTGCGGTTGGCATTAAGGACGGCAAGCTTACCGGTCTTGAGGTCGTTAAAAACAGCGAAACACCGGGCTTTGGCGCAAACTGTAAGAAAAACGGTTTTGAGGCTCAGTTTGCAGGCAAGAATGCAGGAACCCTTGAATTTATTAAAGAGGGTACGGCTGACGAAAATCAGTTTGACGCAATCAGCGGCGCTACAATTACATCAACTGCAATTCAGGATGCAGTAAATGCCGCAACAGTTTTTTATAATAACTGCTTAGCAGAGAGGGGAGAGTGATAAAATGAAGGGTATTTTAGAAAGACTTTATAACGGTATTGTCAAGGAAAATCCTACCTTTGTTTTAATGCTCGGTATGTGCCCCACTCTTGCGGTAACAACGTCTGCTAAAAACGGTTTTGGTATGGGACTTGCGACTATGGTGGTTTTGGTTATGTCAAACCTTCTTATCTCACTTCTTCGCAAGGTTATTCCGCAGGGCGTTCGTGTTCCTGTTTATATCGTAATCATCGCATCGTTTGTAACAATCGTCGAGATGCTTATGCACGCATATGCGCTTTCGCTTTATGAAAGTCTCGGAATTTACATTCCGCTTATTGTTGTAAACTGTATTATTCTCGGAAGAGCGGAGTCATACGCTTCAAAGAACAATCCGCTTCTTTCAATATTTGACGGTATTGGTATCGGCCTCGGCTTCACGGTCGGTCTGGTTATAATCGGTATCGTCAGAGAGCTTATCGGCAACGGCACGGTATTTGATATTCAGATTATGCCGTCGGCTTATAAGCCTGTGTCAATGTTCGTTATGGCGCCGGGAGCTTTTCTTGTTCTTGCATTTCTTACTGCAATTCAGAACAAGCTCAAGCTCAAAGGCGCAAACCGCCATGTAAAATCAAACGGCGGCTGCGACGGAAATTGCGCTGAATGTCCGATGAAGGAGGAAGAGAATAATGGCTAATACTTTATTTTTAGTTCTTATTACAACAGCGCTTATCAACAATGTTGTATTAAGCCAGTTTCTTGGAATTTGTCCCTTCTTAGGCGTTTCTAAAAATGTAAAAACCGCGGCAGGTATGGGCGGTGCGGTAATCTTCGTAATAACTCTTGCCTCCGCAGTAACAAGTCTTATTTATACATATATTCTTGAAAAATTCGATCTTGTGTATCTTAAGACGATAGTATTTATTCTTGTAATTGCATTCCTTGTTCAGCTTGTTGAGTCGTTTCTCAAGAAGGCTTCGCCGTCGCTTTACCGTGCGCTTGGCGTATATCTTCCTCTTATCACGACAAACTGCGCTGTGCTTGGAGTTGCGCTTACAAATGTTCAAAAGGAATATAATTTTGTAACAAGTGTTGTATCAGGTGTCGGTACTGCAATCGGATTTACAATCGCTATTGTCATTATGGCGTCAATCCGTGAGAGAACAGAGAAAAATGATTTTCTCCCATCCTTCAAGGGTACGCCGGCGGTTCTTCTTACAGCATGTCTTATGTCAATGGCCTTCTTCGGCTTTAGCACATTCGCTTAAGGAGGTGTCATAATGATTAATTTTAACGAGGTTATTATCGCAGTTGCGGTAGTAGGTGTTATAGGAATTATTGTCGGCATTATCCTTTCGGTTGCCGAAAAGGTTTTTCATGTTGATATTGATGAAAGGGAAGAAGCTATAAGAGAGGTGCTTCCGGGCAGTAACTGCGGCGGCTGCGGCTTTGCGGGCTGTGATGCCTGTGCCGAGGCTATTGCAAAGGGAAATGCCGAGGTCTCGGCTTGTCCTGTCGGCGGCGCAAGTGTTGCGCAGAAGATAGGCGAGATTATGGGCGTTGAGGTTGGCGAAATGACCCGTATGGTCGCTTATGTGAAATGTGACGGCACAAGCGATAAGAGAGAGGTTGAATATAACTACTTTGGTATCGACAGCTGTATTTATGCAGACAAGATGCCGGGCTCAAGTCCTTATGCCTGTAAGTACGGTTGCCTCGGCTTCGGTTCGTGCGCAAGAGTTTGCGACCAGCAGGCTATAAGAATTATTAACCGCAAGGCAGTAGTCGACGAAAGCCTTTGCGTTGCATGCGGAAAATGCCTTCGTGTTTGTCCGCACGACCTTATTGAGCTTATCCCTGCAAACAGTAAGCACCGTGTTCAGTGTGCTTCGCTTGCAAGGGGACTTGAAGTTAAAAACGCCTGCACTGCGGGCTGCATAGGTTGCGGTCTTTGTGCGAAGAACTGCCCGAATGACGCTATTGAATTCAAGAACAACATCGCAGTTATCAATTACGAAAAATGTACCGAATGCGGTGCGTGTGTTGAAAAGTGCCCGAGAAAGATTATTAAGGTTTACGGTTGATAGTATGAAAAAATTCAGCAAAATTTTAGCCGTTATTATTGCGGCGATTATATGCATATCCTTCGCTTCCTGCTCGAAAAGAGATATCCCTGAATATGATAATCCTGAGGATAATCCAAACGCAGTAAGGACAGGGCTTTCCGTTATAAGCGAGATAAGAACTGACGAGGTTGAAACCGACTCGGTAACAAAGCGTATGTTTATCTCCACCGCTGCTGCGGTTCTTGTTGACGAGGACGGAAAGGTTATTGACGTCAAGGTTGATATTATGGAAATAAATTCCGACCTTGAAGGTAACGGCGGAGTTGTTACAGAGCTTAAAAGTGCAAAAGAGCTTGGAAACGCTTACAAACCGGATATCGAAAGCGAAACGGGTAAAAGTAAAACTGAGCAGATAGTCGCTCTTGAGGAGTTTTGCAAGGGTAAAACCGCCGATGAGATTAACGAAAGCTTTGACTATTTTTCAGGAATCACTAAAGATGAGTCGCTTCTTAAGGAGTGCGACATAAATGTTAAAACAGAGGTTAAAGCAATTACTCAGGCTGTGGCAGGCGCAAAGGCACTTGACGCACAAAGTAACGATACGCTTAAGCTTTCAATCAGTGCGCAGAATGTTGAAAACACTGATGAGGAAAAGGATATTTTGTCATACCGAATGCAGTATGCAGCCGTAACGGTTGACAAAAAAGGCGTTATTACTTCGTGTGTATTAGACGAGTCGGAGGGCAGCGTAACTATTCTCGACGGTGAGTTCAAGGAGTTCCCTGGTGTTTATAGTACTAAAAAGCAGCTTGGTATTCAGTACGGGCTTAAAGCCGCTTCGTCAATTAATTCTGAATGGTTTGAACAGGTTAAAGGCCTTGAAGACTTTGCAAAGGGTAAAACCGCAAGCGAACTTACGGGCGTCGTTGGTGATGATAATTTCCCGACTGATACCGACCTTTTAAGCGTTTGCACAATCGAGGTAAACGAGCTTGTTGCAAATCTTGTTAAAGCCGTAAACTC
>DLBD01000064.1 GCA_002494125.1 Ruminococcaceae bacterium UBA7030 | reverse complement strand
TCCGCCTTCAT
Source organism: Ruminococcaceae bacterium UBA7030 (assembly GCA_002494125.1). Taxonomy (GTDB): domain Bacteria; phylum Bacillota; class Clostridia; order Oscillospirales; family Acutalibacteraceae; genus Eubacterium_R. Next base: position 22,399 of record DLBD01000064.1, on the reverse strand, counting down.
ATCGTAGAACCAGACCTCGTCGGTTCCGCCTGGGTCTCTTGAAAAAACAAGCACAGCGGTGGAAACTCCAGCATAAGGTTTGAAAACACCAGACGGCATGGATATAACAGCCTGAAGCCTGTTGTTTTCAACAAGCTCTTTACGGATTGATTTATGAGCGTTTGACGAGCCGAAGAGTACACCGTCGGGAACGATGCACGCACAGCGACCGCCAATCTTAAGAGACCTGATAAACAAAGCAAGGAAAAGGAGCTCTGTCTTTTTTGTTTTTGTGAGGGCAAGAATGTCCTTGCTGATATCCTCTTCAAACACGCTGCCCTTGAACGGTGGGTTAGCCATGATAAGCGAATAGTGATTTCTGACCTTGTTATCATCGGAAAGAGAATCCCGACGGTTAATCGTCGGGTCTTCCACATCGTGCAGGAGCATATTCATCGCACCAAGGCGGAGCATTGACGGGTCGGTATCAAAGCCGCTGAACATTGTTGAATTATAATGCTTACGCTTGTCCTTGTTATAAAGTTCTTTTTCATAATGCTTCTTAACATACTTTGCACAACCGAGAAGAAAGCCAGCAGAACCCATTGCAGGGTCAAGAATGGTATCGCCGATTTCGGGCTTAACAAGCTGAACCATCATATCCACTATATGACGCGGTGTGCGAAACTGGCCGAGCTTACCTGCTGAAGACATTTTGTCAAGACAGTATTCATATACATCGCCCATTATGTCCTTATTACTCATATCTATTTCGCTGAGAGTGTCAACGCAGACAACGAGCACCTTTGCGGTAGGAATGAGAAAAACAGCGTCGTTCATAAAGCGTGAAAACGCAGTGTCCTTACCCTCGCCGTTGACGGTCTTGATAAACGGGAAAACATAGGTTCTGACCGTTTCAAACATCAGTGCAGGCTCAAGAGATTTGAAATTATGCCACCGCATATCCTCATAAGGAATGCTCATATTGCCGTCGTCGTCAACAGCAAAATTGCCCTCTTTGAAAACCTTACTCTTGTATGGAACACCGAGAGCAGCGGCATTGCCCTCCTTCTTGATTTCGTTATCGTCAAGCAGCTTCATAAACATAAGATATGTAATCTGCTCAATAACGCTCGTCGGTGAAGAAATACCGCCAGTCCAGATTGTATCCCAGATTTTATCTATTTTATTTTTCAGTTCGCCAGTAATCATACTTTTCTCCTAAATTAAGACAAAATAATCCAAATACATATTAGCACACTTTTTGTCTATTATCAATAAGATATAAATTATAGTTCAAAAAAACGGACATTCATTATGGAATAAACAGAAAAAACAGGTCTCTAATTTGGTCTCTAATTTTGCAAAAAATAACGATTTTTTCAATATGTCAGCAAAATTGCTCGTCTGATATTATTTGAAAAACAAAGTGTAAAAAAACACCCGAAACGCCGATGAATACTGGCGTTTCGGGTGATAAAAATACTCAATATAAAACAAAACAGCTTTTCTCAACAAATGCTGAAAAAAGCTGTTCTTGGTGCGAGAGACGGGACTTTCGTCGTTGCACATTCCGTGATGGAAGCACAATGCAAAGCATTATGCTATTCATCACTCCATATGCTCCTCCTCTCCGCAAAATTACATCAGCGTAATTTTGCGGCATGATAAACTCAATCAGTTTATCACATAAAAATAACCATATACCCAAATGGGTATATGGTTATTTTGGTGCGAGAGACGGGACTTGAACCCGTACGAGTCGCCCCACACGCCCCTCAAACGTGCGCGTCTGCCGATTCCGCCACTCTCGCGTCAACGATATGAATTATAGCAAAGTATATGTAATTTGTCAACAGTTTTTTTCAAAAAAAATTTGTATCTCGGACGGATTTGAAATAAGACTGTCAGGCTTGGCTTTTTCAAGGCTTTCTATGCTTCTGAAACCCCATGAGCAAGCCACAGCATAAGCGTTGACAGACCGAGCTGTTTTCACATCAACATCGCTATCGCCGAAATAAACCGTTTCCTCCCCTCTTACGCCAAGCGCCCTCAGAGCTTTATTTGGCATATATGGGTCAGGTTTTTTCGGAGTATCCTCCGTTGCGCCGACAATCACATCAAAATAGTCTTTGCCGAAAACGGTTTCGACCATTTTAGTTGCTGCAACACTCGGTTTGTTTGTTACAACTGCAAGCTTTATGCCTTTATTTTTGATATAGTCAAGCGAAGTTTTAACATTATCGTAAGCGTAAGCATTATCAAGAAGAATTATTTCGTACTTTTTCTTAAACACCTCTAAAGCGCTATCAAGCATTTCTTCGCTTGCGGTATTATCAAAGGCGCGTTTAAGAAGAAGCTTTGCTCCGTTTCCGACAAAAGAGGTATATTCCTCTTTGCTCCAGTCACGGTTAAAACCGAATTTTTTAATAGTGTAATCGGCGGCTCTTGCCAAATCATCAATAGTATTGACAAGAGTTCCGTCGAGATCAAACATTGCACATTTAATCATATAAATCGGATAAATCCTGTTCTTTATTTTTTTTAGCATTTGAGATAAGCTTTGCGATAATCACGACTGCTGCAAAGCCGCCTATTACGGCACACTCAGTATATATTCGGACATTTCTGTCATGGTTATCGGCAGAGAGTTTACCGCTTTTTACCTGAGTCCACAGATTGTTTTCAAGCTCGATAATATTCTGCGGAAGGTTTCTGAAAACCTGCGAATTTTCAATATCGGCATAGATTACATCCTCGCCGTAAAGCGAGCTTTCCTCGTCTTCTTCAACTGTATAGTTTGGCGAACGGTAATAGATATACTCGGTGTTTTCAAACGCTACTTCCGGCTCGTGCATAAAGTTAATAAATGCTTCTGCACCCTTTTTGTTCTGACAGCAAGTCGGAATACAAAAAGCGTCGCTAAAGAAGTTTACACCTTCTTTCGGGAAGCAGTAATCGAGATTTTCGTTATTCTCAAGCATAAGGAGATAGTCGCCTGCATAGTAAGCAGCAAAGGCATATTCACCCGACTCCATAAGATTGAAAACCTCATCCATAACATACACAGGGTTAGTAGCATCCTTTTGCTTTGCAAGAAGCTGTGCAGCATCAACCCAGTCCTGCTCATTGGTTGAATTGAAGTCCTGTCCGAGAATTGACTGCGCTATTGCGAAAGCATCGCGGGAGTTATTGAACATCAAAACCTTGTCCCTGTACTGTTCGTCCCACAAAACCTCCCAGCTGTCAGGCTCCTCTTCAACAAGCTCAGTATTATAAATGAGCACGGTGTAACCGACATTAAAAGGAACTGTATAAAGCTGATCAGGGTCATAGTACATATTGAGAAACTGCTCGTCGATATATTCCATATTCGGAATATTGTCATAATCAAGCTCGAGAAGCATATCCTCGTCGATAAGCCTGTCTATCATATAATCACTCGGTACAATGACATCATATGAAACACCGCCGCCGAGAAGTTTTGAATACATATTTTCATTTGACTCGTAGTTTGTATAGTTTACTATTGCGCCGGTAAGACGTTCAAACTCGGATATAACATCCATACTTTCCTCAGAGCCGTCAGAAATATATTCGCCCCAGTTATAGACATTAACCGTTGTTCCCTGAAGTCCGAGATTTTTATAATACTCAATCTGCTCTTCTGAAAAATACTCGTCGTCTGCAAACGCTGTTACAGGAAAGGAAGTAAGAACAAGAACAAGTGATAAAAGAGTTATTAAAAACTTTTTCATTTCTCTTCCCTCCTATTCTTCTTTTCAGCTCTTGTCTGGGCAACATTCATAAGAATGAGAAGAACAAGTATTACAACAAACATAAGAGTTGAAAGCGCAAACATATCCGGCTTAACCCTCTTCTTTGTAAGTGAAAAGATATAAATCGGCAAAGTCTGAAAGCTCGGACCGTTTGTAAAATAGCTTATGATGAAATCATCAAGAGAAAGTGTGAAACTCATTACAAGACCTGTTATAATACCGGTAACAATCTCCGGCATAACAACTTTGAAAAACGCCTTAAAAGGCTTACAGCCAAGATCAACTGCCGCCTCATAAATATGCAAATCAAGCTGCCTAAGCTTCGGAAGAACATTGAGAATTACATAAGGAAGGCAGAAAGTTACATGGGCGATAAGGAGCGTCCAGAAGCCGAGGACGTCACTTTGATTTACAAGCGTACCCGCAAAGACGAAAAGAAGCATCATAGCAATACCTGTAACAATTTCAGGATTCATCATAGGAACGTTTGTCGCCGTCATCATTGCCTTTTTATAAAGCTTATATTTTGAATTAAAAAGTCCTACTGCAGCCATTACACCGAGAACAGTTGAAACGGCAGCGGTTACAACCGCAAGAACAATTGTATTTTTCAGTGCGTCCATCGCAGCGGAATTTGTAAACATTTCGCTGTACCAATGAGTTGAAAAACCGGAAAAAACATAGGTGCTTGTGCTTGAATTAAAGGAAAACAGCGTCATCACCGCTATCGGCAGGTACAGGAATATAAAAATAAGTACCATATAAAATTTTGAAAGTGCGGAGGTTTTATTCATATTACAACACCTCCGTCATTTTCATCATCGGCACCAAAGTAATTCATAACGCCGAGGCAAATAAGAATCATCACCATTAACACAAGTGATAAAGCAGCGCCCAGATTATAGTTATTAGCGGACTGGAATTCGGTTTCAATCACATCACCTATTAAAACAATCTGTCCGCCGCCAAGTTTTTGTGTAATATAGAAGGTCGAAACGCACGGTACAAAAACCATGGTAATTCCGCTTAAAACTCCCGGCATTGAAAGAGGAAGGACAACACGCCTGAAAACATGAGTTTTACTTGAACCGAGGTCCTGTGCAGCCTCAATCAGAGAATTATCCATTTTTGAAATAACGGAATAAATCGGCAAAATCATATACGGGAGGAAATTATATACCATACCGAGAATAACTGCGCCGCCTGTGTTGATAAGCTTAAGCGGACTTAAACCGATTGAAGTAAGAGCAGTATTGATTATGCCCGTATCGCCGAGTATTGTCATCCAGCTATACGTCCTGATAAGAAAATTCATCCACATAGGAAGCATAACAAGAAGCACCATAGTCCTCTGATTTTTCGACGAAAACTTTGAAAATATATAGGCAAAGGGATAGCCAAGAATAAGGCATATCACGGTTGCGGCAAGTCCGTACAAAACAGAGAGCAGTATAGTGGGTATATATGACGGAATCTGGGATATGCTCGAAAGAGAAAACGCACCTGACTTATCCGTAAAGGAATAATATGCGACCATTGCAAGAGGCGCGATAATGAAAAGCACAGCCCATACAAAATAAGGCTTATCAAGAAGCCTTGAAGAAAACTTACTCTTCATCCTCTTCCTCCCAGTTATAATTAGCGTCGGAGATGTGGTCCATCTCATCGGAGAAATAGGAATAATCGCCGAATTCACCGCTGTATTCACTTCTCTTCATAATATGAATAGCATCGGACTCGATATACATACCTATCTTTTCGCCGACCTTATGATGCTGTGTTGTTTGTATCATCCAGATAAAGCCGCCGACATCAACAAGAATTTCAAAATGAACTCCCTTAAAGGTTACGCTTGTAATAGTGCCTGGAAGAACATCCTTACCCTTTGGCTCAACTATCTGAATATCCTCAGGTCTTACTACAGCCTCAACAAATTCGTTAGGCTCAAAGCCTTTATCAAGGCAGTCAAAGGTAACGCCGCCGAAGGACACAAGATAGTCCTTGAGCATTACGGCATCGACGATGTTTGACTCGCCTATAAAGTCGGCAACAAAAGCGTTTACAGGCTCGTTATAAATATCCTCAGGTGTTCCTATCTGCTGAATCTTACCCTTATCCATAACAACAACACGGTCGGACATTGAAAGCGCTTCCTCCTGGTCGTGAGTAACATAGATAAAGGTTATACCAAGCCTTTTCTGAATTGCCTTAAGCTCTTTTTGCATATCCTTACGAAGCTTGAGGTCAAGGGCACCGAGAGGCTCGTCAAGAAGAAGTACATGAGGATTGTTGGCAAGTGCTCTTGCAATTGCAACCCTCTGCTGCTGACCGCCGGAAAGAGAGTCAATAGTTCTCTTTTCAAAGCCCTTGAGATTAACAAGTTCAAGCATTTGAGCAACTATTTCTCTTATTTCTTCCTTTGACTTTTTCTGCAGAGCGGGACCGAACGCAATATTCTCATATACATTCAAATGAGAAAAAAGAGCATAACGCTGAAAAATGGTGTTCACCTTCCTTTTATGCGGAGGAACATCATTTATTCTTTTGCCTTCAAAAATCACATCGCCCTCGTCGGGAGATAAAAATCCTGCGATTGCACGAAGAGTCGTGGTCTTACCGCAGCCTGAAGGACCAAGCAGCGTTATAAACTCTTTTTCATTTATAGAAAGATTGAATTTATCAAGTACAACATTGTCGCCGTATTTTACGGTTACATCCTTAAGGTTTATTATCTTTTCCAATTTCCACATCCTCATTTTATTAACACGATTTGGCACAAGCCATAAGATAAATATAATTTATAAATATATAAATGTCAATAGATTTTTTTGGATATTTCAATTCCTTTTTCTGCAAGCTCTGCAGTCTGTTTTATCATCGAAAAATCACACACCATTGATTTCGGCTTTTTCTCAAAATTATCCATACGAAAAGGCACAAAATAGTAGTTTTTATAGTTGAGAAGAGCACCTATATTTTTCGCTGCTGCTCCAAGTGCGTCGTTAGTTGAAAGTCCTATTACCACAGGTTTATTATTTCTTAAATGACTTTTCGCCGCCATAGTTACACTGGTGTCAACAATTCCTGCTGCAAGCTTTGCAAGAGTGTTTGCGGTACACGGCGCAATAACAAGCACGTCAAAAAGTGATTTAGGTCCGATAGGCTCAGCCTGCTCTATTGTATGAATAATGCTGTTTCCCGTGATTTCAATCAGTTTGTTTTGTATATCTACCGCATCTCCGAAGCGGGTATTAATAGTATATGCATTTTCGCTCATAATCGGCGTTACAATGTGCCCTGCCTCAACAAGCTCTTCAATAGTATTTATCGCATCACTGAAGGTACAAAAAGAACCTGTAAGGCAATATCCTATCTTCAATTAAACTCCTCCTCTATTATTTTTATCACTGTCTTTGCTATGAGTATACCGGCAGATTCCGGTGAATACCTTGACGGTAAAGCTCTGCCGTCGACAAGCTTAATACCTCTTGATTTCGCACAAAGGGTGTCTACCCCGCCGGGAAAAGAAGCGAGGTCAATAATTACTGTATCGCTTTCAAGCGCATCAAGCTCTGTTTTGGTAAAAATGGTATGCGGCACGGTATTGAATATAAAGTCATAGCCATGAGGCTTTTTTAGCTCTTCAAAAGTTATTGTCGACGCCCCTGATGCAGCCGCCTGAAGCCTTGCGCTCTCTGATCTTGCGCATACGCATACATTTGCTCCCATTGAAATAAGATAACGTGAAAGGGCTTTGGCAATTCGTCCGTATCCGGTTATCAAGATATTTGAAAAAAGAATTGATTTTTTGCTGTTTTCTTTAAGAAGTGCAATTCCTCCTTCTGCGGTAAGATAAGCGTTATATATTAAAAACTCTTCACGCGTATTATAATCAATACCGTCATAATCCCCCGCTCCGTAAAAAACGATTTTACCATCAAGGTGATCAAACATATACTTTTTAGCGGGAACCGGAAGAAGAATAAAATCGGCTTTGTCGTTGTCATCAGTAATTTCAAAGCCGTGGGATAATAGATAATTTTTTGCATAAATCATTCTTTCGTCGTTATCATATGGTAATGAAAAGGTTTTCATAATTTCACCTCATTACATACTATGATAAGGCGCAAAATCTTGACTATATATTATTTTAGGTATATAATTAATTTTCAGAAATTACGGAGGTAACTCTTATGAATATAGACGAACTGCTTAAGAAAGTTAAAAGAATTCATTTTATCGGCATCGGCGGTGCAGGTATGTGCCCTTGTGCTGAAATTCTTTTATCACTTGGTTACAAGCTTTCAGGCTCTGACAACAACGATACAGAAACCTTCAGACGAATTGAAAAGGAAGGCGCAAAGGTATATCTCGGTCAAAAAAAGGAAAACATCACCGATGACGTTGAGCTTGTAATATACACAAATGCTATTCTTGCCGGTAACGAGGAGCTTGAATACGCAAAGGCTAACTTCCCCTGTTTTGAAAGAGCGGAGCTTCTCGGCGCCATGAGCAGGATTTTTTCAAACTGCATCGGTGTTTGCGGAACTCATGGCAAGACAACAACTACGTCGATGCTCACTCAGGCTTTGCTTGAATCAGGACTTGACCCGAGCGCAGTAATCGGAGGTAAGCTCCCTGCTATTGACGCATACGGAAGATTCGGCAAGAGTCAGAATTTTGTTTGCGAAAGCTGCGAGTTTAACAACACATTTCTTCATATGAATCCCGATATGGCGGTAATTCTAAATATTGACGAGGACCATCTTGATTTCTTCAAAAACCTTGATAACATAAAAAAAGCTTTCAGGGAATTTGCAGAAAAGACCACAAGGATAATTATTTATAACGGCGACGATGAAAACACGCTTGATGCCTTAAAAGGAATTAAGGGCAAGAAGCTTATATCTGTCGGCAGAGGCGATACAAACGAATGGGTTGCTAAAAACGTTGACGTCCCGGGCGGATTCAGACTTTCTTATGATGCATATCATAACGCTGAATTCGTAACCCATATTGAGCTTTCCGTACCGGGAGAACACAATGTTCTTAACTCGCTTTGCGCTTTTGTTGCAGCATACGAAAGCGGTGCAGATGTTGAAAAAATCTGCGAGGGGTTAAAACATTTCGGCGGAGCAGCAAGACGTTTTGAACTTCTCGGAAAATATAAAGGCATTACCTTTGCTGACGACTATGCGCATCATCCTGCTGAAATCAAGGTAACGCTTGAAGCTGCAAAAAAGATGGGATATAAAAATGTCTGGGCTGTGCATCAACCGTTTACTTACACAAGAACATCGCTTCTTCTTGACGATTTCGCAGAGGTTTTACAGCTTGCAGACAAGTGCGTAATTTCCGAAATCATGGGTAGTCGTGAGGTTAACACTATCGGCATTAAGGCAAAGGATTTAGCTGACAAGGTGCCGGGAAGCGTTCAACTTGACACCTTTGAAGAAATCTGCGACTATGTTCTTGAAAACGCACAGGACGGCGATCTTGTTATCACTCTCGGCTGCGGGGATGTTTACAAGGTTGCAAGAATGATGGTTAATAAATTAAAAAGCGAAGAATAAACAAAACGAGGATTAAGAAACGTAAGACGCCTTAATCCTCTCTTTTTATCTGAATATTCTTTTTATGTGCTTTTCAAATTTGTGTTTATACAGAAACAATACACGGACAAGAATTATATCATAGAAAAAGAATATTATATTCATCATAAGTGCAAAGATTAAAATGAATACTTTGCTGTCCCCATCTTCAAGAAACGGAATACAAAAAACATAGACAAGTATCAGCTGTGCCAAAGCAACAAGAAGGTTGAATATAAAAAGCTTTGTAAAGACCCTTAACCCTCTGTATTTTATCTTGTTTATATCCTCCTGAATTATCGGGTAATAACCGAAGCAGAAAATATACATCATTGCACATTCCTTATCGCTGACAAGCATCAGCGAAATCAGGCTTGTTGAAACGAAGGTTATCCACGCACTTGTTTTGCCGAAGGTCTGTTTAAGTATAATATTAAATATGCCAACAATCATCGGTACGGTATAAGATAGTATATACGAAACACCGCCGAGAAAAAGGAGAGCAACCGATAACGCAGTTGTCAGTCCGCAGACGGAAACAAGCGTTGACTTTTTTATTTTTTCACTCAAAATTATCACCATATGCAAGAATATCATATTAGACAAATTATGTAAAGAGTATGTAAAGAGTATGAATAATAAGTTAAAAATTTATCATTTTCAAAAATACTATTTACTTTTTTAGAAAAAATAATTATAATTTAATTAAAGTTAAATTCAAAAGGAGTGTATTTTTTTGGATAACGAAAAGGATAAAATTGAAGAAGTTAAAAACGAAGAAGATAAAAATGAAGAAGATAAAACTAACGATAAAAAAGCACTTATTATAAAAATCGCTATTGTTGTATTAGCCGTTGCGGTTGTTGCCGGCGGTATATTTTTTGCATGCTCAAGGTCCGGCAAGGACGGCGAAGGTCTTGATTCATACGACGACCAGGAATATGATTTTGACACCGAATATGTAACCGACGAGGAAGGCAATTATGTCACCGACAAAAACGGCGAAAAGGTAACAAAGAAGGTTACATCAACCGGCGAAACCGTAAACAATAACGGTACTACAACAACAGGTAAATTTACCACTATGCCACCAAAGGAAAACGGCGGCAGCTCTGAGGGCGGAGGCTCAGAAGGAGGCGGCGGTGGCGGCGGTCAGACCGACCCCGACATCGAAGAAACAAAGAGCGGCACAACCGCATTTGACGGATATGAAACCGTGCCGAAAACATCTGCAAGCGGCACTCCCGTTCGTTTCTCTTCAGAGGATATAAACACTATTGAAAATATGCTGGAGGTTCCGTATCTTTATCTTGCAAGCTATGAAAACACCGACGGTGTTCCGATTGGTCCCGCAACACAGACCGCTATCTGGATGGCTTCAAGAAGCACGGGCGACCGTGAGGACGCATCCGGTCCTCTCACCTTCAGTGCCAATGAGATTGTTCTCGACCTGTTTAAGTATTACGGTCAGACGGTTGTAAACTTCAAGTCTCAGTGTAACAACTACGCAGTTGGCGCAAATGCTGCTATAACTTATAATCCTTCTGAGGATACTTTCTCAATCGGCGGTTACACGCCAAGAGTTCAGACTGTTACAATCACATCTGTTGAGGATGTCGGCGACAACAATTTCTACAAGGTTACCGCTAATGTTTCAGGATGTAACAAGTCAAAGGTTGTTGCAATAGTTCAGAAAAACAGACTTGACCCGACGCTCGGCTTCTCTATCAAGGCGCTTAAGTGGTCATAATAAAAAAATCAAAGGGCGGTTAATCCGCCCTTATGTTTTATCAAGGAGAAATGATGAGCAAATTTAATGTTGAGCTTAAAAGAGTTGTTGACGACAGCTATGAAATAGAAATAGGATATGACCTTAAAACAAGTCTTGCAAACGATGTAACAGGCGGTATATTCGGCAGTATTAAAAAGCTTGCAATTATCACCGATACAAATGTAGAAAAGCTTTATGCAAGAGATATCTGTAAAATGCTGATTGACCTCGGCTTCAGCGCAGAGCTTTTCGTTTTTGAAGCAGGTGAAAAGAGCAAAACAAGAGAGGTTAAGGCAAGGCTTGAGGACGAGATGCTTTCACACGCATACCGTCGTGACTGCGCAGTTATTGCTGTAGGCGGCGGCGTTGTGACTGACCTGGCAGGTTTTCTTGCCGGAACGTTTGCAAGAGGCGTTCCTTTCATAAACTATGCGACAACTCTTCTCGCTGCTGCTGATGCGTCAGTAGGCGGAAAAACAGCTGTTGATACTCCCCTTGCGACTAATCTGATTGGTCTTTTCAACCAGCCGAAAAAAGTTTATATTGATATTGCGTCCTGGAAAACGCTTGACAAAAGGCAGTTTTCAAGCGGGCTTTCCGAAACTATAAAGCACGCCTGTCTTGCAAGCAGCGAGCTTTTTGAGTATCTTGAAAATAATATAAACAAAATACTTGATAACGATAAAGAGTCCTGCACTCATATTGCAAATGAAAACTGCAAAATCAAGTACAGTGTAGTTATGAAGGATGAGAGAGAATCAGGTCTTAGAGAAGTATTAAACCTCGGCCATACAGTCGGCAGAGCGATAGAAACCGTAAGCGAATACAAGCTTCTTCACGGTGAAGCGGTTGCAATCGGTCTTGTGGCACAGGCACGCCTTTCTAACAGACTTGGATATATGAATGATGGCGAGGTTGAAAGGCTTATACGTCTGCTTGAGTCGGCAGGGCTTCCTGTTTCAATACCTGACTATATTGACAGAGATTTGCTTGTAAAAAAGCTTTATACCGATAAGAAAGTAAGAAACGGACAGCTTCGTTTCGTTATTCAAAATGGCATAGGCGATATAGTATGTTTCGGCGATAATGTATACTCAACGCCTATTGACGAATGTACCGCTAAAGAAATAATAGATATAATGTGAGGGTTTAATAATGATTTGTCCAAAATGCCGTTATAATAATCAGGATAATTATTCCTTCTGTCTGAATTGCGGTGCGCCGCTTAATAATTTCCGGCAGAGTTTTCCTGTTGTTACAAGCGTTTCAAAAAGCGAAATAAACATCATTTCTCTTATTTTTGGCTGTGTATCTCTTCTTATTCAATTTATAATGCTTATAAATGGTTTTTATTACATAGTAAAATACACCGGTTTTTATAATTTTGTCAGTTTTTTCAACGACATAGCTTTGCTTTTGCCACCGATTGCCATAATTGTACTTACCATATTAAAAAAAGCTGACGAAAGACTTCTTGTATTTATCGGTTGCGGTTATATGGCTGTTTCGTCCATGTTTTACTTTATCAGCGGTTATTATTATATCGTTGACGAACTAAAACTTATAAACGGCGCAGAATACTTTATTATGTCATTTTTAAGTTTAGGAGTCGCAGTTTTATGTGCACTGTCACAATTTGTTAAAAGCAAAGGATTTTGCATAGCGGCAGTTTCAGTTGCAGGAGTTTATGTCTTTACTAACTTTGTTATATTGATATTTAATCACATCACGGGACGTTGGAGCAGTTTATTTATGAATTGCATTATTGAAATGTCAAAGTTTATAATGGCGGCATTTTTATCGTACAACATAATCCTGCTGATTAATAGAATTAATAAGAAAAACACATAAAAAAAAATCCGAAGAAATCTTCGGATTTTTTTATTTAATAAAGCTTTTCGCCTTTTTCGATAGCCATAATCTGATCGACTCTTGTCTGATGGCGTCCGCCCTCAAATTCGGTATTAAGGAAAACATCAACCATTTCAATAGCAAGACCGGCACCGATTACCCTATCGCCCATACAAAGCACATTCGCATCATTGTGAAGCCTTGTATATTTGGCGCTGAAATAATCAGAGCAGGCGCAGGCACGAATACCCTTAACCTTATTTGCTGCCATTGAAATTCCTATTCCCGTGCCGCAGCAAAGAATCGCCTTATCGCACTCACCGGAAACAACTTTGTCACAAGCCTTCTGTGCGCTTATTGCATAATCAAAGCGCTCGGGTGAATAGCAGCCTACGTCGACATAGTCAATTTTGTTTTCTTCAAGATACTTACGTATTTCCTCTTTAAGCGGGAATCCTGCATGGTCGCTGCCGATTGCTATCATAGTAATATTATCCTCTCTTTAATTTTTTCAGCTTAAGCTCACGCTCAGCCTGTGACATACGAAGATAAACAGGCATAAGCTTCTTGGCTGAAGTTTTTTTATTATTTTCTGCTGCAAGCGAAACGCCTATAGCGTTTTGATATATCTTTTCTTCTGAGGCAAGAACGGTATTTTCAAGCGCCAGCGAGTCATAGCAAAGCTTTGCACCGTCGCCCGCAATAATAACCCTTTCAATGCCTTCAAGCTCTTTTTTCAAATCCTCAAGACTTATCGCACGGTCATCGCAAAGTCTTGTTATTATGCCGTTTTCAACCCTGAAGATTGCATTGTAGAACTGCATACGCCTTGCGTCCATAACAGCGCATACAAATGCGTTTTCATCAACAAAATTATATGCAATAGCCTCAAGCGTTGAAACGCCGATACAGTCAATGCTGTTTGCAAAGGCAAGACCTTTCGCAGTTGCAACGCCGATTCTTATGCCGGTAAAGGACCCCGGACCGTTTGTGACGGCAATGGCGTTAAGACTGCTGAAGCTGTAATCACCCATTACCCTTTTAATCATCGGCAAAAGCGTTTCGCTGTGTGTAAGCCCAGCGTTAACAAATTCACTTCTGATTACTCTTCCCCCGTCGGTGAGTGCTGCAGAAGCAGTAACCGCCGAGGAGTCAAATGATAAAAGCATTATTCTTCCTCTGATTTTTTATAAATACTGAATTTTCTTGTGCTTTCGCCAAGGCGTTCAATCTCGACAACCAAGGTGTCGTCGGGAAGAGCGTTATAAATATTCTCACTCCACTCAACCGCCATATATGCATCAGTATCAAGAAAGTCAAAAAAGCCTGTTGAATAAAGGTCATCCCAGCCGTCAACACGGTACATATCGTAGTGGTAAAGAATGTTACTTTCACCAATGTATGTATTACAAATTGCAAAGGTTGGTGAAGAAACGTCGCAGTTAATACCAAGTCCCTTTGCAAGTCCCGTTGTGAACGCCGTCTTGCCCATACCGAGTCCGCCGATAAAAGCGACTACGCTTCCCTTTGGAAGCTCTTTAGCAATTTTTTCGGCAAGCAACAAGGTTTCTTCATAGCTTTCTGTTATATATTCTTTCATCAGAAAAGTCCTACTGTGTTTCCGTCTTCGTCAATATCTATGCTATAAGCTGCAGGAGATTTTGAAAGACCGGGCATTGTCATAATCGAACCTGTCTGGCAAACGAGAAAGCCTGCGCCGTTTGAAAGGCTTGCAGAAGAAACAGTAATTCTGAAATCCTTTGGTCTGCCAAGAGCCTGAGGGTTATCCGAAAGACTGTACTGAGTTTTCGCCATACATACGGGCATTTTATCAGCTCCGAGGGCGATAAACTCTTCAATGCTCTTTTTAGCGTCCTTAGTATAATCAACGCCGCTTGCGCCGTAAATTTCTTTTGCGATAGTTTCAATCTTTTCATAGACGGACATATTGATATCATACAGCGGATGGAAATTATTCTCCTTCTCACATGCTGCAACAACCTTTTTTGCAAGATCAGCAGAGCCCGCACCGCCATCCTTAAAACAGTCGGTAAGTGCAAAGTCAGCGCCATTATCCTTGCAAAGCTTTTCAACGAAAGCAATTTCCTCTTCAGTATCCTCGTTGAAATGGTTGATTGCCACAACAACCGGAACGCCGAACTTTTTAAGATTTTCAATATGTGCAAGAAGATTTACACAACCTTTTTCAAGAGCATTCATATCAAAGGTGGTCTTTAAATCTTCCTTTTTAATTCCGCCGTTATACTTCATTGAACGAACTGTTGAAACCAAAACAATACAGGAAGGCTTCAATCCTGCAAAACGGCACTTAATATCAAGGAACTTTTCAGCGCCGAGATCCGATCCGAAGCCGGCTTCTGTTATACAATAATCTCCAAGCTTAAGCGCAGTCTTTGTCGCCCTGATAGAATTACAACCGTGCGCAATGTTTGCAAAAGGTCCGCCGTGCATAATTGCAGGGGTATTTTCAAGCGTCTGAACAAGGTTTGGCTTAATAGCGTCCTTGAGAAGAACGGTCATTGCTCCGTCAGCCTTTATATCCTTACAGTAAACAGGCTTACCGTCATAAGTATAAGCAACAAGAATATTGCCGAGTCTTCTTTTAAGGTCGTGTAAATCCTCTGCAAGACAGAGAATAGCCATAACCTCTGATGCAACTGTAATTATGAAATGGTCCTCGCGAGGAATACCGTTGAGCTTACCACCGAGAGAACATACAATATTACGAAGCGCTCTGTCATTCATATCAAGACAACGCTTTACAAGTACTCTTCTTTGGTCGATACCAAGCTCATTACCCTGCTGAATATGATTATCAAGAATTGCACACATAAGATTGTTAGCACTTGTGATTGCATGCATATCGCCTGTGAAATGAAGATTGATATCCTCCATAGGTACAACCTGGGAATATCCGCCGCCTGCTGCACCGCCTTTGATACCGAATACCGGACCGAGTGACGGTTCACGAAGCGCTATTACCGCATTCAATCCCAGCTTGTTCATACCCTGACCGAGTCCGATTGAAACGGTTGTCTTGCCCTCGCCCGCAGGGGTAGGGTTAACAGCTGTTACAAGTACAAGCTTACCATCTTCATTATTCTTAATTCTGTCAAGAAGCTCGTCGGAAAGCTTTGCTTTATAATGGCCGTAAGGCTCGAGCTCGTCCTCTTTAATACCGATTTTAGCGGCGACATCCTTAATCTTAAGCATATCAGCCTGCTGTGCTATTTCAATATCTGTAAGCATAATTATACTCCTTAATATTTATTGACAAATATTATAACACATATAGTTAAAATTATAAAGAACTATTTTTATATATTCTCTCTTGAAAAGTAACAAGAGTTTTTATATAATAAAGAATACAATAAATAAAAGGAGGTAATGCTTTAATAATGGAGCAAAAGAAAATCGGATATTTCGGCTCGCTTGATTATGTAACGGTAATCTCTGCTTTGGCAGCATCCGCATACGGTCTTATGCTTGTTTACAGTGCTACCTTCTCACGACTTAAGGACGGTAAACTTATAACAAGTGACGTAAGGTCAATGCTTGTTTCGGTAATGCTCGGACTTATCATAGCCTTTGTTGTTTCAAACATTGACTACGAAATTATATCGAAATACTGGCCATTAATCGCGGCAGGCTGCGTTGGACTGATGGTGTTTACGATGTTTTTCGGAGTTGCACCGAATGCAAGGCAGGACGCAAGGTCGTGGCTTGATTTGAAGGTGTTTTACTTTCAGCCGTCAGAGCTCCTTAAGGTAGGCTTTATTATATCCTTTTCCTATCATCTTGACAGAGTTAAGGATAACATTAACCGAATTAAGACGATAATACCGCTTGTTATCCACGGACTTGTTCCGATTGCACTTGTTATTGCTACCGGTGACGCAGGATCTGCATTAATATTTATGCTGATGTTTATTGGTATGCTTTTCTTTGCAAGGGTTAATATCGGCTACTTTGTTGCAGGTATCTGCGCTATAATAGTAGGTTTTGCAATTGCATGGAGGTTCGGCATAATCAACGGAATTCAGCGAGAGCGAATTACGGCGCTGTTTTACCCTGAACAGTATGCGGATACTCTTTATCAGCAGACTAACGGAAAAATAGCTCTCGGAAGCGGAGGACTTCTCGGCCAGGGATTTCTTAAAGGGACAATGACGCAAAGCGGTTCTGTTCCCGAAAATGAAAACGATATGGTGCTTACTGTTGCCGGCGAAGAGTTTGGCTACATCGGCGCTATGGCCGTCATACTTATACTTTTGATACTTATTCTTAAAGTTCTTAACACGGGACTTCATGCAAGGGATAATGTCGGTTATCTTATGTGCAGCGGCATTTCCGTAATGCTGTTTGCGCAAATGTTTATCAATGTGGGAATGGAGCTTTCGTGGCTTCCTTGTATCGGAATTACCCTTCCCCTGTTTTCTGCGGGCGGTTCCTCATCGCTTTGTATTTATCTTGCACTCGGTATTGCAATGAGTGTTTACAGGTATTCAAAAGCGCAAAGCCAGTCGCTGTTTTACACTTAATAACAATTATAAAAGGAGTTGTCGTTTGACAACTCCTTTATTTTTTACTCATACAGATTTACATTTACACTATAGCTTCCGTAAACCCAGCAGGTATTTGAACCCTCAATAGCGGCTTCAGCACTGTATGAATTCACTCCGAGTTTGATATTGTCAGTAGTTACCGATGACATATCAATTACAAGAGAAATATTACTCGAGGAAAGCTTTTCAAGGTCAGCCTCAGTTCCGACAAGGGTTAATGTTGTTGAGCTTAAGCCCTCAAGCGAGTAATTGTAACCTGTCGGGACATTACTTACAGTAACATTATTTGAATTAATATTTACTGTTTTTGTTGTATAGGTATCAGGCACGGTTACGGTAGCCGTAATTTCACTTATATCGTCCAGGATAACAATGCTTTCAAGCTTTTCTACGTTAAAGGTGAACACATTTTCACCGACTGAAAGCTGTGAATAATCTATAGTACCGATATTTGCACTTTTGATATTCGCCTCTTCAAGCACACCGGCATTAACCTTATTAACGCTATAAGATATAGTTATATCATCAGTCAGCCCTGTAGGCTTATTAGTAAGCGAAGCAGTGACATCAAGAGTGGTTTGTTTTAGTATCGGGATGGTAAGCGAAATAACATCAGCCTTACCGCTGACTTTGATAAAGTCAACTGTATTTCCGTATGCGTCAATTGGCTTAACATCAAGGTCAATAGTCTTTGTAGCGGTTAAACCGCCTTCGATATCAACGTCTGCAACCAAATCGACAACGGTAGACATATATGATTTCGGACCTGAAAGGGTAACAGAGGTCTCGCTAAGAAGCGGTGTACCCATTACATATCCGTCTTTCGCATAATTTGTCGAGGAGTAGTTTACATTAATGTCCATTACACGTGATTCCTCAACATCAAAATATGCGTGATACGTTGTCGGGAAATAGCTTTGAACAGTGTAGTCAGAGCTGTCAGTATCAACAATTATCGGAACATCAATAAAACCGTTCGTTGTAACAACATTTGTCTGAAGACTTACATCAATGTTATCGGCTGAAATATCCCTTGCAAGATATTTTTTACAGCTGACTGTTACCTCAACGTCAATTGTTTCATCGCCATAGCACTTAAGACCAAGCTGATCGGCAGCCGTGTCGTCAAAGTTTATTGCAACAGGAACAGTGATTGTCTTTGTCGTTTCGGGCGATAAATTCATTGATGTGCCAACCCAGATGATTATGGCGGCAACTATTGAAATAAAGATAAGATACTTATCGTTATATACAAACTTTCTAAGGGTGAATTCCCTATGCTTTTTTTCAGCCATTATTTTTTCACCCTCCTTACAAGTCTTGTTATAATCTTGTCGTCGGAGGACGTACCGCTTAGAATGAATTCCGAATTAAGAATATCTCTTAAATCACCGTCAGAAATGTCACGGTCAAGCACGCCGTTTTTTACAACGGAGATTGCACCCGTTTCCTCACTTACTATAACGACGATTGCGTCACTTTGTTCGGTAAGGCCTATACCCGCCCTGTGCCTTGTGCCAAGAGCGGATGATACAGTCTTTTTAGTCAATGGAAGGATGCAGCCTGCTGCAAGCACCTTGCCGTCACGGATAACCATAGCGCCGTCGTGAAGCGGTGACTTTGGGAAAAAGATATTTTCGATGAGCTGGCGCGAAACCTTTGCGTTAAGCTCGGTACCTGTCTGAACAACATCGCCGATAAGCGTATCCTTTTCAAAGCAGATTAAAGCGCCGATTTTCTGGTCGCTCATATCCGAGCAGGCTTTACATACAGCCTCAATAGCCTCGCTCATTTCAGCAATTTCAACAGCTACGCCAGGGTGTATTATTGTTTTTATACTTCGGGTAGTTGCACCGAGTCCCACCTGTTCAAGAATACTTCTTATTTCGGGACCGAAGAGGATTACCGCAATAATAAGAATATTTGAAAAAATCGACTTGAAGATAATACTTGAAGCGTCCATTCCGAGAAGAGTTACAATGCCGTAAATAACAAGAAGAAATACAAGTCCCTTGAGAAGCTGCATTGCTCTTGTTTCTCTTATAATTCGCATACAGATATAGATAATTACCGCAACGAGAACAATATCAAGAAAGTCAGATATTGAAAAGGTGGAGAAAACACTTATTATTTTGTTGAAATACTCTGTAATATTGTCAAACATTTTTAACACCTTAATTTATTATTATTTATATAATAACACACAAATAAAAATAAATAAAGCGAAATTAAAGTTTTTTTATACAGTTTATTAAAAATTCACATTCTTTTTTAGTGGTAAATAGTGACGGGCTGATTCTGACCGTTCCGCTGTCAAGCGTCGAAAAGCATTTGTGGGCAAGAGGTGCGCAGTGGAGTCCTCCCCTGACAGCTATATTTTTCTCGGAAAGAAGCTGCGCCGTTTCCTCGCTTTGCCTACCTTCTATATTAAAGGATAAAATAGGAACACATTCATCCTTTTTCGGATACGGAGTATAAAGAATCACCTTATCGTAAGATGAAACAGTCTCATATATTCGCCTGATAAGCGTTAACTCGTGGTTATAGATTTTATCAATTCCCCAATTCATTACAAATTCAGCACCCGCCCCAAGTCCGGCAATAAGCGGATTTGAAAGCGTACCTGCTTCAAATCTGTCAGGAAGGATATCGGGCATCTCTTCACTTGATGAAAGAGAACCTGTTCCCCCTTCTGCAAGAGGAGCAAATGAAACATTCTCTCCTACTGCCATAAAGCCGAGTGCCATCGGGCCGTAAAGTCCCTTATGACCGGCACAGCAAAGAACGTCAATATTATCCCGCTTTATATCAACATCGAGTATTCCGAGTCCCTGTGCTGCGTCAACAACGAAGGATATGCCGCATCGTTTGGCAAGTGCGCCGATTTCTCTGTAAGGCATAACACAGCCGAAAACGTTCGAAGCCATGGTGCAGACTATCAGAGAGGTATTACTCCTGATTCTTTCTTCAAACGCCTTGACCTGTTGAGCTTTATCGGGATAAAAAGGAACAACATCAAATGTGATAACATTTGCTTTTGAAAGCGCATAAACCGGGCGTAATACGGCATTGTGTTCAAGAGATGATATAAGAACATGGCTACCCTTTTGTGCAAGCCCTTTGATTGCGGTATTTAGGGCAAAGGTGCAGTTTTGGGTAAAGACAATATTCTGCGGCAAAGCGCCTGTCAATGAGGAAAGGCGCTCACGAACCGTATATATTTTATCAGCTGCGCTAAGGGAGGAATTATATCCTCCCCTGCCGCTGTTGTAACTGTAATTAACAAGAGAATTATATGCTTCAAAAATCACCTTGTGCGGTTTCGGATTTGTGGTTGCGCTGTTATCAAAATATATCAAACGACATCAACTCCCCTAACCGACACGGCATTATTCTGAAGAATTGATACGGGAGTATTATCATTTGCTGTAACCTGCAGCGCATAGCCGCAGCCCTCGTCCTTTAGCGGATTTGAAACTCGCTTAATATTTGCACGGTAACCGTAGTTTCTCAATATTCTCTGACCCCTTTGGGCGTTAGTTACCGAGCCGACTTTAATAAATAATTCCATAATAAAACCTCATTTCTGCACATTACATTATATGCTGAAATGAGGTTTTGCTCTTACTTATTCTTTTTTGATTTTTTGCGTGCCTCAAGCTCAGCCTCTTCTTCAAGGCGCTTGATTTCAGCCTGTTCTTTAGCCTCAGCTTCTTCCTTTTCCGCAGCTAATTTAGCGTCGTCATAAAGTGCCTTAATCTCTTCAAGATGACTGTAGCTTTCTTTCTGGTTTAGAAGCTTCTTTGAGTCATTATAAGGCTTTGCGGCTCTGTTGAATTTTGCGAATTCATCCATAAGAACCTTTTCTTTATCTGTTATCTCCTTCTTTTCGGCGGTAAGCTGTTTTGCAAGAGCCTTGTCGCCCTTATTTGCAGAAGCGTCGAAGATAGCCTTGTCAAGCTCACTTTCCTTATCAAAGAGTTCTGTGAGCGCTTTCATATCAGGTTCTTTGAAATCCGCATCACCGCTGTAATACTTGTCGTAAGCCTTTTTAGCGGCGAGCTTACTCTTGGCAAGTTCAATTCGAAAAGCACGGAATTCTTTTTCTTCGGCAGTTGCTTTTGGAAGCGCTTTTGCCTCCTTGACTTCCGCTTTAACATCTTCATTATTGATGTTTTTTATGTAGTCAAGACCGCCGTTAAAAATTTCAGTATAAACGCTTATTTTATGTTTGCCGAGTTCTGATTCAAACTTGTCAAGCTCCTGACATACAAACTGAGAAATTTCTATTTCCTCGTTGTAATTCAAAGCTTCGCGGTAATCCTTTTTACCCTGCTTTCGATTTTCCGCACCCTTGAGGTAGAAGCTCTTTGACGATTCTTTCGGCTGCGCAACAGCCATCTCCCTTGCGTTTTCAACGAGGTCAAGAGCCTCGACAATCTGTGTGTTTTTAAGCGCGTCGTTTGAGTAGTCCTCAAATAGTGCTCTAACCTGGAGAACACGAATGATGCTTTTCTGCTTCTTCTCTGTAAAATCATAGAAGAAGTATGGAACAACATTGAGGAATGCGCCGACTGCCGCCATTATAATGAGTGCGGGAAGGAATTTATAAAGAAGTCCCTCCTGACCGTTATATATATCAAGAATATCAAACGGTTTTGCAAAACCGTTTTTGTCGTTGATTCCGAAATGCTCCTGCACGGCGGGAATCCCGCCCACAAGGTATCCGAGCAGGATGAAGATCGACGACCACGTGATGCCGCCCAGCACGTTGTAGACCACGAAGTTCTTCCAGTGCATGCCGCCCATGCCCGCGAGGAAGGGCACGAAGGTGCGGATGAA
>DLBD01000035.1 GCA_002494125.1 Ruminococcaceae bacterium UBA7030 | reverse complement strand
TATTCCCGCTTCTGGCACAAGTTCCTTTATGATATCGGTGTTGTACCGACTAAAGAGCCATATGCAAAGCGTACGTCACACGGTATGATTCTCGGAGAAAACGGCGAAAAGATGTCAAAGTCAAGGGGTAACGTTGTAAATCCCGACGAGATTGTTGACACTTACGGTGCTGATACAATGCGTCTTTACGAAATGTTCATCGGTGACTTTGAAAAGGCTGCGCCTTGGAACAGTGATTCAATTAAGGGCTGTAAGCGTTTCCTTGAAAGATTTTGGAACCTGCAGGAAAAGGTTGTTGACGGCGATGCTTACTCTCCGAAACTTGAAGCATTAATGCATAAGACAATCAAAAAAGTTACTGAGGATATTGATAATCTCAAGTGTAACACTGCAATAGCCGCTATGATGACCCTTGTTAACGAAATGCATCAAAACGGCGTTAACAGAGAAGAACTTAAAACTCTCACAATTCTTCTCAATCCGTTTGCACCTCATATTACCGAGGAAATGTGGGAGATTATGAATTTCGGCGGTATGGTTAACGAGGCAAAGTGGCCTGAATTTGACGAGGAAAAGACCAAAGAAAACTCTGTTGAAATCGTTATTCAGGTAACAGGAAAAATCCGTTCAAGGATTGTTGTTGCGGTTGACATTTCTGCTGACGAAGCAATAGCGCTTGCAAAGGAAGATGAAAAGATTAAGGAGCTTATCAAGGGCAAAACAATTAAAAAGGAAATCTATGTTCCGGGTAAGCTTGTAAATATCGTAGCTATATAAAATAACAAAGGGCGGATTATATCCGCCCGATGCTTTTAGTGAGGATTTGTTATGTCAGAAAAAAAGAAGGTTTATACAGTTGCAACCTCCCATCTTGATACGGTATGGAGCTGGGATTTTGAAGAAACCGTAAGCAAATACATCTATAACACCCTTGTTGAAAACTTCGCTCTTTTTGAAAAGTATCCGAGTTATACTTTTTCCTTTGAGGGCTCATACCGTTATGAGCTTATGCAGGAATACTATCCTAAGCTTTTTGAAAAGCTTCAGGACTATGTAAAGCAGGGAAGATGGAACGTATGCGGCTCGGCGTTTGAAAACGGTGATGTTAATGTTCCTTCACCCGAGGCACTTTTCAGAAATATACTTTTCGGCAACTCGTATTTTGATAAAATGTTTCAGAAAAGATCTGTTGATATATACCTTCCCGACTGCTTCGGCTTTGGATGGGCTCTTCCGAGCGTTGCAGCTCACGCAAATCTTATGGGCTTTACCACACAGAAGCTTGCATGGGGAAGTGCATACGGAGTGCCGTTTGACATCGGAAGGTGGCAGGGCGTTGACGGAAAAAGCATTTATGCATCAATTAATCCTCACGATTATTATTTTACTCTTACAAAACTTCGCAGCTGGGACTTTGTCCTTGACAAGCTTAAAGAGAATGAAAAATATGACCTTGATATGACATATCTTTTCCACGGTATCGGAGACCGTGGAGGTGCTCCGAAAGAGCAGACGGTGAAGTTTGTCGAGGAAGAAATAAAGAAAAACGGGGAAAGTGATATTGAGGTCATATCTGCGTGTGCAGATGAGATTTATCGTGACCTTGATAAGCTCCCTAACGATATAAAAGAAAAACTTCCCGTTTGGAACAATGAGCTTGTCATGAAAAATCACGCTGTTGGCGGATATACCTCACGCGCCATAGGAAAAAGGTGGAACAGAAGATGCGAGGAGCTTGCCGACCTTGCCGAAAGAGCGGGCGTAATATCTGATTATTTCGGCACTTTAAGATATAATAAAGAAAGCCTTAACCGCTCGTGGAAAAGGTTTATTGCTCATCAGTTTCACGACGATATTCCTGGTACCTCGTGTCAAAGAGTCTACCGCCGTTCGTGGAACGATTACGCAATGTCAATGAATCAGTTTGCAAATGAGCTTGAAGCATCTGCCTGTGCCCTTTCATCAATTATGAAAACAGACTTTTGCGAAGGCGTTCCTGTTATGGTTTTCAACCCTGTCGAATCAAAACGCACGGGCGCAGTAACTGTAAGGCTTGACAATCCTTCAAAGCCGTTTTTCAGAGTTTTTGACTCTAATGGCCACGAGGTTTTAAGCCAGTGTGCTCCGACTGAAAGCGGAGTTGAAATACTGTTTTGTGCCGATGTGAAGGGAATTGGTACAAGAGTTTATGACTTTCGCCCGAGTGACAGACCGTGCAGCCTTCAAAGCGATGTTTCGGTGAATTCAGATAACATAATAGAAAATGAAAAGTATATTGTCGAGTTAAACAAGAGGGGCGATATCTCTTCAATTACCGATAAATTAAATGGTGAAAGAGAGCTCCTTAAGGAGCCTATAACTCTCGGCCTTTTTAATTACACAGGTTCTAAGGACTGGCCTGCGTGGGAGATGAATTTTGACGAGGCAAATAAAAACGCCGACAGAACGCCAAAGCTTGAAAGTCTTACTGTTTTGGAGCAGGGACCTGTTCGCGCATCATTAAAGGTTGTTCAGACAGACGGTAAAAGCAAGTTTACAAGCATAGTATCTCTTACTAAATCCGGCGATATTGTAGAGGTTTATAATGAGATAGAATGGCGTTCTCTTCGCACAATGGCGAAGAATATATTTTCCTTTACAGTAAGCAATGAAAATGCACTTTTTGATCTCGGCCTCGGTGCGATTAAAAGAGGTAATATGAGCGAAAAGCTTTTTGAAGTGCCTGCACAAAAATGGGCTGATATCACAGATGAAAAAAATGATTTCGGAGTGTCGGTAATAAGCGAATGTAAATACGGCTGGGACAAGTTTAACAATAATACCTTACGCCTTACCGTCCTTCATACACCGAAGAGAAACTACAGAATTGACTCAATGCAGTCAATGATGGATTTAGGACTTAACAGATACTCATACGCTATTTTAAGCCACAGTGGAGAGGCAGGGGCTCAAACTCAGCTTGAAGCAAGAAAGTTAGTTACTCCGATGAGTGCATATGTCTGCAAAAAGCATAACGGATTACTTTCAGACGAATATTCCTTCTGCTCGGTTTCAACAAACGATGTTATAATAAGAGCGATAAAAAAAGCGGAGGATTCTGACGAGATTATCGTAAGGCTTAACGAAGGTACAAATAAACATATAGAAGACTATAAAATTACTCTTGGAGAGGGAATAGAAAGCGCAAGAGAAATTTTTGCAAGCGAAGAATATAAAGCGCCTGCATCTGTTTTGAACGGTTTTCTTACTACATCTTTTGAACCGTATGAGATTAAAAGCTTTGCTTTGAAACTTAAAAAACCTGAAAAAACCGGTGTTTCAAATTTCAGCGCTCCGGCAAATCTTCCGTACGATAAAAACATAGTTTCAAAACAGGGTGAAAACTCTGATTTTGAATACAGCATACCGTTTGAGATTATGCCGATGTCGATTACATCAAACGGCGTAACATTTATTTTTAACAAGTCGAGAGCAAATGCTCTCGTAACAAACGGACAAAGCATAAAGGTTCCCGAAGGCTTTAACAGACTATCGCTTCTTTGCGCTTGCCTTAACGGCGACAGACAGGTGCATTTTTCCGTTGATGATGAAAGCGTTACAAAAACTGTAAATTCCTGTTTTGAGCGCTATGCAGGATGGGATTTGTATGATTTCGGCGAAACCGCTTTTATAAAAAAAGGCAAGCTTGGATATGAAGCAACTCATTGTCACAAAAACGGAAAAGATGAATACGCAAAGGGTATGTATTTTTATATCACCGACCTTGACATAAGCAACGCAAAAAACGTAATGCTTCCCATTGACAGTAATGTTGTAATAATATCTGCAAGCTTTGTTAAGGATAGTGCAGGACATCTTGTAACACCTGTTTATGACGAGGTTGAAAAACGAACTTTTGACTTTAAGATGAGCGCAAAAGAAAAACTCAGGTACCATTGGTGTAAATGTGTGTGGATGCTCGGCGACAAGGATAATTTTATATCGCATAACAACAATGGTAAAAACGGAAAAAGAGTTGAATGTAAAAAGTATAAGATTGCAAACAGAACAGTGGAGAATACAGGACATTAATTATGGCAAATTTTAATAAAAACTGGACAACTGACAACAAAGGCTTTCCTCTTAACGATGACGAGGTGCTTCGCTACATATCCGTAACACC
Source organism: Ruminococcaceae bacterium UBA7030 (assembly GCA_002494125.1). GTDB lineage: Bacteria > Bacillota > Clostridia > Oscillospirales > Acutalibacteraceae > Eubacterium_R. Next base: position 5,424 of record DLBD01000035.1, on the reverse strand, counting down.
GAGTGAAAATCAGGTGCGACTTGCTAATAAACCGTTTTACGCCTTTATTCACTTTGGTATGAATACTGCTACAGTCAGGGAGTGGGGAACAGGAAACGAAAAGGCAACCGATTTCACTATAAAAAAGATTGATGCAAAGCAGTGGGTGAGCACTATTAAATCAAGTGGCGCAACAGGTATAATCCTCACTTGTAAGCATCACGACGGCTTCTGCCTGTGGAATACGGTTTATACTGATTTCTGCATTTCTCAGTCAGGCTTTGACGGTGATATTGTCAAAATGGTTTCCAGCGAATGTAAGGCGCAGGGAATGGATTTCGGAGTGTATCTCTCGCCTTGGGATATGCACGAAAAAACATACGGCACACCTGAATATAATGATTATTTCTGTAATCAGCTTGAGGAACTTTTAACTAATTACGGAGAAATTTTTGAGGTCTGGTTTGACGGAGCGAAGGGCAGTGACGCAGTCGATTTCGAATACGACTGGGAAAGGTATTATGAAACTGTAAGACGTCTTCAGCCTAAAGCTAATATCGCAATATGCGGTCCGGATATAAGATGGGTTGGAAATGAAGGCGGCAAGACGAGAAAAAGCGAATATTCCGTTGTTCCTGCACCGCTATTAGACGCTGAAAAAACAATGAAAAAAAGCCAGCATAATATTAAAAGCTCGCTTCAGAATATAACCTCACGTGATGAAGACCTCGGTTCAAGAAACGTCCTCTCCAAAAATGCAAACCTTGTTTGGTATCCTGCAGAGGTAGATGTTTCAATCCGTAAGGGCTGGTTTTATTCAAAGACTGACGACTCAACTGTTAAATCAGCGTCAACGCTCTTTGATATATATCTGAATTCTGTCGGTAATAACTGCACTCTTCTTCTCAATATTCCTCCAACTGATAAGGGAGTAATTCATTCTAAAGATGCAAGAGTACTTAAGGCGCTCGGCAAAAAAATCCTTTCGATTTATCACAAGCCGGTCCTTGTTGAAAAAATCGGCGAGCTTTCAAGAGAAAAGGGTTATGTCGATTTTAATTTTGACAGGGAAAGGAAGATTAAATATATATCAATAATCGAGGATATAACAAAGAGTCAGAGAATTGAAGCCTTTGACCTTTATATCAGAAAAAAAGGAGACAGGTTCAAAAAAGTTTATTCAGGCACGGTTATAGGCGCAAGAAAAATAATAAAGCTAACGCCTAAAAAATGTCTTGGTATGCGCCTTGTAATACGCCAGTCGCGCTCAAACCCTGTAATAAAATCAATCTCATTTTATGAATAGAAAAAGCGGTAACTCAAATTTTCAAATGAGTTACCGTTTATTTTATTATTCTAATGCCTTATTTAGAGCGTTTATAACTTTCTTTTTATCAGCCGACCACAAAGGAGCGATTAAATCCTTTTTTGCCCCGTCACCCGTCAGTCTGTGTATAACAATGTTTTCGGGTATTATCTCAACGCAGTCCTTGATAAGGTTAATATATTCGTCAAATTCCAGCGGTCTGACTTTGCCGTTAAGATACTCTTTTTCAAGGTCTGTACCTTTCAGTATATGCAGAAGCTGAAGCTTAATTCCGTCAACACCGATTTTGCAAACATAATCAACACTTTCAAGCATATCTTCTCTGCTTTCGCCCGGTAGTCCGAGTATAAGATGCACAACCACATTAACACCTATTTGTTTGAGCTTATTAACCGCCTTTTCGTATATGTCAATAGTGTAACCGCGTCTTATATATTCAGCGCTTCTTTCGTGTATTGTCTGAAGTCCGAGTTCGACAAAAACAGGTTTGATACTGTTGATTTCTTCAAGAAGCTTAATCACATCGTCTTCAAGACAATCGGGTCTTGTTGCGATTGATAAAGCAACTATATAATCCTTGTTCACTGCTTCAAGATACTTTTCTCTGAGCACGTCTACAGGCGCATAAGTATTTGTAAACGGTTGGAAGTACGCGATGTATTTTCCGCTTTTTATTTTGTTTTCAACAAGTGCTTTACCGGCGTCAAGCTGCTCGCTGACAGAAAGCTTTCTGCTTTGCGAAAACTCTCCGCTTCCGCCCTTAGAACAAAAAATACAACCTCTTGTGTCAAGCGTGCCGTCACGGTTAGGACAGGTAAAACCGCCGTCAATACTTATTTTATAAACCTTGTCGCCAAAGGTGTCGCGAAGATAATTGTTAAGACTGTAATATTTCATAAAAATCCTTAATGCTGTTTTTATTTCCGCAAACGAAGGAATCAATACTTCCCGCATCGAGCTTTTTATTATCAAAGGTTTTTGCAATGCCGCCGGCTTCACTAAGAATGACAGACGCACCCGCCCAATCCCACGGACGAAGTATCATTTCATAGTAAAGGTCAGCCTTACCGCTTGCAACATAACAGATATCAAGAGCGGCGCAACCGCCTCGTCTTACCTCAAGAGCCCGGTTGAAAACCTTTTCTGTAAGAATAAAGGTGTCATGAGCAAGCTCGTGCTCATAAGGACATGTGCCGAAAAGCACAAGACTTTTTTCAATACTGCAGCTTGAACAGCGAATCTTTTTGCCGTTAAGGAAAGCGCCTTCTCCTTTTTTTGCGTAAAACATATTGTCAAGGTCCGGGTCGTAAACCACACCCAATATAAGCTCTTTATCCTTTGCAAGACCGACGCTTATTGCACTGTGCTGAAAGCCTTTTATAAAATTTGTCGTTCCGTCAATAGGGTCAATTATAAAGCAGTAGCCGTCTGTAAGCTCTTTGTTTTCATCGCCTTCTTCGCCGAGAAAACGGCAATCGGGAATTATCTTTTTTAGGTTTTCAAAAAGATAGTCCTGTATCATTTTGTCGTATTTTGTAACAAGATTTTGCGAAGAGCCTTTCTCCTCAACACCCTTGTCATCGTTTGCGCAAAGATATATTTCTCCCGCTTTTTTTACTATTTGAATTATTCTTTCTATCATAAAATCACCACACGCATTGTACCACATCTTTATTTTTTTTACAATTAAACCTTGAATATTTCTATAATTATTACTTGACTAAAAAATACTGATAGTTTAGAATTAAAACAATGAATTAACCATAGTATATTTGGGAGTGATTAAATGAGAGTTTTTTTAAGCTGCCTTGTGTGTAGGTTTGTAACCTTTGTTCTTCAGAAACTCGGAAGGGGAGCAACATCGATGCCCGGTCAGTTTGCGCTGAGGGTTAAGCGTAATGTGCTTGCCGATTTGTCTAAAAATGTAAAGGTTATTATTGTTACAGGTACTAATGGTAAAACCACTTCCTGCCGTATTATTGAAGAAGGATTAAAGGAAGCAGGTAAGTCATATTTTATCAACAAATCCGGTGCTAATCTTATAACGGGTGTTACTGCTTCATTTATTATGAATTCAACAATAACGGGCAAGGCAACCAAAGAATATGCGATTGTAGAATGTGACGAAAATGCGTTTAAGGAGGTTTCAAGATATATACGTGCAGACGTTATTCTTGTTACTAATGTTTTCAGAGATCAGCTTGACCGCTACGGTGAGGTGACTCATACCTTAAATGCAATTAAAGAATCTGTCAAGAATCTTCCTAATGCCACAGTTTGCCTTGACGCCGACTGCTCTCTTACATATTCAATGTCAAGAGAAATACCTAATAAGGTTATTACCTTCGGCGTTAATGTACCGTTTGAAAAGGATGCGAAGGCACCTGAAATTTCAGATGCAAAATACTGTATTTTTTGTAAGCACGAGTATGATTATACATATCACACTTATGGCCATCTCGGCGGCTTCGTGTGTCCAAAGTGCGGATATAAAAGGCCTGATCCCGATTTTGCAGTAACCTCCGTAGGTGAGCTTAAACAGGATCATTCAATAGTCGCAGCAAGCTTTGCAGGAAGTGAAAATATCATTAAAATTAATATTGGCGGCTCATATAATGTATATAACGCTATCGGCTGCGCAGCTGCACTTTCGGCTGCGGGGATAGATGAAAAAACCGTTATAAGCGCGCTTGAGCATTTCAACGGCGCTTTCGGCAGGATGGAACAGTTTGACGCAGGCGACGGCAAGCACAAGGTTAATTTGATTCTTGTCAAAAACCCTGCCGGCTTCAGCCAGACAATGAAATTCCTTTCTTCTATTGACGAAGATTACACCATGATACTGAGTCTTAACGATAACGGTGCCGACGGTCGGGATGTCAGCTGGATTTGGGATGTTGATTTTTCAGACATATTCAAAAAAGAAAATATTAAGGACATCTATGTTTCCGGTAAGCGCTGCTACGATATGGCAATCCGTGTCAAGTACGAGGGAAGCGAAGGACGCGAGATTAAGGTCATCGAGAATGAGGACTATGAAAAGCTTTGCGATATTGCAACAAGTCAGGGCAGGGACGTCTATATCGTTCCTACTTATACCTCAATGATGACAATGCGTCCCGTTATTGCTAAAAGACTCGGCGGAAAGGAGTTTTGGGAATAATGAATATTAAAATTGCTCATCTTTATCCGGATATGCTTAACCTCTATGGTGATAGAGGAAATATAATTGCTCTTACACAGAGAATGAAACAAAGAGGTATCGATGTTTCAACCGATGCCATAACTATGGGAAAGACGTTTAATGCTGATGATTACGACATTCTTTTCATCGGCGGCGGACAGGATTTTGAGCAGGACGTTCTTCTCGACGATCTAAAGAAAGGCAAGGACGCAGAAATTAACAAGGCTATACAAAGCAGTAAGGTTATGCTTGCAATCTGCGGCGGCTTTCAGATGCTCGGAAAGTACTATAAAACATATGATGGCAAAATGCTTGAGTATATGGGCGCTCTTGATTTTTATACAGAGGGAAAGCCGGAAAGAATGATTGGTAACTATGCCTTCAAAACCAAAGAGGGAATAGAGATTGTTGGCTTTGAAAACCACAGCGGGCGTACCTATCTCGGAACCGGCGTTGAACCGCTTGGAAAAATGATAAAGGGCTATGGGAATAACGGCGAGGATGGCACCGAGGGCGTAAGGTATAAAAACACTTTCGGAACATATTCTCACGGTCCGATACTGCCTAAAAACCCGCAGTTTGCCGACTTTCTTATTTCAAAGGCTCTTGAGAATAAATACGGCAAAACTGAACTTGCACCACTTGACGATATTCTTGAGGAAAAGGCAAGGAAGCAGGTATTTAAGCTATATATTAAATAATACTTGATTTTTTATAAATCATCTGTTATAATGTTTCAGCATTCGTGTAAAAATATATAAATGCGAATACGCACACAGGAGAAGGAGCCGTAGGTTAATCACAAGGCTCATTGCCACTTCACCTGTGGAGGAAAAACCTAAAAGGAGGAATTTATTATGGCAAACGTAGTTTCAATGAAACAGCTTTTAGAAGCAGGCGTTCATTTCGGACACCAGACAAGAAGATGGAACCC
>DLBD01000129.1 GCA_002494125.1 Ruminococcaceae bacterium UBA7030 | reverse complement strand
GCTTTCTTTTCAGCCTTTTTCTGATTTTTTTTGAGAATTGCAAGCATAAGTGCGCCTGCAACTGAGCCTGCTACAAGAGAAATGATGTATCCAAGCGGATGTTCAACAACTGCGAAGGTAAAGATACCGCCGTGAGGAGCAGGGCAAGCGCAGTTGAAGAGTGCGCATACAGCGCCTGCAACGCCTGAACCTACCATACATGAAGGAATAACACGAAGCGGGTCTGAAGCAGCGTAAGGAATTGCTCCTTCTGTAATGAAGCAAAGCCCCATTAAGTAGTTTACAGGACCGCTCTTGAGCTCCTGTGCCGTCCACTTGCTCTTGTTGAAGGTTGTTGAAAGAGCGATAGCAATCGGGGGAACCATACCGCCTATCATAACGGCTGCCATTATCCATGTGTTGCCGTCTGCGATAGCAGCCGTTCCGAAAACGTAAGCCGCTTTGTTGAACGGGCCGCCCATATCAATAGCCATCATAGCTGCGAGTACAACTGAAAGTAAAAGCCTGCTTGTGTCGCCGAGATTTGTAAGGAAGTTTGAAAGTCCGCTGTTGAGAAGTCCGACAACAGGGTTGATAAGAAGCATTACAATGCCGATAAGGAAGGTTCCGAAAAGCGGATAAATGAATACGGGCTTAATACCGTCCATTGCCTTCGGCATCCAGTTAAACGCTTTTTTAAGGCAGTTTACAAGAAGACCTGCAACAAAACCTGCAAGAAGTGCTCCAAGGAAGCCTGAAACCGCTTTGTCGTCGCCTGTCGGGGAAGCGAGAGTTGCGCCTGTTGTTGCAAGATAACCGCCTACAATACCCGGAAGAAGACCCGGGCGGTCTGCTATTGACATTGAGATATATCCTGCAAGAACGGGAAGCATAAATGCAAACGCTGCTTTACCAATCCAGAAAACAACGGCTGCAACAGGGTTGGTGAAACCGAAATTTCCGCCAACGTCAGCGTTGCCTGCGATTGTGTCGATAAGGAAGCCGAGAGCGATGAGCACGCCGCCGCCTACAACGAACGGAAGCATATGTGAAACGCCGTTCATAAGGTGCTTATAAACCTTTCTTCCGAAACCTTCGCCGTCGCCTGATGTTTCATACGAAGCGTCTGCTGAATCGCTGTGATAAACGGGAGCCTCCTTGTTGAGAATTTTATTGATAAGCTCTTCGGGCTTATTGATTCCGTTTGAAACTGCGGTCTTGTAAACGGGCTTGCCGTCAAAGCGCGCCATTTCAACGTTTCTGTCAACTGCGCAGATAATGCCGTCGCAGTTTGCAATCTCTTCTTTTGTAAGAACGTTCTTAGCGCCGCCTGAGCCGTCCGTTTCAACCTTGATTGAAACGCCCATTTTTTCAGCTGCCTTTTCAAGAGCCTCAGCAGCCATATAGGTATGAGCAATACCTGTCGGGCAAGCTGTTACTGCAAGAATTTGATAGCCGTCCTTCGGTGCTTCTGTAACCACAGGCTCCTCGGGATACTTTTCAGCCTCTGCCTTGTCGATGATTTCAATATACTCTTCGGGCGTTTTTGCCGCACGGAGCTTTGCGCAGAAATCAGCGTCCATAAGCATTACCATAAGGCGTGAGAGAATTTCGAGATGAAGGTCTCCGTCAATAGGTGCTGCAATCATAAAGAGTATATCTGACGGCATTCCGTCAGGTGCGCCGTAGTCAACTCCGCCGGGAACGGTAATTGAAGCAAGTCCCGGAGTTTTAACGCTGTCGCTTTTAGCATGGGGAACTGCGATGCCTTCGCCGATTGCGGTTGAGCTCTGGCTCTCTCTTGCAAGAATTGCGTCCTTGTAGGTTGCAGAGTCGTTAAGATTGCCTGCGCCTGAGTGCAGCTCAACCATTTTGTCGATTGCTTCGTCCTTTGTTGAAACGGAAGCGTTCAACTCAATAGCGTCGACTTTTAGTAAATCGATGATTCTCATAAGTTTTCCTCCTTAATATATATCAGCTTTTGCTAATATCCAGTAATTCAAATACGCGGTCAATGTCCGCTTTCTCAGCAAGCCCTTCCGAAAAGGCTGTTGCGTTTCCGCATGCCGCCCCGAGCCTGAGCGCATGGGAATAATCGTTTTTCTCGGTGAAGCCTGCAACGAAGCCGCCAACCATACTGTCGCCGCAGCCTACGGAGTTTACAAGCTTGCCCTGTGCATTGCCGATTTTGAAAACTCCGCCGTTTTCGTCAATAAGCATTGCGCCATCCTTTGAGCGGGAAACAAGAACATTTCTTGCGCCCATTTTCTGAAGCTTTCTTGCGTACTTTTCAATTTCTTCATCGGTTTTTGTTTTAACTGAGAATAAATCTCCAAGCTCGTGGTGGTTCGGTTTTACTAAAAACGGCTTATATTTAAGCACGTTGAGCAGCAGGCTGCCCGTTGCGTCAACAACAAAGTTAATACCCTTGCCGTCAAGCCTTTTCAGTATCCGCTCGTAAATGTCGGCAGGCATTGTGCTCGGAACTGAGCCTGCAAGAACAAGAAAGTCGCCTTCTTTGATTTCATCAAGCTTTTTTAGAAGTCCGCTTATTTCGTCTTCCGAAATGTCGGGGCCCTGAGCGTTGATGTCAAGCTCGGTGTCAGCCTTGATTTTAACATTTATTCTTGTGCTTCCGCTTTTAAGACGGTTGAAATCGCAGTCGATTCCGTCTTCTTTGAGCATTCTTTCAAGCTCGTTACCTGTAAAGCCTGCAACAAAGCCGAGCGCCTTGTTTTCGATTTTGAGCCTTGTAAGGATAACGGAAACGTTAATTCCTTTTCCGCCGTAGTAAAGCGTTTCCTCCTTTGAACGGTTAATGTCGTCAAAGCGGAGCGCTCCAACCTTCATTACGTAATCAAGCGCAGGGTTTAAGGTTACTGTGTAAATCATTTTGCTCCCACCTCTTTTATTACGGTTTTTGATTTTATTTCCTTTTCGCTGCATATATCGCAGATTATGCACGATGAATCTATCGGCGCAACGGTTACGGCAGACACCTTGCCGAATTTTGAGGAATCCGTTAAAACATAGCTCACAAAACTTCGCTCAATAGCAACGGCTTTGATGGTTGCTTCTTCAATATCGGTTGTTGTATATCCCTGTTTTTCGGTTACTCCGTTTATGCCTATGAAGGCTTTGGAAAAATTATATTGCTGAAGATTTTTTGCAGCAACAACACCTGTAATAGCTTCGGTTGAGCTCTTCAAATCACCGCCGAGAACTATCACTTTGCACCCTTTTGCAGCAAGCTCCTGTGCATGAGCAATTCCGTTTGTCACATAGGTTGCCTTCGTATTAGTTATCATAGTTGCAAGAAGAAATGTTGTTGAACCTGCATCAATAAAAACATAATCATCATCCTGAATAAGCGATGCAGCATATTCGGCGATTTTTGATTTTTCATAATAATTAGTATTAACCTTTTTATTAATACTTTCTTCTCTATTCAGAAATTCCTGAGAAAGAAGCATTGCGCCTCCGCGAACCTTATTAATCTTTCCTACTTCTGTCAGCGCTGAAAGGTCACGCCTTATGGTTGATTCGCTTGCGCCTAAAGCATCGCATAGCTCAGAAACCTTAACACTGCCCTTGGTTTTGATAATTTCAAGGATTCTGCTGTGTCTTTCCTGTGTCAGCACTAAAAAATCACCTCTCTCTTGGTCTTATTATATCAAATTCTTTCACTATCAGTCAACAGTGAGCAGTTATTCTCGGTTAATTTAACAAAACAGTCGTTTATTTCTTGTGATTTGTTACAAACAATGTTAAATTTGTGACTGATTTTGACAGATTTTCTTTTACTAATCATCCAATCGGTCAAAATTGCAAACGAAGCTCGGTTAAGAAAAAGCAAAAAACAAACCTACAACCAGACAGGCTGTTAACCTTGGTAATACAGTTTCGAGACCTGCAACAAAACAGCAAAACGAGGGGCTGTCTCACGAAAAAAGTGAGGCAGCCAAATATTTTTGTGCAAAAAAATACAGAGTGATATGGAAACCACTCTGTAAATGGTGTATACTGTGCTTATGCTTTTTCTTCTTTTTATTTGTGTGGGAAGAAGATTTTGCATTTACCGAAGAAGCAACTGTCTGTAGCGCTCTTACGTACGCCTACCGTCAGCATAATGATTATTGCCATTGTGATTGAAACTATTCTGGTCATATCAGACCCTCCTTTCAACCACAACAAATATCACAACCGCCGCCGAAAGTCCAGATAAACCTGAAAACAATATATAGTGGTCAAAATGAGCCGATTCTTTCAAATTTATAATAGTGCAAAATTCTCCTCCGTAGGACATACTTAACTTCGTTCGTCTCAAGATTCTTTACAGCGGATACCCATTTCGTAACCTACCGGCAAGCCGCAAAAATACACACCACAACATATAGTAATTGCTGTTAATTGGCTTGTGTGAAATGCTCTCTAAAATGCCCTGCGTCACGCTTTCAAGGCTTAAATCGGGGTTAGGCGGGTACTTACATTAAGAACTCAACAAGCGGAAAAACCGAGTCCCGAAACTCTTGCAAACACTGGATAAAAAACCGCCGTCACGCTATTAAAGTGTTACACCGAGGGTGCAAAATCCACGCAAAACAAACGGGCGTCCAAACGAACGCCCGTTTCTGCTATTATTTGTTATCTTTTTCTGCGAAGTTCAGTCCTGAAGCGAAGGTATCAAGGCTGAGATTTGTATGGAGCTTGTCCCAGCATTCAGCATACTCCCAGAACATCCTCTTGTGCTCACTGTCAAGCTGCGACATAATCTCCGCTTCCAACCGCTTGATTTCCTCGCACAGCGGCACCTTCTCATCAAGTCTCTTGAAGTTAAACTCATTCCGGTATTTGGGGTTAAGAATGGTCTCAACAATCGTCATCGGCATTTGTGTCACCTCCTTGCAACACAAACAAATACCACACTTCACCCCCAAAGTCCAGAAGATTATTCACTAAATGAATTGGTTTTTTCAAGAATTGCTTTGCGCTGTTTCCAATCAGGCATAAACACTTCCAACTGCTGATAAAACGCTTTAGAGTGGTTTGGATGCAAAAAATGTGTAAATTCGTGTACTGCAACATATTCTATACATCCAATCGGTGCTTCGTGAAGAGGCATACTGAAAGTAATTATCTTGCGCTTTGGCTGACAACTACCCCACCTTGATACCATATTTCTGACACGGATTTCAGGAAATTCTATATTGTATTTTTCAAATATCGGATAAACAGATTTGCATATTTCAGTTACCTTGTTAACAAATTCTTTTTTTATCCATTTTTCGACCGTTTTCTTTTTCAATTCATAATCGGTTCTGTCTTTTACAGTCAGGTAAATATATGAGTAATCCGATGTTACTGTATTCTTTTTACCCTCGCTGACTTTTAATCTCAAGCTATGCCCGAACATAACAATAGTTTCTCCATCAACATACTCTTTCGGCTTTGGAGCGTATCTTGCCAACTCATCATAATGTTCAAGTGCTTTTAAAATAAAGTCAGTTTTAGAAATAATGAATTCAGTAATATATTGGTCAGAAACACTGTCATTAGCAGAAATATAAAGCATCCGATTTGGCTTTATACGTAAATTAATGTTCTTAACTTTTTTTCTTTCTAACTCATATTTTACCAATCTACCGTTAAGAGTTATTTCCCTTATCATTGAATCTCCTTAGTGCAACAGTCAGGACGTTATCAATCAGTCTATCAATTGTATCAAAATCAACTGTGAAGCCTTTTTCTGTTTCCAGTTCATAGAAGTAGTCGTCAATATCCTGAGCAATTCTGTTGTGAATATCTTTATTGTTGTGCCAGTCTACTGTATCGTGCTTCTTAATAATTTCAGTTACTTTAAGAGCAATATCTGAAATGATGTCAACATTTGCAGCAATATCAATTTCGTCAGAAAGCGCAGTTGAAATAACACCATAAAACGCCTGAGCGTGAACATCGCTTTTTATTTTATCAGGATAAGCGATTGATATCCGGTTTGCAACGTAATCATCAAGAATTTTCTTCATCTTTTCAAAGTATTCCGCTTCGGTAATAACCCTGTTCTTGTAATCCTCCAGGACTTTCTTAATGCGTTCTGAAAAAGAGTCATAGTAAGCCGGGTTTTCATCACGCTTAACTTTTATGCTCTTTGTCATTCTTGATACAATAGCATCAGCCTTGGAACGTAGACTTCCGAGTTCTTTTAACTCCTGCTCCATTCCGTCTCTGTCAAGAATATCGACCGGATTTGTAATCTGCTTGAGTCCTGCAACAGACATATGCGTGTCAAGCAGGTTTTGCATCTGTTTTTCGTATTCCTTATTATCAATCAATTCGGAACAACGAATTTTCAATGCTCTTCTGATTTTTGAAAAGTAAATAAATGCATCCTGATACTTCTTTATTTCTTCTTTGTCTAATGCAAGATACGCTCTTTCTGAATTAAGAACAACGCTGAGCGCTCTTCCAAACAAGCACAATGCATCATAAAACTTGGCTCTGCGTTCATCATCCTGAAGATAAAGTTCAATTTCTTCAGAATCTGTAGAATCTTTAACAGTACCCAAAGTGTCACAGAGCTGAGAATAGCGTTCTCTCAAATCCGCGACGCTAGACATAACATCAACGACAACACCTTTGATGTCGCCCGCTTCAAATAATTCGAGTCCCGAGCCGCTGTATACTTCCAGCGCATCATCGAGCTGTTTAATTAAACCTCGATAATCAACAATAAGACCGTAGTCCTTACCTTCGTAAAGACGATTGGTTCTTGCTATTGCTTGCAATAATCCGTGTTCTTTAAGCTCTTTATCAATATAAAGAACTTGCGTTCTCGGCGCATCAAATCCTGTAAGCAGTTTGCTGCAGACAATTAATATATCAATTTCTCCGTCAACAAATTTGTTTTTCAGAGTATCTTCATAATCATCAGCATTGGTATACTGCTCCATCATTTTATTCCAGAAGGAAACAACAACATCGTCTGTGCTTTCATCCACATCGTCAATACCTTCGCGCATATCGGGAGGCGAGATGATAACATCTGTTTCCAAATCGCCGAACATATCAAAACACTTTTTATAGCGAATCGCATCTTTCTTGTAATTACAAGCCAGCATTGCCTTAAAACCGGTGTTTTTATATCCTTCAACAAAATGGTTGTTGATGTCCAGAGCAATTCTTTTAATTCTTGCATCGGTGGAGGACAGTCGTTTCATGCTGCTCCACTTGTTTTTCAAATCAACAATCTGAGGCTCCGTCAGTTTCTTTGTAATCTGCGTAAACCACAAATCAATATTGTCCTGGTCAACATTCTGCTCAACGAATCTGCCTTCGTAAATCAGCGGAACAATTGCCTTGTCGTCAACGCCATCTTTAATGGTATACTTGTCAATAATGCCGCCGAATTTTGCAAGCGTGCTTTTTTCGCTCTTCATCAGCGGTGTTCCGGTAAAGCCGATATAGCAAGCGTTTGGGAATACAACGCGCATCTTTGTTGCAAGCGAACCATAGTTGGAACGATGGCTTTCGTCTATCAGCACAAAAACATCTTTTGAGTAATTCTTCAGCCCGCTGTTTTCAACAGTGTTAAACTTGTTGATAACGGTTGTAATGATACTTGCTCTGTCTTTATTAATGATGTCAATCAAATTCTTACCGCTTGTTGCTCTTGCCGGTTTCAAGCGGGTGTGAGAAAAAGTAGTTGCAATCTGCTTATCAAGGTCTTTTCGGTCGGTTACGATAACTACCTTTGGATTGCATTTTGCCAGTTCAAGTAAAATGTATTTCGCTACCATTACCATAGTGAGCGACTTTCCGCTTCCCTGGGTATGCCAAATTACACCGCCGCGGCGATGTCCGTTTTCATCATATGTGCTTATCGTTTTGATGATATTTTCAACGGCAAAGAATTGCTGATAACGGCAAATTTTCTTAATGTTGGCATCATATATAATAAAGTATTTTGTCAGCTTTAATAAGCGCTCCGGCGCAAGAAGAGATACAATCGCCCTGTCTTGCTCGGTCACTTTTCTGTCTGTAATTAAACCGAGTAGTGAGTTCTGCCAATCGATGTCCTTCTCTTTCCAAATGTTCCAGAACTCCTTTTTTGCTTTGCAGGTTGCATACTTAACGCTGTTCTTATTCGTTGCCATCAATATTTGCGCAAATTTATAAAGCTGGGGTATGTATTCCTTTGTCTGATTGCGTAAATGCTGGGTAATTGCCTGTTCCACATCTACAGCAGCCGACTTGCACTCAATTACAGCAAACGGAATACCGTTGACAAACAGCACAATATCAGGGCGGGCGTTTTTCTGTCTGTCCCAACTATCGCACGAAAACTCCTCGGTAACATGGAACACATTGTTTTTTAATCCGTCTTCGGAAAAATCAACATATTTCAAATTAAAGGATTTTGTACTGCCGTCATCAAGGTTCTCAACATAGGTTTTGCCGAGCATCAGATGGTCATAGATTTTTTCGCTTGTACGCACTAAACCATCTGTCAGCGGCTCGTCCAAATCGCTGATTGCTTTTTCAATGTTGGCGGATGAAAACTTGTATTCCTTGCCGCCATATTCAAAGCTATTTAAGTTATATAACTGCTGACGCAGAATATCCTTAAGAATCACATTCTGAAGGTCCTCCCGTTGACGCATACATTCTTCAGGGGAGATATAGTGATAGCCAAGCTTGCATAGTAATTCAATTGCAGGCTGTTGGCTGATGTTTTTTTCTAAGTATGTATCTGATAATTTTTCGCTCACTTATTTCCCTCCAGTTCAATAGAGTTAAATTTCTTGTTTTCATATTCAACATTTTCATAGTTGATTACTTTTTGCTTATCGGTATGTATCGTAAGGGTGTTATCCTTTTCTTCGCATTCGGCAATGATGTAATTATCATCATATTTTTCTAAAACTACATATTCCGTTTGCTCTATAGTTATTAGTTGCTTTGGCATTGCTGCAGAACTTGCACTACTGATACCGGAATTATAAATACAAGCGATTAGAATAATCACCATTAAAAAGCCAAAGAATAAGGATACAAACGAATTCTTTCCGCTTTTCTTCTTGTCCATTTCTTTTCCAATTAGGTGAATTGTTACAATTTCATATATGCTTAAGAATACGCACAACAAATAACTTTTGCTGTTATCAAAATTAAAACTTTGAAGCAACAAGAATGTATAATTAGTGGGTAAAAGAATAATGAAGTAAAATACAACTGTTCCTAATCCAATTGGGATTTTTTCTGATAGTTTTTTGCTATTGTCATTTTTCAGTTCTGTTAGTGACATTTCAAATAATGAAGCTACAATCGCACTAAACATCCCAAGTACAATACTTACTATGGTTATTGTTAAACTTACAGAAGATATATCATCGGTAATTAATTCAGACGGAATATTGAGCGTATCATATTTAGCATAATAGTATAGATAGCCTACGCCTCTTACTAAAAAGGTTAAGGCAGTGCCTGAAACGGTTAATAAAAAGATTATTAATCCATTATTCTCTTTCACGTATTTGTAAAGCCGATGTTTTTTTATAAATGAAATGATACCCATTTTTCTCCTTTTATACTCTTACTATTCCTGTTAATAAAAGCTGCATAAGCGCTTTTTTCTTTTGCTTTTCTTGTTCTAATTCTTGTTCTAACAATTTGATTTCTTTATCCAGCGTTTTTATTATTTCACTAATTCTTTTTTGTTTGCCCAATGAAACATTTGGAATTAACACCGAGCAAAGCTTTCCGAAGTTTAAAGACAATCTTGTTCCACCCTGCATTAGTATCGAAATATCTTTTTTCAAATAACCAGAATTCAAAAGATAATACAAATAATCAGAATCACAATTATTGTTACATCTAAAAGAATAATATGCGGGACTAATAAGTCCTTTCTCAATTAAATCGAGTTTATTAAAAACAAATACTCCATCATCGCTAATAGTTCTATATACAAAGTCGTTTTTTGAAAGCACTTTGTAGCCGGTGTTATCAAAACTTGAAACACTCTTATTAAAATACTCTTCTTGTAAACAAATTCCTTTTCTTGATGAAGTTAATACTGGATACATATTATTACATGTTGAACGAACATCAATTTCATTTATCCAACATCCAAGTTTTATCATTTCGTTTGTACTGCTTTCGTTTAATATTAACTTTTGTATAACGTATTTCTTCTGCAGATATTTTTGCTCAATGAGTTTTTCTTTGAGTTCAATCACTTTGTCCTGTGCGGAAAGTATTTCAGCAATCTTTTCTTGTTCTTCTATTTTGGGATGAGCTATTGTGTATTTGCATAAAATATTGTAATACAATCTGGTTCTTGTACCACCTTTTTTCTGAAGTTTACAATAATAACGAAATCTTGCAGAATGATTTAAACAGGGAACAAGAAACCCTAAACAACTGTTTTCTGTTGAACAAAAAACCGGATATTCACTGCTCACAAGCACCGATGCACCAGTAGTATTAACATTAAAGTGAAAAACGTCGTCGTCACTCATATGTCTATATGTAACAAATCCATTAGGAACAATTTTATAACCATTATTAGTTTCAACAGATTCCCTATTGTAATAGTCGTTTTGAGGTATTAATCCGTTCCTTGATGAAGAAAAAACTTTATATTTATTAATATCATTTGATAATTCTTTAGACTCAGATATTAAAAGACCTAAATCAGCAATATCCCAATCAATAGGCATAATACCGATTTTAGTTTTTTTATACCCCTCAGGAATGATACCGTTATTTATCTGTTCAATTCGCTCTTTAATTTCCTGTTTCATTCTCGTTTTCCTCTTTGACGTAATCTATATTCAACATAACATCTACCATTCTTTGTAGTATAGCATTAATAAGTTTAGACTGAATAAAAACCGGTTTGCTTTTATACATGGTGCTATCTTTTGATTTGGTATATCTTGCCTGCATTCCATTTGGGTCTAATTTAGATATAGCTTTTACCAAAACATTGAAATTGCTCATGTCTTCAGGTTTTATTCCATTTTCTTTCTTCTTTAACTCTTGTTGAAGCGGTTGCCATAGTTTTTCAAGTTTATGGCTCGCATCATATTCAATTGAAAAGACAGACGACATATGTTTTATTAACAACTCTAAAGTGTGCCTGCACAGAAACACAAAAGGATATGCCTGCGTGTCTTCTCTGAAAACAGCAGAGTGCCCATCAAAAATATGATTATCTTGATAAAAGCAATTGAACAAGTCGTTTGTGGCTTTTGCATAACCCTGAATTATCTCTATTTCGCTTTTCTTGCTGATGTCACCTTTGAAAAACGAATACACATTCAAACATTCCCAGTTAAGCACTTCTTTTGTTAAGCCGTCAAACTTTTCTCGTACTAAATCTTTTTCTTTTATCTTATTCATTGCTGTCATTGATATCTGCGCCAAACATTTTAGCTAGTTTCATAATACCTTCAATGCTATCAGGATTTTTAATCATTTCGGTAATTATTTCTTGCGAAAATTGTTCGTTTGGCGAACTGTTTTCTTGCTGATCAGGTCGGTTTGCACTTTCTAATGCGTTCATCAGTTGAGCTTTTCTTAATGCGGTTTCTTCATTTAACTTTTCAGATAGACCTGCTGGGTAATAGTATCTTTTAATTTCATCCCAATGGATATTGTCTAACTTCAGAACCTTTGACATTTCTTCTAACAATCGTAAATATTTATCTCCGACATTAGGGTTGAATTCAGGCTTCTTTTCGGTTTCGTCTAAAAATTCTTTATATGCCTTTCTCACGTCAGAATCTTTGTAAAACACTACATCAATCGAATTCAACGCTTTTACGCTCTCTTCTGTTGAAATCAAATATCTTTGAGACATTAACGTTTCAAAGATTTTTAATTTACTATTGTACTTTGCGGTTCTTTTTTGAAACAATATTGTAATTAAGGTCGCTAATAAACCGGATATTAAAGCTGTTACAATTACTAAAATAATATCTTTCATGTTATCTCCTCTTTACCCTTTTTATAGTCCCAGTTCCTTCATGTATTCATTCATCTGCGCCTGCACTTCGGCGAGTTCTTTTTGAATGGCGTCGATATTTGCCTTCACCTCGTCAATATCCACAAGCGGTTCTTCTTCAAAGGTGTCAACATAGCGGGGTATGTTGAGGTTGTATTCGTTGTCCTCAATCTCTTTCAGCGTTGCCACATGGCTGAATTTGTCCTCGCCTGTGAAATTCGGGTTGGTTTTATATTCGGTATAGGTATCTACAATCTTCTGAACATCTTCAGGGCGAAGAATGTTCTGATTCTTACCTTTTTCAAAATGTCCGTCGCCGCTTGCGTCAATGAAGAGCACCTTATCGTTATTGCGTCTGTCCTTACGGAATACTAAGATGCACGCCGGAATGCCTGCTCCGTAGAAAAGATTTGCTGGTAATCCGATGACAGCATCCAGGAAGTTGAATTGTTCAATAATCGCTTTTCGTATTTTGCCTTCTCCGGCGCCTCTGAACAGTACGCCGTGAGGAAGTACAATGCCCATTCTTCCGTTCACATCATCAAGGCTGTGAAGGAAATGAAGAACAAATGCATAGTCGCCTTTTCCTCTCGGAGGAATTCCCCATTCAAAGCGCTTGTACGGGTCAAGTTCAGCAGTCATTTTTTGCTTTTTATCTTCGATATCCGAATCCGCAAAGAAACCGCTGTCCCACTTATCAAGCGAAAACGGAGGATTCGCTACTATACACTGGAATTTCATCAGTTTATCGTCTTCAATGTTCTGTGGATTTGCAATTGTATCGCCGTGCCAGATAACCGCATCATCAATATTATGCAGGAACATATTCATGCGGCAAAGCGCCCATGTTTGCATATTCAGCTCCTGACCGTAGATTCTGACTTTTCCATCCGGAACCTGTGCAAACGCTTTAAGAAGCAAGCCGCCGCTGCCGCAGGTTCCATCGTATATTCTGTCATTTGCTTTAGGCTTAACAAGGCGTGCCACCAGTTCCGAAACCGCACTCGGTGTATAAAACTCGCCGCCTTTTTTACCTGCGTCCGAAGCAAAATTGGCAATCATATATTCATAAGCATCACCGATAATATCTTTGCTTTCTAATCTACTTGGTGATAAATCTAAATCATTGAAGTCTTCAAGCAGGTTTTTAAGCGTGGCATTTTTCTCTTTAACATCACCGAAGTCAACCGTGGAATTGAAATCAATGGAACGGAAAACTTCGTGAAGCTTTGCGCTGTTACTGTTTTCTATGCTCGATAACGCCTTGTTGATTTTCTCACCGATAGCGGTATCTGTTCTGTTTTTGTAAAGATAATCAAAGGTTGACTCGTCGCTCATGGAATAGCGTTCACGGCTCATAGCTCTTTCAATGCGCTTTTCATCGCCGTTATACCTGATTGCATACTCTTCACGCTTTTCTTTATAGTAGTCGCTCAAGTATTTTACAAATAACATGGAAAGGATGTAGTCCTTATATCTTGAACTGTCGATTTTTCCTCTGAAACTGTCACACGCTTTCCATAATGTGTTTTCTATATCTCTTCTTGTTGTCTTTTTAACATCCATTATATTAATCCTCCGAATTATTTAATACCTCTAAAATTGCATAAGTGTATTTTTCTTTTTCCTCTGATAATCGGTATATCAGTTCTTGTTCTCGTTCAGACAGCATAAGTAGCTTGCCGATTGCTTTTTGGCGTTGTTGTGACGGACACCTGATATCCAAATTGGAGAAGAAACCTGAGCTGATAGTGCCAAACCCACTACTGCCACTGTTGTTCATCCGTATTTGTTGCTGAACCTTTGAACTTCTGAGTAGCCATAAAATATACTCGGGTGTTGCCAAGTTACAATCAACACGAATGATTGCAAAGTGCGAGGGAATTACGTATCCTTCTTCTTCCGGCTTTTTAATAATAATAGAAGTGTATGGAACGCTTAATCGGATAAGAATATCGCCTTTTTGCGTCAGAAAATCATTCGATAGCATTTCGTTTGCTTCAAACTCTTCTGCCAAAGAGAAATCAATATATCCTTTTTCATTGATGCACTTAAGATTAATCATCTTATACGATTTCCGAAACAGGCTTTCATCAGTTGCTTTCTTCCTTGCAGCCACAATACCTGTTCGGATATCGGCAATTTGTTTAAGTTTCATTGATTCACCAAATTTCTGTACTGGTATTTTTGTGATAATAGAATTATAAAATTCAATAGCCCTATGGCTACGATTCTCATTATAAGCCATATTTCGCCATTTGTCAACATATATTTTTGTACTGGTTATTTTGTGACTTTTACGGAGCTACATTATTCATTTATATGTTATGTACTCTTTTTTGGACTAAGTTGAGAAATAAGCGAAAACTACTTGAATAAATTTTTTTATTATGCTTAAATGCAAGTGAGTTCGGAAGGAGGGATAGTATGGGCAGAAAGCCGAAGGTGCAGATGGACTACGGCGACGGCACGATATTCTACAGCAACTCGCAGAAGAAGTGGATGGGACAGATAAATGTCGGCAGGGACGAGAACGGCAAAATCAAGCGCAAGACCGTTTACGGCAAGACCGCTGAAGAGGTGAAGGAGAAGCTCAACCAGATTAAGTACAGCATCTATTCCGGCACTTTTATTGATATCTCGCACATCACCTTTTATCAGCTTGCCAAGCAGATGCAGGATGACAAACTCGCTATGAACGAAATCCAGGAGCAGACCTATTACCGCAATCTGGAAACGCTGAAACTGACGGCGGCAATCAACAACGTACCGCTGCAGCAGATTAACTTCTTTATGGTGAAGGAGCTGCTGATATCCAAGATAGATTTATCGCAATCCACCATCAGAAAGATTTACGGCATTATGAACCAGTGCTTCAGGGAAGCGGTGAAGCGCAAGATTATCCTTGAAAATCCGATGACCGATATGCGGATTCCGAAATCGAAGAAAAAGCCGCTGAAGGTCAGAGCGATGACGGTGGAGGAGCAAAAGAAGTTCATTGACGTCCTGATGACGAAGCCGACGCGCTATACGGACCAGATGCTGATTTCCATTTTTACCGGTATGCGTATGGGCGAGGTGAACGCGCTGACGATTGATGATTTCAACCTGAATTTCAACTTTATCAACGTGGATAAAACCATTGCGAAGGGAAGGTACGGCGAGGCGTTTATCAACGATAATGCAAAGACCGAAGCGGGCACCCGCACCGTCCCGATTAACGCCCTGGTGAAGCCGATTATTGAGCGGATAATCAAGAATTATCAGCCCACGAAGGACGGCTATCTGTTCCATACTTCAACCGGTACGCTGATTGCGACAAGCGTTGCAAACACAGAGTTTAAGCGGATTATCAATACTTATGACATCAAAGACGAGAGCGTCAAAGGCACCCTTTCACTACACTCTCTCAGACACACCTATGCAACCCGCTGTTTGGAAGGTCACATGCCTGCCAAAGTCCTGCAAAAACTGCTCTGACACCGCAACATTGAGGTAACGCTTAATACCTACGCAGATGTGTTTGAATCCTTCCAGACGGAGAACGTTGAGAAGGTTGACGGCTATCTGACTGACCTCGGCATAGAAGTATCATAAAATAAACGCATTAGCAACCGGCTTGCTAATGCGTTTTTGTTAATTAAAAGTCATCTTCATCATCGTCATCTTCGTTGCGGTATTCACTGTCGTCCCAGTTGTAAACATACTCGCCCCGGTCAATGCTGAAACCGTCTTTTTCAATATTTTCGTATTCTCCCGAATCATAGTTAAAACACCATTTTGCCATATCACATTTCCCCCAGAACATAATTCAGCATATCGAATGCGGCGGATTTTTTGGCATCCTTTTTAGAAGATGAAGCGGCGCTGAAATAGTATTCAACTTCGTCTATATAACATTTGCACTCCCATACTGGATTTCCGTCTTTATCAAATGTTTCTTCAAATTCGTACTCGGGGATAGAAAAGTAATCCCGTCTTGCAAGAATTTCAAGCTGATTAATGGCTTCATCCTTGTTGGGATTCTCAATTTCATCTCGTATTGACCAAAGCAATCCTTCTTTTTCTAGCCATTCATAAGCGACTTTGCACGCCTGTTCTCTTGCTTCGTTTTTGTTTCTGCCAAAGCCTCTGAATTCAGGAAGGTCAGTCAACAGCTTTGCTAAACAGGTGTACTGCAGGTCATTGATTTTAGTCATATCCTGAATATGCTGGGATACGCCGTCAAATGGGAAATACCAACTAGTCTGATAGCTCCTTTTATAATACTTGAAGAACGGAATCACACTCCATTTTTTCGTTTCAAGTTCAATGATTCTGTCCGTGTAGTTCTTTTCAGAATTTGACTTATCAAATGAGTCAGGATTGAGCATAATGTCAACGACCTGAAAGAGAGTATCGAAATCCCAGTTGCAATCAAGCGCAACGGCGCCTAAGATAGCTTCAAACAAGTCTTCTTTTACAGATTGCTGCTCGTTGACGTTATTCTCGATATCTCCTTTTCCCATTTTGATAAACTCTGTAAATCCGAGTTCATCAATTCGTCTTGCAAGAGTTTTCTTCTCAACCATTCTGGCTTTTATCCGTGTCAATACGCCTTCATCAAACTGTGAAGAGTAACCGTCATTGTCAATACTGCCATATTTATCAGACAAGTATTTGACTACGGCAATGTCGAGAACTTTGTCACCGATAAACTCAAGGACTTCGTTATCGAGACCTCCGTTCTCCTGTGAATACGATCTGCGCGTCAGCGCCTGTGTTAATAAATCTTTGTTTTTGAATTCGTAAGAAATCTGACCTTGTATCATAAGATACATTAATTTTTCGTCCATAATTTTCTCCTTTTTATTAATGGTAGTTATAAAAAGGCATAAAAAGAGCCCGACAAAAACACCTTAGCCGGTTTAAGGTGTAATTCCGGACAACATAAAATAAATATAATTCTTTGTTCTTACTTGTTTACTAAAGTTCACTTGCATAAACAG
>DLBD01000088.1 GCA_002494125.1 Ruminococcaceae bacterium UBA7030 | reverse complement strand
GCATTAAAAATTCCCTGCATACGCAAGTATGCAGGGAATTTTGTAATACCTTTATGAACTAAAATTACTTTGTCAAAACTGCTTTGCATCCTAAAATCAGCAGATTTTTTGTCAGAACAAAGCACAAATGTCCGTTTGGGCTGACGCCCTAATGGACATTTTAATGTAGTTATGGCGGAAAAGATGCGGTTTTAGGACTAACCTTCGTTATCGCATCTCGCCTAAAAGCTTGCTGTTTTTTATGGTGCGGGTAACAGGACTTGAACCTGCACGGTCTCCCACAAGATCCTAAATCTTGCGTGTCTGCCAATTCCACCATACCCGCATATCTAAATTGCTTTTATATATTACCATTAATCCAAGTATATTTCAAGTACAAAATTTCTTCTTGCTCATATAATGAAATAGGCGAAAGCCAAAAATATGAAAGGAGAAGCTTATGAGCTGTTTATCACAGAGATTAAGTAATATTGACACAACAATTTATCCGTCACAGCCTTCTGCTCTTGCTGACGGCTTTGTACCTGCTCAGTTTCAGCAGCCGACGGTTATTAACCCTCCGTTACAGGTTCCATCCTGTCCTGCACCGGTAAGGGATAATTATCCTACACAGGCATATGCGCTTTTCACTAATGCGTTTGCACCCGGCGAAACTTATGCTGCAGGAACAAATATTCCATTCCCGACAACAGTATATAATACTGACGAAAGAAACATTGAAAGAAACAACGGAAGCGTTATTCTTTCAGGAGGTAAGAGGGGAAAGACCTATCTTGTTATGTATCAGGTTAGCGCAACCTTTACAGACGCACAGCTTGCTGTAACAGAAAATGGTGTGGCACAGCAGCCTTCAGCTGTATCGGTAACAGGCGATACAACAGCGTCAGGTAACTATATTGTAAAAGTGCCTGCATGTCAGGATACATCAGTATCGGTTAATGTTTTATCAGGCACAGTTGAAACAGCGACACCGACAGCAGGAACAAATATGACAATCGTAAGGCTTTCATAAAGCAAAACAAAAGCACAGGTGATTTCCTGTGCTTTTACATATTATTTTATTCCTTCCAGTCAAGAATACATTCGGGATTTGCAAAAATTTCATCAAGCTTTTTCATGAACGGTACAACATCACCGTAGTCAAGCGCCCTGTGGTCAAAAGCAATTGTTATTGGCATAATCATTCTTGTAACAATCTTTTCATTGCCGTTTTCGTCTTCAACAACTGTAGGACGCTTTTGTGCAGCGTTTATTGCAAATGCTGTAGTCTGTGGCGGGATGATTTCGAGAAGAGCACAAAAGCCTTTCTGCTCTCTGTAGATAGAACCTAAATTTGATATGGTTGTTGTTCCTTGTTCAATATCATGCTTTGTAAGTCTTTTGCTAACAGGAATCGAGTAATACTCCTTTTTAGCGTCGCCGGAAAGTGTTTTAACCTGATGTTTGCCGGGCATTTTTGAGCCGTAAAGCCTTCTTACCGCTTGCAAAACCTTACCCTGTGAAAGACCGGTAAGAGTATCAGAAAGCGACACCTCATACATAACCTCGTTCATATCAGAGTTTTTTGCCCTTGTAATCGTATTGTTAATTGTATTTGTCATTTCCTTAAGGCTTTTTGAACCCATATCGTGTAAGTTGACCGTCATCATTTCTCCGCTTGGAAGTACCATTGGCATAGAAATATCAATATGATTAAAGCATTTTAGCGAGCCTCTGACAAGATGTCTGTTAAATTCAAGATGTGTGTTCATCTTAGGCGCAACCTTAAGCCCCTCACAGATAACCTTAAGCATTACCGTGTTAATTGTAATCTTTTCGCTTTTGTCCTCAACACCCTCGTTAAGCTTTTTAATAACGTCAAAAAACTCTGTTACATCAGCGTCATACATTAGCGTTGCGTGTGGAATTTCCTTCCAGCTCTGCGCCGTCATATTTGATACAATTTTTCTTGCAATTCCAAAGTGTTCGGTTTTATAATGTGCCATTTTTCTCTCCTTAATAATATATTTACTCACTACGGTGAGATGATATTCTCTGTTTTACATTATCCTTGATATTTTCTCTTGCTTCGTGTATCGCTTCAAGAGAGTCATCAATAACAAGCTCCTTAAGTTCTTCTTTGCTGAAGGGCTCTTCGTTGAATCTCTTT
This sequence comes from Ruminococcaceae bacterium UBA7030, assembly GCA_002494125.1. GTDB lineage: Bacteria > Bacillota > Clostridia > Oscillospirales > Acutalibacteraceae > Eubacterium_R. The sequence goes on along the minus strand of DLBD01000088.1, from coordinate 34,365 downwards.
TTGAACTCGTGAATAAGATGTGCTCTGAATTTCGGGTGAGAAACCCTGATAAGTGCTTTCGCTCTTTCCTTAAGAGTTCTGCCTTTGAGCTGAGCGATACCATATTCAGTCACAACATAGTTTACGTCGTTTCTCGGCGTTGTAACTGCGCTGCCTTCCGTGATAAGAGGTACAATCCTTGAAATAAGTCCTCGCTTTGCAGTCGAGGGCATTGCGATAATTGACCTGCCGCCTTTACTCATAGTCGCTCCTCGAACGAAATCAACCTGACCGCCGACAGCGGAATATTGATTAAGTCCTACTGTGTCGGAAACAACCTGTCCGAGAAGGTCAACCTGAAGACACGAATTTATTGAAACCATATTGTCATTTTTTGCAATTTCAATAGGGTTGTTTACATAATCAATAGGATGAAGCTCAACAGCCGGATTGTTGTTAATATAATCAGTCAGCTTTTTTGAGCCGAATGCAGCTCCGAGAACGGTTCTGCCTCTGTGCGTCTGCTTTGCTTTGTTGTTGATAACACCTGCTTCAAGAAGGTCAACAACGCCATCGCCGACAAGCTCGCTGTGTATTCCGAGGTTTTTCTTGTCCCAAAGCTGTGCGCATACAGCGTTGGGAATACCGCCAATACCAAGCTGAAGGCAGTCGCCGTCCTTAATAAGCGACGCACAGTTTTTGCCTATTTTCATTTCTGTTTCAGTTACTTCAACGCTTTTAACCTCCGGCAACGGTTCGTCAATTTCAACGAAATATGTAAAATCACGAACATGCTTTATGCTGTTACCAAAGGTTCTCGGCATATTTTTATTAACCTGTGCAATTATTACTTCACAGTAATCCGTTGTACCTTTAATATAGTCAACCGTTGTACCGAAAGAAACGTAGCCATGCTCGTCGGGAGGGGAAACCATAACAAGTGAAACCCTCGGGCAAATATAGGACTTGATTATTTCAGGTATTTCATAAAAGTGTGAGGTGGTAAATTCGCTTGTGCCGTTTGAAATATGCTGCCTGTTACTCTGTGATGCAAAAAGGCAGTTAAGGGTGAAATGACCTTTCATTTCAGGTTCACACCAAGGTGAATCACCAAGAGTAAGCATATTGACTATCTCAACATCCTTGTAATCCTGATAGTGCTCAACAAGCGCTTTAACAATTCCGAAAGGCTCGCCGCAACCAAAGCCGATAACAACCTTGTCGCCGTCTTTAATTGATTTTATTGCTGTTTCAACATCAACAAGTCTTTCTTCATAATCGTTTTGCCAAGCCATAATTATCCCCCTTACAACTCAACAAGAAATTAACTATTAAAATTATTTTACATTATATTTTTATACAAAGTCAACACTTTGATTAAAACAAAAAATAATTAGTGAAAACTAAACAAAAATTGTGTCTATTATTTTGTGAAATACACAATAAAACGGTGAGTATTAAAACCCACCGTTTTATAAACATAAAATTTATTAATATTCCACCTTAAAGCCTTCCTCAGCTTCAGCAACCTTAAGCATTATTGCACACTCGATTCTTTTTTTGTGAAGCTCACAGCCGAATGAGTATATCCCGTTAACGCTTCCTGTTGAATGATATGCGTTTGCAGCACAACCACCCGAGCAGTAAAGCTTTGCAAAGCAGTCTTTACATTCCTTGTGGGAATAAACATTACATCCCTCAAACTGTTTAAGTAATTCAGGCTTTGTAACTCCGTCGTAAATATTGCCAAGTAAAAAATTATCGTCGCCGACAAATTGATGGCAGGGGTAAAGGTCGCCGTCAGGTGTAACCGCCATATACTCTGTTCCTACTCCGCAGCCGGAAACTCTTTTAACAATACATGGACCGCTTTCAAGGTCAATCATATAATGGTAAAAAGTAAAGCCGTTACCGTTTCTGTACCTTTTCAGCATTTCGTCAGCAAGTAACTGATACTGTTTTTTCAGAGTCGGTAAATCGCTTTCCTTAAGCGCATATTCCTCAACGGGCGAACATACGACAGGTTCAATCGAAAGCTCCTTAAATCCAAGGTCAGCCATATGTATAATATCGCTTGCAAAATCAAGATTGTTGCGGGTGTAGGTACCCCTCATATAATAATCCTTCTGATTTCTCGAGTTCGCAAATTTTATAAACTTATCCTTGATTAAATCATATGAACCGGCACCGTTTCTTGATACGCGCATACGGTCGTTCGTTTCTTTTCTTCCGTCAAGTGAAAGAACAACATTACCCATTTCCTTATTACAAAAATCAATTACATCGTCATTTATCAGAAGACCGTTTGTTGTAAGAGTGAAACGGAAATTTTTATTATATTTCTTTTCCTGTTGCCTGCCGTATTCAACAAGCTTTTTACAAACTTCCCAGTTAAGAAGAGGCTCGCCGCCGAAAAAGTCAACCTCAAGATTTTTTCTGGTGCCGCTTTGCTCAATGAGGTAGTCAAGTGCCCTTTTACCTGTTTCAAGGCTCATAAGCCCTTTAGGTCCGTCGTATTCTCCCTTGCCGGCAAAACAGTATTTGCAAGCAAGATTGCAGTCATGCGCAACGTGAAGACATATTGCTTTTAAGACGCCCTGCCTTTTTTTGAAATCATCGGCAAGGCTTTCAAACTCGTCATTTGCAAAAAGTCTGCCTTCCTTCTTAAGCTTTTCAATATCTTCGAAGCAAATCTCTATATCGTTTTCTGTAACATCGTCATCGTCCTTGTATTTATCAAGGATAAATGTCTTTATTTCGTCACGGCTATGCTTTTCATACATAGTTATTATGTCATATGTAGCTTCGTCAACACTGTGAACGCATCCGCTGTTTTGGTCGATAATGATGTTATATCCGTTCATTTTATATGCGTGAATCATTTTTTCTCTCCAAAGAAAAAGGCGGGTTAAAACCCACCTTAGTTTCTGTAATTACTTCTTTAACTGCTCACATTTCTGATTAGCAACCGAGCATGAAGTTTTGCTTGCTGACTGGCAAGATGTCTGGCATTCGCCGCAACCGCCTTTTTTAGCTGACTCACAAAGAGAGCGTGAGCTTAAAGTGTTTATTCTTTTCACAAAGAACACCTCTTTCATATTTTTTTACTATTTTACATTATATTTATTTCTTTGTCAATATAATATTAATGTCTTGTACTTGCGAAATTATATTAACGTCGTTTTCTTTCATTGACGTAATCCGGTCAATTATTTCACGGCTTATGACCTCGCCGGGTACAATTATCGGAACGCCTGGAGGATATGCGTAAATATACTGCGCCGATACTTTTCCTTCTGCCTTCAAAAGCTCTGTTTTTTCAAATGAGTTGACTTCATATATATTGTATTTCTTTTTCGGCAATGTATAGGAAGTGCTGAAGCGTTCAAAATGAGATTTTACTTTATCGGCTTTTTTCAGAGCGTTTATAAGAAGCTCAAAGCCCTCGTCACTGTCGCATACGCTTGAAATGAGAATTACATAATTAAGAGTTGCGCCTTCTGCTTCAATTCCGTTTTCCCGTAAAAAAGAATAAAGACTTGTACCGCTCATATTATCAGCATAAATAACGAGTCTTGATTTGTCGTCGCCTTCAAAAGCCTTGATGTTTTCAAGTTCATTTACCTGAGAATAGAACTTGTCAAGACGTTTTGAAAAAGCGTCGAAGTCATTTTCACACTTTCTAAGGAATTCAATACAAGTGTCAATCGACGACATCAGAACATAACTCGGCGAGCTCGTTTCAAATATATCCATATACATTTTAACTTTTTCAAAGTATTTTGGATTATTAATATGGATAACTGCCGTCTGCGTTAGAGCCGGCAGAGTTTTGTGAAGCGAATTAATAACTATATCGCCGTAGGGAAGTACAGGAAAGTCGCGATGAAATCCGAAATGTGCACCGTGAGCACTGTCTATAATTACAGGTACATCAGCTTTTATTTCGCTTGTAACGCCTTCGTATGTCGGCGAGGTGATAACTACTGCCTTTGCGTTTTCAAATCGATTTAACGCCTTGTCGACAGCCTCCTGCGTTATTTTGCCGTATGTTCCGATTTCTTCAATATATTCGGGCTCTATATATTCAACATTAAGCTTTTTGATAAAGCAGGCGTTATAAACGCTTTTGTGACAGTTTCTCGCAATAAGAATTGTGTCGCCGTAATCACATACCGCACATATTGCGGAAAGTATACAGCAGCTTGAACCGTTAACGCTGATAATACTTTTTTCAAAGCCGTAAAGTTTTGCAAGTTCTTCCTCAAGCTCTTTTATAACACCGTCAGGGGAGTGGAGGTTGTCAAAACCGTCAATTTCGGTAATGTCAATTTCACTTGAAGGAATATTGAATTTTGCGTTTCGCTTGTGCCCCGGCATATGAAACGGGTAGCTGTCAAGAGATTTGAGCATTTTGTTTAACTTCAAGTTTTTTCTCCTTTGATTTGAAAATAAAAATGTTTAATAGTATGTATCCCGAAAATATCGGAAAAAGCTCAATTAAAGCAGTTTCTTTGAATATTAATAAAAGAATAAAGTCGGTTATAAGTACCGCAAGGCAAATACCCGCAAGAATATATCTTTTATTCAGATAGAAAAGAAGCAATACTGTTATTCCTGTAACTACTGAAAAGGTCAGAGAGCCGGAGCAGTGAAGATAGTACTGTACCTTCTCATTGTAGTCAAAGTCAAAGAAAATAGTCAGAAGCATTCCAAAAAAAGATATTATAAGCAGATATTTGTGAAATTTGTATTGCGTCTTTGAATAAGCAGCGCATATAAGAATAAAAAGAGAGATAAAAGTAATTGCACCCCATATAATAAAGAGAACGGGGTGATTTAAACCGATTTTAGAAAGCGCACCGCTGTTGCCTCTGAAGCCGCCCAAAGAAGCGTAGTAAATTGAATAAATAACAGCAGCCGCACTACATAATGCATATATTGTTTTTTTCATAATTTCACCATAATGATTATATCATAAATAATTGACTTTTCAACTACAATATGTTATCTTATTTAAGCAAATTCCAAGTGGATAAAAATTGCAAATATGCGGATGTGGCGGAATTGGCAGCGTTGAGACAGGTGCGCTTCCTGTGGAAGATGAAGCACATGTCTCAATGGCGCAGCGGTCAAAATTTGTTATAGTATAAAACAAATTTTGGGCACCGCAAGAGTACCGCGCAGGTATAACGGCAAATGAAATAAAAAAATATGCGGATGTGGCGGAATTGGCAGCATTGTGACAGGTGCGCTTCCGGTGGAAGATGAAGCACATGTCGCAATGGCGCAGCGGTCAAAATTTGTTACAGTATAAAACAAATTTTGGGCACCGCAAGAGTACCGCGCAGGTATAACGGCAAATGAAATAAAAAAATATGCGGATGTGGCGGAATTGGCAGACGCGCAGGTCTCAGACTCCTGTGGATATTGCTTCCTTGTGGGTTCAAGTCCCATCGTCCGCACCAAGAAAGAACTCGTAAACATAATGTTTCGGGTTCTTTTTATTTGAAGCTAAACAAAAAAACGACACGGTTAATACCGTGTCGTTTTTATAATTTTTACTTTCCGTCAGGGAAGCTTGTAAACACTTTTTTCTCTGTTTCAGGCAAGCCGTATCTTTCCTTAGCATCTGCTATTGCCTTAATCATAAAGCTCATATTTCTTGCGAGATTTCTCATAATCTGTAAGCCTTCGAGGTCCTTATCAACATCTTCTGCAGTGAAACCGTGTACCTGATTCCAGTAATTGCTTGATGCAACCGGTATAGACGATATTGTGAAGTATTTGTTAAGTACGTCAAATGAAGCTGTGTTACCGCCTCTGCGACAGCTTACTACTGCTGCGCCGACCTTCATCCTTTTTGAAAACGGGGTGCTGTAAAAAAGCCTGTCAAGGAAGGAAAGAAGTGATCCGTTCGGTGAACCGTAGTAAACAGGACTTCCGATAACAAGGCCGTCAGCCTCTTTAAGCTTTGCTGCGGTTTCGTTAACTAAATCATCAAATACGCATTTGCCGTTTTCTTCACATGTGCCGCAGGATATACAGCCTCTTATATCCTTGTTTCCAACTTGAACAATTTCTGTTTCAATTTTTTCGTTATCAAAGATTTTTATCATCTCTTCAAGTGCCCTTGCAGTACATCCTTTTGTGTGTGGACTGCCGTTAATAATTAATACCTTTGCCATAAAAATACCTCATATTTCAAATATTTTATTATACTTTTGTGACCAGTTTATTACTTTGCTTCTGCTGTATTCTTCAGGAATAGAGCCTGTAAGTGCAGTAAGACGTCCTATATCGGTAACTGCTTTTGCGAGGATTGAAAGAAGATCTCTGTCTTTGATAATAGCAATCGCCCTTTTAATTATACTTACGTCAGGTGAAAATGATGTGTCTGATGATATTGTAAGCTCGTTACTTGTTATTATTCCGCTCTCAAAAACATAATCAATCTGGCTGGCGGTAAGCTTTGGGAGCATACATCTTATAACTGCCATTTTTGCCATTGCAAAGCCGATTTTTTCATAATATTTTTTCTGATAATCCCAAAGTGTTTCAGCACTATATGTCTGTGTTTCATCATTAATAATAACATCTGAAAGAATTTTTGCTGCATTAAACGAGTTTGATATACCTGAACCTAAAAGGGGAATAGTCATAAAAGCGCTGTCACCGATAGCAGCATAGCCGTCTGAAACTAAAATGCTTAATGTATGCCTTACGGGTATTTCCTCGAAGCAGCCGCCCCTGATTAGCTTATTACCGATAACGCTGTTTTTCTCCCTGAAAAATGCCAGCTGCTCCTCCTTTTCCTCTTCTCCGAAGGGTTCAAATTTTCCGATTAAAACATCACTTGTGTTTTTGTCGCTGATAACCCAGCCTATTCCCATTTTCCCGTTCGGCATCAGATAAACCTTGTATTTATGCAGCGCTTCTTTTCCTTTTGAATATATGCCGCGGTAAACGTAAAATCTTTCATATTTACCGGTTTCTTTCTGAATTCCTACACAGTCCGGAAGCTGCTTTCTTACTACCGAGTCACAGCCGCAAGCGTCAATAACAAGGTCAGCGTAAAAGTCGCCTTTTTTAGTCTTAATTCCGACAGTTCTGTCGCCGATTAAAATAGGGGATATTATCTCACATCCAAATTCAAATTTTACACCGCTTTTTTCAGCATTGTTAATAAGAATATCATAAAGTTCTTTTCTTTCAATTTTAACAGTAAGAAGTTCGTCTTCAATATCCTGAACAATTACAGAGCTTTCATACGGAGTACAAAAGGTGATGTTTGTGCTTTTTTCAAAAACCTTATCCTTCGGCAGTTCGATTTCAGCTGTTTCAAAAGATTTTATATCTACTGTGTCTGTCCAGTCATAACCAAGATTTCTTCGTTTGCATTTTTCATATACGGTAACGTCAAAGCCGTTTCTTGAAAGAAGTGCTGCGCACGCAAGTCCGCCGTGTCCGGCTCCGGCAATAATAATCTTTTTAGACATATGAATCAGCTCCTTTACATAATTTTACTAAAAATAATGAACAAAATCAATACTTTGTAAAGTTTAATCTACTTGATTATATATTAAATATATGCTAAAATTATAAAATAAAATAAACAAAGGAGAGAATGAAATGAAAAAATTTCCTTGGCTGTTTGTGTCAATTATAACCGCTATGCTTATTGCATGGTTTTCCGGTATTTCAGTACTTATGTACAAGGTTTTTGTTGATCCGCCTCAGTCCGATAGGGACGACCCGCAGCCCGGCAGATTCTATGACGACGATGTAGTTGAGGCTACAAGGGAAACGGATGAAGCTATTGAAAGATTAAGAGATAACTATTCACCGCTTGAGGTTAGTATAAAAACTGACGATGGTCTTACTTTACCCGGATTTTTCTATATTAATGACAAGCCTACGAAGAATACATTTATTTGTGTTCACGGCTATAACACAAACAGCGATTTTGCATTTGCTGCAATGGTTGAGCCGATACTTAATGCAGGTTATAACTGCTTCCTCGTAAATCACCGTCATTTTGAAGGCCACGAGGGTAAGTTTACAGGCTTTGGTATCCTTGAAAAAAATGAGCTTATAAAGTGGATTGAATGTGTAAATTCATATTTCCCTGACGGTAAGATTATCCTTTACGGTACGTCAATGGGCGCTGCTACTATTATGCAGGCTTCGGATCAGGATCTGACTGATAATGTTGTCGGCTTTATTGAAGACTGCGGTTTCACAACCTGTTATGATGAGTTTAACTATCTTATGAAGTCAGTTACTCATCTTCCTTCAAAGCCCGTTATTGAGAGTATGGGATTTCTTACAAAGGCTTTCCTTGACCTTGATATTAAAGCGTCTGACTCAAGAGAAGCACTTAAAAACACAAAGCTTCCTGCGCTCTTTATTCACGGCGGAAGAGATAATTTTGTACCGACTTATATGGTTGAAGAATGTTATGAGGCTTGCGGAAGCGAGGATAAAAAGCTTATTATTTACGATACAGCACGTCACGTTCATTCACATTTCAAATATCCGGAGCAGTATGAAAAGGATATTTTTGAATTTGCCGAGAGAATCTTTAATCAGGACAAGCCCGTAAAAAAGACGGAGGAAAAGCCTGAAGAGAAAAAGGCAGAATAAAATATATTAACAAAAAACCGTTTGAAGATAAACTTCAAACGGTTTTTTACTTTGTTTTAATCTTCGGCAGCCTCTACGGCTTCTTTAAGCCACTGCTCATCTTCGGGTGAAGTTTCACCGTGCTTAACCCTTGTTATTACCGCAAGACCAAGCGCAAACATAATTGAACAGAAAAGGAACATAAAGTTGTAGTCATCACCGAAAAGTCCAATCAAAAGTCCGCAAAGAATAGGACCTGTAATTGCAGCAGAGAAGGTTGCTGTGTAGTAGTAACCTGTAAATGTGCCAACATAATCTCTGCCTCCGATTGCCAGAACTAACGGAAGTGTGTTTATGTTGATGCAGCCAACTGCAGCACCTCCGACAACAAGTGCAATCCAAAGAACAATCCAGGTAAACATTCTGTTACTTACAAATTGTGATACTAACAGGTATATTGCGAACATAACGACTATTACAGAAAGTCCGATAATTATTGTTTTCTTTCTGCCGAGCTTTCTTCCCATAGCTCCGGCAGGAATACCGAATGCAGCAAGAGAAACTGCAAATACTGCCATCATAAGAGTTGAATAAATCGGCTTAACATTCAGCGTATCAAGTGCAAAGTTTGTAAAGTTGGGAATAATTGCTTCAGTTGCATTGTTGATTAAAAACAGTGCGGCAAGCATAGTAAGAAGGCTTGTTCTTTCACCTTTGCTTAACGGAAGATCTTTTATCTTAATTTTCTTTGGCTTTTCGCCGTCTTTATTTTCAATTATAATATCTTTTGAAAGGTCGTTTTCTTTATTTTTTTTATAGAAAATACAAAGAATAACAAGACAAAGAACAGCGATTACAGCCGCAACAACAAATATAGGCGTGTAGTTAACATATTCGATTGGGGTTTTAACAACCTTTTGTGCAACAAGCTGGGCTTCAGTACCTGAGCTTGTAAGACTGCCGTCAACAAGATAAAGCTTATCTTTACCCGAAGCGATAAAGTTCTGTATATGTTCCTGATATTCAGGTGCCGAGCTGTTAAAGCCCTGCGCATAATTTACAACCGGGCTTCCGTCAGCGTTTGTCATAAGTATCTGACCGAGTGAATTAGTTTTTGCTTTAAGAGCCTCCTGCATTGTCGTAAATCCTAATAGACCAACAAGCGCAGTAGCTATGGTGCCGACAACAAATCCAATCATCTGACCGATACCGCCCATAATATTTATTACGGCGTTTGCATCACTCTGAAGGTGTGACGGCGTAAAGTCAGGCATAAGCGAAACAACAGGCGAGCGCCAGATTGACATAGTAAAGTTAAAAAAGATTATAACAGTCATCATAAGGATGATTGAAAGAGCGCCTGCTTTTAGCGTTGCTGCAACAGGAATAAGGCTGAAGAAGACAGCACATATCGGCAGACATATAATTATGTACGGCATTCTCTTGCCCCATTTTGAATGGGTTGAATCACTCTTTTTGCCGAAATATGGCTGAAAGATAACGCCGAAAACATTATCAATAGTCATTATTGCATTTACAAGAAGAGCAACCGAAAGAAATCCCGGAAGGGCGGAGCCTCCGTCTGAAAGCTCTGTAAGCTTAGCTCTGAAAATTACAGGAACGTATGAATTATAAACTGACCACATCAGCATACAGGCAAGAAAGCCAAAACCTATGGTAAAGGTCTGTCTGTAATTCAGACGACTTGACGAATTGGGATTTTTCATAACAATTCTCCATTTCATTTTTTATAATAGTATTTTATCATAAATACCGCATATTTACAATGATATTAATATTAAAATTTGTTTATTCTTCATAAAAAATATGCACTATGGACAAAATTGTTTATTTAGGTTATAATATAAATGCAAATTTTATATCTTAGGAGGGTATATATGAATTACGAAATTAAAGGCGGAAATCTTCCTGTTCTTGTATGCAGGCTTGAAGCAGGCGAAGAGATTTGGTGCGAAGGCGGTTCAATGTCCTGGATGGACGATGAAATCAAAATGGAAACCGAAGGCGGCGGTTTAGGAAAAGTTTTCGGCAGAATGATGACAAACGAAAAGCTTTTCAGAAACAAGTACCGTGCAGTAAGTGCAGGGGAGATTGCATTTGCTTCTTCATTCCCGGGCTCAATTATTGCTGTAAATGTTACTCCTGACAAGCCGGTTATTGCTCAGAAGGGTGCTTTCCTTGCGTCATACGGTAACATTGATGTTTCGGTATTTTTCCAGAAAAAAATAGGTGCCGGTCTTTTAGGCGGCGAAGGCTTCCTTATGCAGAAGTATTCAGGTAACGGAATTGTGTTTATTGAGATTGACGGTTCTGCTGTTGAATACGATATTCCTGCAGGCGACAGAAAGATTATAGACACAGGTTACCTCGCTATGATGGACGCTACCTGCAGTGTAGATGTTGTTTCTGTTAAGGGCGTAAAGAATATGCTCTTCGGCGGTGAAGGACTCTTCAATACAGTTATCAACGGTCCCGGCCATGTAGTTCTTCAGACAATGCCTATCCAGAAGACTGCGCAGGCTATATATACTTATATTCCTAAATCAGGCAGTTAATTCTGATACTGTTGACTTTTAATATACGTAAGACTATAATATAAGAGATGTTTGCAATTAAATTGCAGTTTGGAGGGTAAATTTATGAACGTATTTATGATTGGCGGAACAGGTCTTCTTGGCTGTGAAGCTGCGCATCAGCTTATTAAGCACGGCCACAAAGTGACTACAGTTGCTCTTCCTCCTCTTCCGGAAGGTGCTCCCATCCCGGAGGAAATGGAAATTATTTTTGCCAATATTAACGACAAAACTGACGAAGAGATAGAAGAAATGCTCAAGGGTCAGGATGTATTCATTTACGCTGCAGGCGTTGATGAAAGAGTTGAATTTCCTGCTCCCGTTATGGACGCATATAAGAAATTCAATATTGCTCCTCTTGAGAGAATATTCCCGATTTGTAAAAAGGTCGGCGTTAAGAGAGCTGTTGTTCTCGGTTCTTATTTCTCATATCTCGCAAAGCTTCGCCCTGATATGGGCATTCCTAAGAGAAACCCATATATCAAGTCACGTCTTATGCAGGAGGACGCTTGTAAAGCAGCTTGCGATGACAACTTCAGCGTAAAGGTGCTTGAGCTTCCTTATATCTTCGGTACACAGCCGGGAAGAAAACCTGTATGGACTATTCTTATTGAGCAGATTAAGATGATGGATAAGCTTCCTTTCACTCTTTATCCAAAGGGAGGTACTGCAATGCTTACTTGCCGTCAGGTTGGTGAGGTTATCTGCGGTGCAGCCGAAAGAGAGGTTAAGGGCTTCGAGGCAATTCCAATCGGTATGTATAACTATAAGTGGGACAAATTCCTTAAGATTGTTTACAATGCAAGGGGAATGGGCGCTGACAGAAAGATTGTCGGCATCTCACCTGCAATTATGAAGATGGGTATGAAGAAGGTTGTCAAGGACTATGCTAAGAGAGGCATTGATTCAGGTATGGATCCGTATCAGCTTCCTTATATTATGGATATTGACCTCTTCATTGATAATTCATATGCTAAAGAGCTTGGCGCAACAGAAGATGATATGGACGCAGCTATCGACGATTCAATCAGAGTATCCGTTGCTTCTTACGAGGGTAAGGTAAAGCTTCTTGAAATGAAGGGCGAGTAATTAATTAAAAATAATAAAAGCACTAACAGTTTCCTGTTAGTGCTTTTTTATGTTTTGATTTATTCAGCTTCTTTTGCTCTGATTAAGTCAAGCTCTTTGTGCATCTCTGCAAGCTTTTTCTTCGAAAGGTTATATCCAAAGAAGAGAATAATTGCCATAAGTGCAAGAAGAATTGCGGGAACCAAAGTTGAAATATCATATATTTTACTAAGTACCTCGGGCTGAAGTTGCTCACCTCTTTGAGTAGCTTCACCGTCATAATTTATTATTCCAAGTAACAAACTAAGACCAACACCTGCAACTGTTTGACCAAGTTTTCTTGTAAATGAGAAGAAAGCATATGCCATTCCTTCCTCGCGCTTTCCTGTTCTTAACTCGTGGTAGTCAATGACGTCCATAACAAGCGCCCAAACCTCAAGAACAAGGAAAGTCTGGCCAAGACCTGAGAAGAAAGTGAGTAAAAGGAAGAAATAAGGATTATCAGCAAGAGCTGTTCCTCTTACAAAGTAAAGAATTAAGCAAGCAACTGTTGAAAAAGCCATACCAACAGCACATAATTCTTTCTTTCCGAACTTAACAATAAGCTTATTCATAATAGGAATGAATATAGCCATAGGAAGATACGTGCATACCGTAACAAGAGCGTAAAGTCCGGGTTTTCCGTAGTAATCGGTAAACAAATATCCAAAGGTTGACTGATAATAGAACTGAAATGCAATAAGAAGCATTGAAGCAAGACAAATCATTACAAAAGGTCTGTTTTTCATAAGTTCCTTAATTGTAGTAATGGCATTATGATTCTTATCCTTAACCTTAGGTTGCGGAGCAATTCTCTCTTTAGTAAGCTTGTAGTGAATAAAGTAAATTACTACTGAGAAAATCGCAAGAATTAGTACGCACCAAAATAGCTTCGTTTCGTCGAGCCTCTGAATATCTTTGCCGTTTGGATACTTTCCGACAACGGTGAATACTATCATAGGAAGAATGATTGTTCCCGGAAGTCCGCCTACGCCTGCGCCTATTGAACGCCACATTGAAAGGGACGAACGCTCAAGCTCGTCATCGGTAATAACTGATGCAAGTGAGCCGTAAGGAATGTTAACAGCAGTATACATCATACCGTACATAATATATGTAACATATGCATAAATTAAGTATTTTGTTTCACTTAAATGCAGTCCTCCAATCGGCAAAAACATTAATACTGCCGATACTGCAAGCGGTATTGAAAAGCCAATAATCCACGGTCGGAACTGTCCGCTTGGTCTTGGCTTTCTTGAAGAAATAAATGCACCCCACAACGGGTCGTTAATTGCGTCCCAAACTCTTGCAATAAGAATTAGAACAGCAATTTTAGTTGCATCAATACCAAGAACCTTTGTATAAAACATATGTTGGAATGCGCCAATAAGAGAAAAGGTCAGAAGTCCTCCTGCATCTCCAAGCGCATAGCCGATTTTGTCCTTCAGCTTAATGCCGTGTGTTAAACTTTCACTCATTGAATTATTACCCCCAATTCATTTATTTATCCTGTGCCTTTATATCAAAGAAAAAAGTCTTCGCAGCAAGTGCAACAGGTCCTATATAACTTATTTTATCATTTAATTTAGAAAGTGCAATAGTATCTTTGTCAAAATTATTGTTGTATCTTTTGCATTGCGTCGCAAGTTTCTTTGTAACATACGAGAAATTGAACAAACTGCCAAAAAGAATAATCTTGCCGGAATGAAGAATTGTCGCTGTGTTGGTAAGCGCAAGTGCAACTAAATCTATTTTTGTGTCGATAACAGATTTAATAGCAATATCTTCTGAATTTATTATTTCATTTAGAGAGTATTTGTTGTCAAGTTCGCTGATTATCTCCATAGTCGACGCCTCGGTTTCAAGACAGCCGTATCTTCCGCAGCGGCATTTTTTACCGTCCTTTTTTATAATATAATGACCAATCTCTGTAACATCGGAATTACCGCCGGAAAGGAGTTCTCCGTTATTAAGAATTGCCGAAGCAATACCCGGTCCCCATTTCAGAAGAAGGACGTTACTGTCATAATTCTCTTTGCCGAAGATAAGCTCTGCAATCGCAAAGGCCTGAATGTTGTTTTCCATTATGACGGGAATACCAATTATTTCTTCAGCAACAGCCTTAAGCCTTGTATTATCCCAAAGTCCTAAACGGTTGTCATCAACCTTGCCTATGACACAAATTGAAGTACATATAAGAAATTCCTTTGGAAAATCAGCTTCATCTATAAGCCTTTGAGCAGTGTTTATTATCTTTTCACAGTCGTTAGTTACATCAAGCTCGATGCTTTTAACCAAATCACCGTTAAGACATGCAACGGAAACCGTTATCCTGTCGACCTCTGCGTTAATGCAAAGCACATAGAATTTTGAAAGAGTAAGAGAAAGCTTTATTCTTTTTCTTCCCACCTTTGCTGTGCTTTGCTCTTCACCGGACTCTTCAATAAGTCCGAGTTCAATAAGCTCGCTGCATAGCTTTGTAACGGCAGCAGGAGTGAGTGAGAGGCGCTCGGCAATATCCTTTCTGCTTAAATTACTGTTAGAATTAAGAAGATAAAGAATGCTGCTGAGATTTCTTGATTTTATTTCCTTTAAGTTTAATCCTGTTTTTTCCATATCATTTGACTAAAAGCGAAATTCCGCTAATAAGCATAAGCGCATAAGTGAGCTGTAAAAATACACTTTTGCTTAATTTCTTGTAAATAAGATTACCGACAATAAGCGCACCTGCAAGTACCAATAGGGAAATAACAAGAAGAATAATCGTGTCATAAACCATATAACCGGCACTTATATCGCTGAACATAATTATTGAATTAAGAACAAGCCACACCGCAGAAAGTGTTGCGCGAAACTCATTCTTTTCTTTAATGTTAGCATTTGCATAAATAACTACAAACATACCGCCGCATACAAACAAGCCGTGAACAATTCCGGCGCTTAAAAGTATCAGAATTGAGAGTAGCAAATTCGGATGAGGCGCTTCCTTTTTCGAATAAAAAAGAATTGCGTTATATATTGCAACGGCAACAATAATTGCGCCAAGAACTTTGTATAATATGTAGTCATATCCGCTTGCGAAATCTTTTATAAAATGTGCTATAACCATACCCGCAAGCATAAAGCCGACTATTTTTATCAGCTCATTAACCTTTACGCTTTTGTGCTCTTTAATAACTATGAACACAGATGCGGCAAGACCGAGAACGTTAAGTATCGGCTTAGCTATATCGTATCCGACAAGCATAAGTGAAAACGGCATTGCAAGAACAGTGCCGGCAAAACCGGTAATGCATTGTATTATATTTGTCAGAAATACAACAATTAAAAATACTATTTTCTCTAACATCAGTAATTGATAACCTCTATGCCGAGCATATTCGCAAGTGCTGTAAGCTCCGAAACAATATCACCGTATGCAACTGCGAAATGCGGCTCCCAACCATCGCAAATTGATCTGTTAACAATGTCGTAAGCGTCGTTGTCAGTTCTAACTACAAGTGATGTGCCATTGAACTGTTTCGGCTTGTCAAGCACCTCACCATGAGCAAGGAAGAGTCTGAACTTTCCTTCGGCGTCCTTACCGATTCTGCAAATTGTTGCTTCCTTGTTAGCTTTGCAACCGAAGTCAAGAGTAGGACCTATCTTTCTGTTGCAGTGAACGTCAGCACAAGCGCCTGTGTCAGTTCTTGCAAGCGAGCAAGCAGCCATACCGCAGTGCCAGAAAGTAATAGTGTTTTCCTTCTCGTCCATCGAAACCGGGTCGCCAAAGAAAGCAGGCGAGTCAGTAAGATACTTTGCCATAAACATAGTTAAACCGCCGTATGTGTCAGCCTCGCATGCAGCAGGGATACCGAGGTCGTTGAGAATACTCAATACTGCGCATACAGGAGTGCCGAACGAAACGAAAAAGTCAGGCCAGCATCTTGAAGAAACAGCGCCGATATTGTTGCTTTCACAGTATTCCTTGTAAGCCTTGTATAGTCTTGCAAAGTCTTTTCGGTTATTTTCTTCAGTGTTTTTAAGCCCGTTAATTCTTTCATCTGCGTCGCTCAGGTATTCCTCGATTTCATCATCTGTGTAACTCTTTGCATTTTCAATAAGCTCTCTTGCTTCAATTGAATGAAGAGTAACGCCAAATATTTTGAGCATTTCAAGATCAAGCGCTCTGCCGAAACCAAAGCCCTGTGGAGTGTGACCAATCTGAAGAAAATTAAGTTCTGTAAGCGCCTTTTTAAGCTTTGCAGCCTTAATAACCGCTGAAGTCTTTTTGATAACGTTTTCCTCAAAGGGTGAGCCGAAGATATATTCAAACGGTCTGCCGAGTCCCTTTAATGTATTAGCGGCTGAATATGCACCTGTCAGGGAGTTTAATCGAAGTCTTCCGCCGTCAATTACCGGCTCACGAAGAGTCCATAAAAGAACCGGACATTCAAATTTTTTTAGTACCTCGCTGATGTAAGCAGAGTTAGCAAATGTAATATTCTGCACAATAACAAGGTCCGGATTTTTGCCGTCAAGAAATGCATTGAGCTTGTCGATACTCAAAAGCATTTCTTCCGGATAAATTCCTTTATCATCAATGCTCTTAAGCATCTCGATTGATTTATCAAATTCCTTCTGTGCCGATTCAAGATGATATGTCCCAACACCGATAGGAATATATAAAAATTCAAATTTCATAATTTCATCCTTTAATACTTAAGTTCTTTGTTTTCGCCGATAAGTCCTGCATATGCACCTTGCTTTATTAGCGGTTCGCGTTCAGGGTGGGCGATAACCCACTTGTTTTTCTGCAAAAGAAGTTCATCCTCTTTTGTGATGATATCACTCTTGTTTAACGGAGTATTAGTGCCTTTTGCAAGAATGACAATATCCTTGAATCCTTCGTCATTAACCTTACATGGACTTAAATGAAGCGTAGTCTGAAACATTTCGATTGCAGTTGCTTTTGGTACAAAGAACACTTTTTCATCACCGACGTAATATTTGTTATTCTTAATTTGCCAGGTGTGACCGAGAACAAGCATAAAATCAGTAACGGCTATGTTAATCTCGGAGCATTTGTGGTATTCAAAGCCGTTATATGTGCTGTTTCTTCCGTTGCAGTATCCAATCTGAATAGGCATGCCGCCGTATAAGTTATTCTGCACCTTTTCAAATACATCACAATTTTCCATTTCATTAATGGAAGGGAAGTATACATTGCCGTTTTCTGGTATGGAAGTGTTTTTTTCCATATAGCTTATTATTTCACTGAAATCATAACCCTCGACAATATTACCATAGCTTTTGAATTCTTCGTCAAATACCGAATAAATTTTTACATCGTTTACTTCGTTAAGACGATTAAGCATTGTAATCTCCTCTTACAATCTTATATGTAGCTCTCCAGTCCTCTTTGCCGATGCCAACCTCTATACCTTTGTCGTAAACTGCTTTTGCATTTTCCATACCGGGCATAGGGAAGTCGGCTTCTTTTGAAAGTCTTTGACAAATGCCTAAATCCTTGTGCTCGTTTTCAAGCGAGAATGCAGTTGTCCAGTTTTCGTCCTGAAGGTTTTTCCACTGACCGTCAAGGTAGAAATTCTGACCGCCGCCATATGAAATAGCAGTAGCATAATCCTCTATTGAAATACCCATCTTCTGAGCAAGTGCAATTGTTTCGTTAACACCGTTTTGAATTTGTGCAACAAGCGTGTTGTGGCAAATCTTCATAACGAGTCCCTTGCCGTTTTCACCCATACGGATAATGTTACAGCCCATATACTTGAGTATTGGCTCAATAACAGGGAAGAGCTCTTCATCACATCCAACGAGAACACCGAGAGTACCGTTTATTGCAGCAGGCTTTGATTTAACAACAGGAGCGTCTGCAAACTGCGCGCCCTTGGCTTTAACCTGATTTGCAACCTCAACCGACACTGATGGATCAATGGTGCTCATATCAATGCATATTTTACTTTCATTAATAAAGGGAAGAATTTCTGAATATACAGCTTTAACATGCTCTGATTTAGGCACCATTGAAATAATTACGTCTGCGTTTTTAGCAACCTCGATGTTGTTTTCGCATCCAACTGCGCCGGCAGCAACAAGCTTTTCGACCTGCGCTTTATTCATATCTGAACAGTATACTTTGTCATCATGCTTTTTTACAATGTTTTCACACATGGACTCGCCCATAATTCCAAGTCCGATAAATCCTATTTTCATTTGTTTTTATCTCCAATAATTATTCAGTAATGGTGTTATCCCAAGCAGCCTGGAATTTTTTAAGACCGTAATCAGTAAATGGGTGATAGAAACTGTCCTTATAAACCTGAAGACCTGCTGTAACAATATCAGCACCTGCGACCGCACAGTCAACAATCTGCTTGCCGTTTCTGACAGCCGCGCAGATAATCTGTGTTTCGCCGATATAACCGTAGTTTTCATAAACTGTTACAATGTCCTGAATGTACTGTGTGCAATCTTCACCGCTGTTTTCCTTCCAGCCAATGAAAGGAGATACGAAAAGAGATCCGTTCTTTGCAGCAATAAGTGCCTGAGAAGGCGAGAAAACAAGTGTAAGATTTGTTCTGATACCCTTTTGTTCAAGTCTTCTTGCAGCTGTAATACCTGCCTGTGTACAAGGGATTTTGATGCAGAAGTTAGGGCACATAGCGGCAACCTTTTCTCCCATCTCAACCATTTCGTCTGCATCGTCAAGATGCGGGTTGATTTCAACTGAAATCGGGAAATTCTCCCATCCCTCAATGCCTTTTTCTTTTACAAACTCGGCAAACTCACCAAGTACCGTGAAGAAAGGCTTGCCCGAGTTCATAATATGATTCGGGTTAGTTGTAACGCCGTCGATACCAAAGGTATCATAAGCTTCACGAATTTCATCAATTTTTGCGCTGTCTAAAAAGTATTTCATTTTTATACCTCCATAAAATTATTTAACTATATTCATTAATTCATCAAATTTTTCTGATGATTTTCTGACAAATACGGGCGGCTGTCCAACGGGAGAGTAAACAGTATGTGCACCGCCTTTGTACTCTTTACCGCTCCAGATATGTACCCATTCATCATTTGGAAGATAGAGTACTCTGTTTTGGGAATTATCTCTTACAACCGGAGCAACAAGAATATCTCTTCCAAGCATAAATTCATAACTTTCTTTATACGCTCTATCTTCATCATAATGGAAGAAAATAGGTCTAATAACACCGATACCTTTTTCTGCATTTTCCTTTACGCAATCTTTAATATACGGCTTGAGATTTTTATGAATACGGCTGAATTTTGCGTGATGCTCAAGAGTCTGAGAGCTGAAGTCAAATTGTGCGTTAACGTCCGGATTAAGTCCTTCGTGACCTCTTAAAACAGGTGTAAATGCATTCATCTCACACCAGCGCATAAAGAGCTCGTCTGAACGCTTAAGGTTCATAAATGTTGTGTAACCGCCGATATCCGAATGTGAAAGACCGAATCCGCAGCAGGTGAGTGAGAGTGCAGCGGGGATGACACTTGGAAGACCAAAGTCAATGGAATAGTCGACATGGTTGTCGCCGTTCCACATCATCGTCGAATACTTCTTTGTGTCAGTATATCCTGACCTTGTGAAGAACATTATTTCTCCAAGTTTGCCTGCCTCTTCAACAGCCTCACGGTTTAACTGTGCCCAGCGTGCCGGCCAGGTGTTATGAATTAACTCGGGGTTTTCTTTACTGTAAAGAACACAGTCAGTCGGAAGGTATTCACCGAAGTCAGCCATCCATCCGGAAAGTCCTAAGTCTATCATATTCTTCTTGATAATATCTTTGATCCATTCGCATGCTTCAGGGTTAGTAAAGTCAACCATTGCAGCAGGGAATGTTGTGATTTTAACAAGATAGTCCTTTCCTTCTTTATCTTTAACGCAGTATCCCTTTTTGCTTGCTTCTTTATATAGCGGCTTTTCAAGTGCAAGAAACGGATTTATATATCCGAGAACTTTAATTCCTTTTTCATTGAGTTCTTTTATCTTCTCGTCAAGATTAGGATAAAGCTCCTGATCCCATACCCAGTTCCATTGAAGCTGTTTTCCTACTGCTGTAACTCTTCTGCCTTCCCAGTCCTGAATCCATACACCGCAGACATCTGTACCTGCGTTTATTGCGGTGTCAACCTTATGCATCATTATTTCAGTTCCGCCCTGAACGCCGAGAATTGCGCCGTCATAAACCCAGTCAGGAAGCTCGGGTTGTCTGCCTGTGAGGTCGGTTAAATCCTCCATTACCTCCTCAAAGCAAGTGCCAAAGCCCATATAAAACGGCGAAATGTCATCAACCTTGATTATATGTTTGTTAATGCTTGTAAAATCAAATTCTGCTCTTGCAGTGGTATCGGAATGGTAGTAATACTTCTTTGAACTGATAAATGTTGGCTCGGCGTAATAAGTTTCATATTTGTCAAAGGACTGTTTTCTTTGCGAATTCTTTATGCCGAATACCTGCTTTACAATCTTCTTAGCTGTCTGAAGACCGTTGATATGTTCAGCTACCCAAACGTTTACCTTCTTACCTCTGAGGTTGAATTCCGTAAAGGTTTCTCCTGAGCCGTAAACAAATTCACTGCTTCCGGCGGGGAGGGTAATCCAGAATCGATTGCAGTCGTCGTCAATGGTCGGAACAACTTTTATTCTGTTATTTCCAACCCTGAAAACCTCAATTACTGCATTTGAGCTTTTGACTGTAATCTTGTCGTCGCTTACCTCAACCTCCTCAACCCTGTAATCATTCTTGAAATAAATGTGTTCTCTGATTACAAAGCTTCCGTGAGACATTGAATAATCGTTGTGTCCTTTACCAAAAGAGCAAAGGTATGCGTCCCTGTTAAATCTGTAAATAACCTTGTCATCAAGGGAAATACTTGCACCTCTTTCGGTTTTTTTGAATTTAAGCAATTTGTGTTCTCTCCTTTCTGAACAGATAATTGTTTAACTCTGTTAATCAATCCAAGTACAGTATAATATATGTAATAAAAAAATACAATATTTAATTATAAATTTAACAAATTTGTAATAAAAAAATAAGACAGAAAATTATATTTTCTGCCGTATCTTTTTAACTATTTTAGGTACGATTATAAGCGTCAGTAAAAATGAAAGAAAATCGCTGAACGCCTGTGTGTATGCAACACCGCTTTCACCGATAACACGGGGGAGAATAAGAATAAGAGGAATATAGAACAGCCCCTGTCTTGATAGTGCAAGAAGCGTTGCTGTCGTCGGTATTCGTATTGATTGTACAAGCATATTTGACGACATATAATATCCGGTTATAGGCATTACTATACATTCGGCCCTCAATGCCTTTGCGCCAAAGTTTACTACCTGAGTGTCATCTCTGAATATTGATATAATTTCAGGAGCAAAAATAAAACATATAATTGCAAATAAAGATATAAACGTTGTGCTTGTAATAACAATATATTTATATCCGTCATAAACTCTTTTATAATTTTGTGCTCCGTAGTTAAATGCACACACAGGTTGATATCCCTGACCAATTCCTATTATAACAGCCATACCAATGAACATAACCCGATTAAATACGCTCATACCCGCTACAGCTGCGTCACCAAATTGACCGCTTGCATAGTTAAGACATATGTTTCCAATTGTCATTACGCCTTGTCTTGAAAGGGAAGGAAGTCCGTTCTTGCATATATTAGAAACAATTTCACCGCTTGGTGTAAAAAACTTCAGGTTAAGCCGTATATTGCCGTTTCGGTATGTTCCCGCAATAAGAACTATGAAGCCGACAATCTGGCTTATAACCGTTGCAACCGCCGCACCTTTAACTCCAAGGGAAAGCTTAAATATAAACACAGGGTCAAGCGCAATGTTAAGCAGGCTTCCGCTCATAATTCCTATCATTGAATAAAGTGCGCTTCCTTGATATCTTAAGTGATTGTTCAGCACAAAAGACGCAAGTATAAAAGGGGAGCCCAAAAGAATATATTTAAGATAATCTGATGCCGATTTAACTGTTGTATCGGTAGCACCAAGAAGATATGCAAGCTTTGTCGAAAGTATTACTCCTGCTAATGCAAGTACAATACCGACAATTATTGATAGGAAAAAAGCTGTGTTAGCGTATCTTCCTGCTTTATCAAAATCCTTTTTGCCAAGCATAGTGCTTAGCATTATTCCGCTTCCGTGTCCGAGAAAAAAGCCAACAGCCTGAAGAAGCGTCATTATTGAAAAGACAATCCCTATAGAAGCTACAGATGATGTGTCAATTCTTCCGACAAAAAAGCTGTCCGCCATATTATAAACGGCTGAAACCAGCATAGTTATAATTGTCGGAATCGACATTTTTAATATCAATGGCTCAACAGGTGCGCTTGCCATCATTTCATATTTGTTTTTGTACTTACTCATTTTTCACTCTTATATATACCGTCATTTCATTTTCGCCTCTGTTGCCCCATTTATAATATGGGATAAATCGAAGCTTAATTCTTTCGTATTCAGGAACTTTATACTCGAAATACAGTCCTTTTTCGCTTTCTTTTTCACGAAAACCGTTAGCAAGTATATAATCGTCCCTTTCCTCAAATTCAGGATTTGAAGAGATTAAAAGCCTGTGAAGGTCAAAACCGTTGTCCGCTTGTTCAAGACAGTAAACCATATTACCTTTCATTACAGCCACCTTGCCCATATTCTCTCTTACGTTTTCAGAGCATTTAATAAGCTTCGGCTTTTGTCTGATATTAAGGTTTATTGTATCTTCGTTATTTATATAATATGAAGTATAACCGTGCTCACCGTTTCTTACTTTAAGTGTAAACGCCTTTTTTGCTTTTACGTATATCTTAACATCTCCGCTTGAAGAATTATATTGGATTTCTACATCAGCCTTGTCGGTTTTGACTTTACTTGAAATAAGAAGATTTACATATATTTCTTCATCGTTTTCATAGTAAATATAACTACCGAGCGATGATATAAGCCTTGCAAGATTAGGAGGGCAGCAAGCGCATGAAAACCACTTTTGTCTTACGGGTTTAATATGCTTTTTTCTTTCATCAAATTTTGATGCTTTAGGAAAAACCTCAAGTGCGTTTACATAGAAAAAAGATTTTCCGTCCTTTGCCATACCCGAAAGAACTGTGTTATAAAGCGCTCTCTCAACAACGGAAAAGTATTCTGCTTTCTGTTCGATTTCCGCCATTCTTTGGGCAAAGAATATCAGCCCGATTGAAGCGCATGTTTCGCAATACGCTAAATCATTCGGCAGGTCATAGTCATAGGTGAATGCTTCGCCGTGAACCGTAGAACCGATTCCCCCTGTAATATACATTTTTTTGTCCGCAATATTTCGCCATATTTTTTTGCATGCAAGGTAAAGCTCATCATCCTTCAGCCTTTTAGA
Organism: Ruminococcaceae bacterium UBA7030; assembly: GCA_002494125.1. Classification (GTDB taxonomy): domain Bacteria; phylum Bacillota; class Clostridia; order Oscillospirales; family Acutalibacteraceae; genus Eubacterium_R. The sequence goes on along the minus strand of DLBD01000088.1, from coordinate 10,646 downwards.
AATGTCAGCCATACCGCTGTAAAGATAGACGCCCCTTACAGCGTGACCAACTGCCTCATCCTGCTTTCTCGGTTCGATATGTGCCTGATTATAAATATACTCTTTACCGTCTGTTTCGGTATTTCGCTCTATATCAAAGTAATAAGGCTTTTTTCCTCTTTCGTTAATGAAAAACTCAGCAGTTTTAAGATATTTTTCTTCGCCGGTAACATCGTAAAGCTTTACAAGCGCCATTTCACAAATCTCATGACCGGGGTATCCGTGAATGTTTTCTTCATTAAAAGTACTGCATATAAGGTCTGCAAAGCGGCATGCAGCGTCAAGAAGCTTTCTTTCGCCGGTTGCATTAAAAAAGCTTACACCGGCTTCCGCAAGGTGACCAAAGCAGTAAAGCTCATGGTAGTCTTTGAGATTTGTAAAGACCTTATCCCTGTCATTAATGATATATAGCGTGTCAAGGTATCCGTTTTCAAGCTGTGCCTCACATATAAGCTCTATGTATTCATCGGCTTGTGCTTTTAGTTTCTCGTCATACTTAATCGTAAGGTGAAAGCCGGCAGCCTCAATCCATTTATAAACATCCGAATCTTGAAACACCCAACCGTGAAAAGCGTTTATGTCGGAATTGCTTTCGTCATAATGCCACTTATCAACCGGGAATTTTTCAACTTTTTGTCCGGCTTTTATTTTTTTGTTAACAGCAATAGCTTTTTTGAAATTCTCAATACAGTAGCTTTTTTCAGCGCCCTCAATTTTATCAGAAAGCGCAAGATACTGATAGGGGATAACCTCACGACATACAAGCTCGATTTTATCCCTCCAGAAATTATCTGTTATTTTAACCCTGCTTAAATCAATATGTCTTGTAAATTTTTTATTATCCATAATAATCCTCAAAAAATAACGGAGTTGTAACTTACAACTCCATTATAACAAATTATTCTTTTTTACGCTACCTTATTTGCCTGAAAAATAATTCTGTTTATTTCGTCTTTTTCTTTGCGAAGTGCTTCAACTCTTTCAAGCCTTCTTTTTTCTGTAGCCTTTCTTTTAGCTTCTTTTGCTTTTTTGTTTTCATAAAAAAAGTAAGCAATGCATCCGGTAATAATAAGTGCCGTGATATCTGCGGCAAAAACAGCTCTCATCTGATTTATTGTAATGTTTTCAAAAAAATTAAATGAAAGCATTGTAATTGCATATCCTGCAAGAAATGTTACTGCTGAAATGATAAGTCCTTTTAATAATTTGTTTGTATCTTTTTTCATAGTTAAAACCTCCTGTGTTTTTCTTACAATTTCATTATACATATAGATTTTAACTATTCAATACCCTTGCAAGCTATAGTCCTTAAATAAGTACTGTTAGAACAAAAATTCGCTAAACTATTGACTTTTTGATTGCTTTTGCACATTCTTCGAGTTCTGTCTGTTTTATTCCGCTTGGGGAAAGTATTAGCGTAATCTCATTATTCTTCTGTTCCTTAATAATAACTTTAAGTCCGTATTTTTCAAATTCGGGTTTTTTGCCGTTAAACTTTGATTTGAGTATTATCTGAAGTGAATTCTCACCGATTTCTATTTCAGACTGCGGCATTATTTCTTTAAGAATATTTGCAAATGTTTTCGTCTTATTTGTATAAAGCCTTCTGATTTTTCTGATTCTGTAAGAAAGATGACCGTCTCGAATAAAGGAAGCAAGTGCAATCTGCTCAGTCTTACTTGCAGTCTGAGCTATATAAGCACTCTTTTTTTCAAACTCCTCAAGAAGCTCGTCGCTAAGTACCATAAAGCTGATTCTAATACCCGGTAAAAGCATTGCGGAAAATGAGCCGATATAAACAATGTTTCCTTTTCCGAGTGTGTATAGCGACGGGGTTGGCATTTTGTTATAAAGAAATTCGTTTTCAAAATCGTCTTCAATTACTACAGAATTATTTTTGTCAGAGTAGTTTATTAGCTCAAGCCTTCTTTTCATTGGCATGACATCTCCCCATCTTGTCATATGAGAAGGTGAAACATAAATAACTTCTGCGTCCTTATACCTTGTAAATACCTTATATCCGTAATCTGAAAAAATGTTAATTCCTTGTGTAAAACTTTTATCCGGAAATGAAACTGTTTTTCTTCCTTTCAAAAGTGATGCAAGTGTATGCATTAAAGCACCAACACCTGCACCGATTACAATTCTGTCCGGAGATGCAATTATATTTCTGCTGTTTTTTATATAGTCTGAAATTGCAAGTCTTAAATCATATTCACCCTTTGCTTCGCTGTAGGTTGTCATTCTTTGAGTTTGGCGTAATGCGCTTTTTATGTATCTTTGCCAAAGTGAAAAGTCAAAGCTTTCCTCGTCAGCGGTTCCCGTAAGATCATACTTAACGTTACTAACACTATTTTTAATGTTTTCGTTAATATAATTATTCTTATTAATAATGTCCGTAACATAGTAACCGCTTTTATCAACAGCAATTAAATATCCGTCTGCGCAAAGCTCAAAATAGGCGTTTTGTACTGTTGTGATAGATACGTTGTATATGGCTGCTGCTTTTCTTACTGAAGCAACCTTTGTCCCTTCCTTTAGTTCGCCGCTTGTAATCATATCCTTTATGCTTTCATAAAGCTCTGTATATTTTTTCATATCTGTACCCTTAAAAATTATTAATTTTGTGTATTTATTTGAATACACTTGCATTATATAATATATTTATAAAAAAATCAAGGCGGTGAAGATTTTGAAAAAATGCGCAGTAATAAATGATCTTTCAGGTTTTGGCAAATGTTCGCTTGCGGTTTCGCTTCCGATTATATCTGCGATGGGAATTGAAACTCATCCGCTTCCGACAGCCGTTCTTTCAAATCAAACCGCATATGACAGCTTTAAGTCAGTATCTATGACAAGGTATATGAAGTCATTTTTTGAAGAATGGAAAAAACTTGGTGTAAGTTTTGATTCAATTTTGACAGGCTTTGTAACAGATGAAACACAGCTTGAAGTTATTGATCAGTTTATTGATGAGTTCAAGGGTGAAAAAACGCTTCTTATTGTTGATCCCGTTATGGCTGATAACGGCTGTCTTTATGATGGGTATACTAATGATATGTGTAAAAGAATAATTAAGCTTTGCTATAGAGCAGATGTTATTACACCGAATATTGCTGAGCTTGCCTATATTGCCGATATGCCATATTCGCAGCGCCTTGAAGACATAAAAAATTACGGTGAACTACTTATTAAAAACGGAATAAAAAGTATTGTAGCAACAGGTTATACAGAAGGTGAAGAAATATATAATATTGTTTTTGAAAAGAACAGCACAAAGCTTGTATCTTCAAAAAAACATGGCGGATATTTCAGCGGAACGGGCGATATTCTTTCAAGTATTGTCTGCGCAGGAATAACAAAGGGAATGTCTTTGTATAACAGCGTCTGTCTTGCTACAGCTTTTATTGAAAAGGCTGTAAGCCTGACTCCGTGCGACACGTCTAATGATGGTGTGAATTTTGAACTTATTTTAAGTGAACTTACAGGAAGTGATTAGAATGAAAAATGATAAAGTATTTTTGCTGACTAAAACAGCACTGTTTACATCAATGATATTTGTTTTGACAAGATTTATAAGCATTCCGGTTGCGTCGGGCTATGTGCATTTCGGCGATGCGCTTATTTATATCTGCGCAATGACGCTTGGCGGATTACCTGCACTTTTTGCCGCAGCAGTTGGTGAAATGCTTGCGGATTTGTCTTTTGGATTTATTAATTATGCATTTGCAACCCTCATTATTAAACTGATTATCGCATTTCCATTTATGTTTATTTATAAAAAAAGCAGCAAAATATTGACACCGCTTTCTGCTTTGTTTACAATATTTGGCGGTATCATAACAGTTAGCGGCTACTTTATTGCCGATTTGTTTATCAACAAGACTTATGCCGTTGTTGACATTTCAGGAAACGTTATCCAGGCTGTCGGAAGCATTGTCGCATTCGTTCTTCTTGCTTCTGCTATGGATCGACTTTCACTTAAACAAAAACTCTTTCCTGTAAATAAAGAGGTGTAATTATGGCAGATATTATATATACGCTTGATGGCGGAGTTTATCTAAACATAACTAATAAATGTCCCTGCAACTGTGCCTTTTGTATTCGTTCAAAGGGCGATGCAGTCGGCAGCGCTAAAAAACTTTGGTTTGACGAAGAACCTACACTTGATGAGATAAAAAAAGCTATCGACGACTATGATTTTACAAAAGTAGATTATGCTGTTTTCTGTGGTTACGGCGAGCCGACAAATGCGTTTGACAAGCTAATTGAAGCCGCTAAATATCTTAAAAGCATAAATCCTGATATTTATCTCAGGCTTAATACTAACGGTCTTTCAGACCTTATAAACGGACGACCGACGGCTAAAGAAATTTCAGAGGTTATTGACTGCGTATCAGTATCTCTTAACGATCCCGACAGCGATAAGTATGATAAAATCACAAGAAATATTTATCCGGGTAAAGCCTTTTATTCAATGCTTGATTTTACAAGAGATTGTGTGAAATACTGCAAGCATGTAAGAATGACAGTGGTCGACGTAATACCTGAAGAGGATATTGAAAAGTCAAGAAAAATCTGCGAGGAAATCGGAGCTGAATTCGTGCTTCGTTCATTTGAAAGAGGTAGATAATTATGAAAACTAAAAAGATTGGCGCTGTAGGCTTTAAAACTTGGTCGTCAATAATACTTTTCGGCTTAATCGGTCAGATTGCTTGGGTTGTTGAAAATATGTATTTCTCACGCTTTATGCAAAATGAAATTACAAGAGAGCCTTATGCCACAACATTAATGGTCGCTTTCTCTGCAATTTTTGCAACTCTTTCAACACTTGTCGGCGGTGCGCTTTGCGACAGAAAAGGAAAAAGAAAAGTATTTATCTGTTGGGGCTATATCATCTGGGGCTTTACAATTATGATGTTTGCGCTCGTACCTATGAAGCCGAGCGAAGACAGGTTTTTTGCAATGGTAATTCTTGTCGTTATAATGGACTGTGTTATGTCAATTATCGGCTCAATAAGTAACGACGCCTCGTTTAATACATGGGTTACCGATGTGTCAAATACTGCAAACAGAGCAAAAGTTGATACGGTTCTTGCAATAATGCCTCTTGTTGCTATCGGCATTGTGTTCGGCGGATTTGACAGTATGACAAACGAAAATGCTACTCCTGACGACTGGAAAAAGTTTTTCATCCTCCTCGGTGTAATTACTTCTGTGGGTGGGCTTATCGGTCTTTTTATAATGAAAGATAAAAAAGGAATAGTGCCTAATACCGAAAATTCATTTGTTTCAGATTTTACATATTCTCTACAGCCGAAAGTAATTAGGCAAAACAAAATGCTTTATTGGTGTCTTGCGGGTAATATGGTTTCCGCAGTTGCTTATCAGATATATGTAAACTATCTTTTCAATATTGTTGAAGGCACTATGGGTATCAAGAATTATATAATCCCTATTGGAGTTATAATGCTTCTTTCAGCCGTTATATCAGTTATTGCTTCGGCAGCAATGGATAAATTTGGAAAAAAGCATTTTTATTATCCCACAATTATTGCCGGTGTAATTGGCTGTATAATCGTATGGGCGTCTAAGTTTTATATTGGTAAAAATGATAAAACTCTTATAATAATACTCATTCTCGGCGGAACACTTATTATCGGTGTTTCACTTGTTATGGCAGGGCTTTTTACAGCATCATACCGTGATTATATTCCTAATGGCAAAGAAGGATTATTCCAAGGCTGCCGTATGGTTATGTATGTTCTTGTCCCTATGATTGTCGGTCCTCTTGTTGCACAGTTCATAATAAATATGGCAAACAGGGGAGTAGCAAATGAAGCTGATATTGTTTATCCTATGGAGCTTTTCATCGGCTCAGCCGCCATAATGCTGTTTTGTTTCATTCCTGCAACGGTTGTCAGAAACAATCAGCCTCAATTCCACGACGAGCTTATGAAACAAATTGATAGTGAATAATAAAAAACTGCTATCCGGAAGGATAGCAGTTTTTATTTTATCAACTTTTTTATTTACGGATTTAAGCAAGCTCCGTTAGAAGCGAACCTGTAAACCTTACCTTTGTATGTAAGATTGTCTGTACGCATACCGCCCCAGGAATTGAGATAGTACCAGTTACCGTTATCATAAATCCATCCGGTTGCCATAGCGCCGTTTGACTTAAGATAATACCACTGACTTGAATTAGCGGACCAAACCCATCCGGTTGCCATTGTTCCGTTTGAATTGAAATAATACCAATCGCCGTCTATCTTCTGCCAGCCGGTTGCCATTGTGCCTGATGACCTGAGATAGTACCATTCGCCGTCAAGGTATCTCCAACCTGTCTGCATAGCGCAGATGTTGAAATAATACCAATAGCCGTCAATATATTTCCAGCCCTGTGCAGCAACGCCGTCCTCGTCGAAATAATACCACTTTTCATTAAGCTTTTTCCAGTCTTTTACTGCTTCGCCGTTCTCGTAGTAACGCCATCCGCCGTCCTCTTCAAGCCAGCCTTCCTTATCGCTGACAATAGCGAAGTCCGCTGTTACGACTGCGCCGTTGTAGTTTTCGGTTTCGGCAATTTCAGCCTTAACTGTGTATTCGCCTATTTCAGTAGGCACTTCACTTCTGAATTCCTCACTGCCTTTTTCTGCGTAGGTATACGCTACATCGCCGTTGCCCGTGTTGCCTGTTACGGAAGGCTCGTTTGGCTCCTGACCGTAGGTCCAGCCTTCAAGTGTAACAATCGGAGTGATGTCCGCCTTGTTTACTTTAACGGTAACGTCTACGTTCTCTACTGTATTGTAGTTAGTTGTATCTGCAGGCGTAAAGTTAGCCTTAAAGGTATGTGTACCAACGCTGCCGACACTTGTTGTGTCGTCAACCCAAGCCCAGCCATCAGGAAGTGCAACGTCAGCGAGTGTATCGTCGTAGGCTGCATAAATTCCTTTAGGAGCTTCATAGGTCGGGTTTGCCTTTGCAATCTTGAAAGTGATGCCGACAAAAGGTCTCGGGAAATCAGTCTGAAGCGTATAGAGTGCCTGATAGGTACCTGCGTTTTTCGTTTCTGTTACAACGTTGGTCAAATCGTTATATACGATATCGTCTGCGGAAACGTTCAAACCTGTTGCCGCATTGAACGCCTCAACGCCTTCAAGCGTTGCTTTCTTATCGGTGCCGTCATAAACAAGATTCGTTGGAGCAGTAAGCGTAAACGAAACCTTGTTATCGGTAAGACTACATGTGCCCGCACCGTTGCAGGTTGCAGTGATTGTTCCGTTGGATGACTTATAAGAAAAGCTGTGCTCGTGGTTTGACAGCTTTAACTCCTTGCCTTGCGTTTTAATTATATAGGTGCTGTCGTCACTTGTGAAGTTGGTAATGGCACCCTTGCCGTCAAAGCCGGCAGTAAACACTCCCGAATCAATCATAGTCACGCCGATGACGGAATCCTCATCAAGCGCACCGGTGAGCGTAATTACCGAATTATATTCCGGACCCGGCTTATAACCATCAGCCTGTCCAAGGAATACGTTGCACTCATTGGTGCCGACAGTATTACCGCTGATGTTCACTTTGCCGGAAACACTGAACTTTCCAGGAGCTCTACAGTATTCTTCTCCTTCGGGGTCTGCATAACCGCCTTCGACATATACGCCGCCGAACTCTACTCCCTGGTTGCCGGTGATTTCGCCGCCATTCATAGTAAATTCAGCGCCTTTTGGAACGTAAACGCCGCCGATATAACCGCTGTTATGGCTGATTTCACCGCCGTTCATTGTGAATTTGCCGCCTTCGTTAACATAAACAGCGGTGCCGTTTGAGTTGGTAATCTTACCAATGTTCATTGTGAAGTTGCCGTTTTCATTAATTAAGACGCAATCACTATAATTTGTGCTGGACTCTTTGCTGATGAAGCCTTCACCCGTATCATCAAAAAGATTCAACGCATAGGTTGTATCCGAATCGGACCAAGTACCTACAATAAACATATACATATCTTCTGTGGTCGTAACGGACTTGCCGTTCAGACACAGATTTGTTGTGCCTTCGGGAACTTCCCAGTTCTCTTCCAGAACAATGTTATTTGTAAGATAATAGTTGCCCGCTTCTGTAGGAAGGCTGTCGGTGCTTGTCCACGCGGTGAAAGTGATATCATCGTGGGTGTGAGGAGCAGGCAGAGCAAATGTATTCGTTGCAGAATCAAATTCAACCTTGCTTAAGTCAAGATTTAAAGCGGGGCGAACACCAAGCGTGTCCTCCACATTGGTGCCATCGTCTACACCGTCGCGGACAACGCCGTAATCGCCGTCCACGCACGCCACTTCGAGATAATAGCTGAAGGGCGTGCAGAGCCACCAAAGGTTGTTTTCAGCCCCGTCTGCCCGATCGCATTTCCGCACACCTGAACTAAGTGCTCTTGCCTGGTCTGTTGTAAGCAGGAACATACCGTTTCCATCGACCGCTGCCTTTGCATCAGTTGAGATATTGCTCGTGTACCAGTTGTTCACGTAGGTCTCTACCGTAGAGCTGCTGTATGTATTATTCGTACCAAACGCTGACGCGCCGACACATTCCTTTGCAAGCAGAGTTACTGTACCCTCTGTTGCACTTGTTGAGTTATCTTCAATAAGATACCAGTCGTAGCCGTTAAACTTTACTACCTTTGCAGCTAAAGCATCCGCATCGTCAGCCTCAGCAGGTACATAGCCGGCGTAAGCCGAAGCAGTATTTAAATTAGTAAAAGCTACTTTTACAGAAGTACCGTCGCCTGACGGAGATGTAATTGTCATTGCGACTTTGCCGTTTGCGGGAATCAGCAGATACTCGACAGAATCTGAATCCTTCATTGCCGTATCGCCGATTTTTCCGCTCCAGGAGCTTCCGCCTGTTCGTGTTGCGGTGTAATCAAACGCAATTGCAATATCTGCGTCCGTGCCGTTTGTGAATGTAAGATTACCCGTTCGTGATCTGTCGTTGCAGGTATTATCCTTGTAGCCGTTTACCACAACGTCAAATCCCGTGTCCGTCTGATTACTGATTGCACACGATGAATCATAGGTAACGGTTAACCCCGTAATACCGGTAGTAATCACATTGTTATCCGCAACAGCCTGAATGGCAAAAAGCGACAGAACCGTTGCAAGAAATACAGCCAGAAACGCAATCGGATAGCGTTTGAAGCCTGCGTTTTTGTTAATTTTTTCTTTCATATTTTACCTCCTTGTTGTTTTTTATATAAAATCAGAAGCCAAACGGCACCCAAGATTATAAACACAATACATCCAATAAATAAGCCGTAGTAAGACGGCAGTATTTCTATATCACGGAAGAGCTCCAGCAAAAGCCGGAAAACACCGTAGACGATTAAAAAAGTCGGATAAGCTTTTCCGTCAAACTGTCGCCTGTAAGCTTTTGCGCCTTGTACCACCACAAATACGGCAATAAAGGCGAGCTCGATAAAGATTAGCGGCCAGCGGTACTGTGTACCCGGAATGAATTTACCCGGACAACAGCCTTGAAAAATACAAGCGGCTCGTCCAAATCCGTAAATAAGCATTACCTGAATCCCGAGAATATCGGAAGTTGTTTTCAGGTCGCGTCCTGTAAACTTGGCAAGCAAAATATAGAAAAGCGGCATCGTCACAAAAACCGACCAGCCACGGCGATTTGCCCAATCCTCGCCGATAATAGCATTTTCTAATTCAGCAATGCCGTAAGTACTGATAATTCCGATACCGTATATGCAAATGAGAAATGCTGCAACTTGCCAAAAATTATTTATTTTTAGTTCTTCTTTAAATTCCCACATCCACAAGAAAGCTGGTATAACGCTTGCTGTAACAAAAATATAAAAGGCGTGTTCAATCAGAAAATGAGCAATATACAATTAAACACCTCAATTCTACCGATTAATATAACTTTTTATTAATAATAGCATATAAATATAAATCATTCAATAATTGTAACATAGTTGTAAATTGTAAAAACTATTCATTTATATCAAAATCAAAATCAGTATCTTCTTCGATTTCCTGCTCGCCGTCATCTTTATCCTTGCCTTTTTTAGCAGCTCTTTCCTTTCTCATAAGTGACTGGAAGTCCTTAAACCCGTTCTTTAATAGGCTTACAACAGCCTCTCTTTTTTCTGCCTTTATGCTTTTTATTGCAAGAAGAGCCTTAAACATTGTTGACATATCAGCTTTCTTAAGCGCGTCATAATTAACTATACCGAGGTTTTCGAGAATTTCAAAGAAAGCGTCAAATGATTCCTCAATGCTTTCTTCACCGAGGTCCTGACTTAGTTTTTTTACATAAACATCAACAAATTTGCTTACTTCGTCAGTTTCTTTTTCAAGCACAAAATCCTTGTCCTCAATAACCCATGAATCAACCTGATGCTGTTTAATGTTTTCATTAAGGCTTTTAACAATCTTAATATCATTGTTGTGATAAAGCATAACGCCGAAAATCGAGCGGGTTGGAATAAAACTTTTAATCTTTTCCTTCATCTGAATATAATCATATCTTTGAGTAAATTCAAGAGGAAAGCCGGGCGCGTCAAATTCATAAATTGCGTCAATTTTTTTCTTTAGTGAATT
>DLBD01000089.1:2982-10151 GCA_002494125.1 Ruminococcaceae bacterium UBA7030 | reverse complement strand
GCCTGACCGCCGAGCTGGTACATTCCTGTTTCAAAGCTTACCCTTGTTCTTGTAGAGCTTTTCTGAAAAATCATACCAAGTGTTTTACCCTTAAGAATAGGGTGTTCAATGCCGTGCTTCTTTTCGTATTTAAGCTGGTCAGCAAGGTTTAATATGTCTAAAATATCGTGCTGTGATAAGTCCTGCAGTTTTAATAAATGCTTCATTTTTCAATTACCTCTTTCAAAATATTTAATCCTTTGTCAAGCTCTTCCCTTGTTATATTAAGCGCCGGAAGAAGTCTTACCTTGTTTTTGTGAGCGGTGAGAACAAGAAGTCCGTTTTCAAGACATTCCTTTGCAACCTCTCCTGCATTTTTGTCACAGCTTATACCGAGCATAAGTCCTTTGCCCGATAAACCGTTAACACCTTTTATGTTATTTACAAAGTTTTTAATATATTCGCTTTTTTCATTAACTTCATTAAGAAGTCTTTCGTCAATTCGTTCAACTATTGAAAGCGCGCCTGCTGCACAAACAGGGTTTCCGCCGAAGGTTGAACCGTGACTTCCCGGTGTAACGCAGTCGGCAGTCTTCTCGCCGAAAATTACTGCGCCGAGCGGGAGGCCTCCTCCAAGCGCCTTTGCGGTTGTAACAATGTCGGGCTTAATATCAAAATGCTCATAAGCAAAGTATTTGCCCGTCCTTCCGTTTCCGGTCTGCACTTCGTCGACAATCATAAGAATGTCCTTTTCTTTAGAAAGCTTTTCAATCGCCTTTACAAATTTATAATCAAGGTCATTTACACCGCCTTCACCCTGTATACATTCAAACATAACGGCGCAGACATCGTCGTCTGCAAGCTCATTAAGCTTTTCAATATCATTAGCGGGGCAGTACTTAAAGCCTTCGGTAAACGGATAAAAAACTGTATGGAATTCATCCTGTCCGGTTGCGGCAAGGGTTGTTATCGTCCTGCCGTGAAAGGAATCGGTAAGAGTAATTATTGTGCTTCTGCCTTCTCCGTATTTGTCATAGGAATATTTTCTTGCAAATTTTATTGCACCTTCGTTTGCTTCGGCGCCGCTGTTTGCAAAGAATACCTTTTTCATTCCGGTCTTTTTGCAAAGTGCTTCGGCAAGCTTTGCACAAGGCTCAGTATAATAAAGATTACTTACATGCTGAAGCTTTGAAAGCTGGCTTTCAACTGCTTTTTTCCATACATCGTCGCAAATACCGAAGCTTGTAACGCCGATGCCGGATCCGAAATCAATATACTCCTTGCCGTTTTCGTCATATATTGTAGAGCCCTTACCCTTAACAAGCAGAGCGTCGAACCTGCTGTAAGAGTGGGCGATATATTCGCTGTCTAATTCTTTAATATCCATCGCATATCTTCCTTATTTTAATGTCATTTTAATTATCTGAGCCTGAACATTGTTCCCATACCTTCGTCGGTAAGCATTTCCATAAGTATTGAGTGAGGTACTCTTCCGTCTATGATGAACGCTTTTTTAACACCCTGTCTTAATGCGTAGGTCATAGAATCAATTTTCGGTATCATTCCGCCGCTGATAATTCCTTCTGCAATAAGTGCGGGAGTGTCTGAAACATATACTCTGTGAATGAGAGTTGAAGGGTCATCCTTGTCACGAAGAAGGCCGACTATATCTGTCATTGATATTAATGCCTCTGCCTCGAGCGCGCCTGCAACCTCGGCAGCAACAGTATCAGCGTTGATATTATAGCAGTTGCCGTTTTCGTCATATCCGACAGTGGAGATAACAGGTATCCAACCCTTGTCAAGTATTTCATTAACGGCTTCCATATTGGTTTCTATAATTTCGCCGACATACCCGTGCTCTTTGTCAAGTGCCTTGCAACGAAGCATATTTCCATCCATACCCGAAAGACCGATTGCATGACCGCCGAGGTTACCTATCTGACAAACTAAATCCTTATTAACCTTTCCGGCAAGCACCATCTGAACAACGTCAACGGTTTCTTTATCGGTTACACGAAGTCCGTCAACGAACTTACTTTCGATATTCATTTTATCAAGCGTTTTGTTTATTTCCGGTCCGCCGCCGTGAACAAGCACAACCTTAATTCCTATTGTGGTAAGCAGCACGAGGTCACGCATTACCGCTTCCTTAAGCTCCTGATTTATCATTGCGTTTCCGCCGTATTTAACAACGATAATCTTTTTGCGGTACATCTGAATATTCGGCAGAGCATGTGCGAGTATCTCCGCCTTCATCTGATTGTCAATGTTCATTTTAATTTGCCCTCATTTATTTCATAAGTTTCAATAACTGATATTAAGTACGGTAATCACCGTTGATTTTTACATAGTCATATGTGAGGTCACAGCCCCAGGCAGTAGCACATCTGTCACCCTCGTTGAGATAAACGTTAATTGTGATCTCGTCACTTTTGAGAATTTCTGCTGCCTCGTCCTCGGAGAAGTCAACGCCTGCGCCGTTTTCGCAAACTTTGATTATTCCGAATTCGCTTCCTATTTCAACTCCGACCTTGTTTATGTCAAATTCAGCGTCAGCATAACCGATTGCACAGAGAATTCTGCCCCAGTTTGCATCCTTGCCGAACATTGCGCATTTGAAAAGGTTTGAGCAGATAACGCTTTTTGCAACCGTGATAGCCTTGTCAACATCAGTCGCACCGTAGCAACAGCATGCAAGCAGCTTTGTTGCGCCCTCGCCGTCCTTTGCAAGCATTTTTGTAAGCTCGCCCATAACCTCAAAGAGAGCGCTTTTGAAAATTTCAAACTCCTCTGTATGCTCTTTTATCTCGTCGTTTTGTGCAAGTCCGTTTGACATAAGGACAACCATATCGTTTGTCGAGGTGTCACCGTCGATAGAAAGACAGTTATAGGTGATTTTTACAATATCGCTCAAAGCCTTCTGTAAAAGCTCGGCAGAAATTACACAGTCGCTTGTGATAAAGTTAAGCGTTGTCGCCATATTTGGATGAATCATACCCGAGCCCTTTGCCATACCGCCGATGTGACAGGTTTTACCTCCGAGGGTAAACTCAACCGCATATTCCTTCTTAACCGTGTCAGTTGTCATAATTGCGGTCGCTGCTTCCTCGTTCTTGCCGTAGTCAAGCGCCTTAGCAAGAACTGGAACAGCCTTTTCAATCGGCTCAATAGGAAGTATCTGACCGATAACGCCTGTCGAAGCAACGATAACCTGCTCCTTTGGTAAGTTAAGCTCGTTTGCAACAAGCTCGCACATTCTGTCGGCCTTTTCAACACCGTCAGCATTGCAGGTGTTAGCGTTTTTAGAGTTCGCAATAACAGCCATGGCCTTATTACCGCTTTTCTCTAAGTTTGCCTTTGTTACAAGTATCGGCGCGCCCTTAACCTTGTTTTGCGTGTAAACAGCGGCGGCGTTGCATAAAACGTCCGATGTGTAAAGGCAGATGTCGTTTTTGTGCTTGATGCTCGGGTCATCGTTTGCAGGCTTTTTAATACCGCAGTACATACCGCTTGCCTTAAAACCCTTTGCCGCACAAATACCGCCGTCAATGTATTTAATGTCCAACTTCATTTGCTTATTCTCCTATATTAAGTCCTGTTTTCTCGTCAATTCCCATTGCGATGTTAAGACACTGTATTGCAGCGCCTGACGCACCCTTGCCGAGATTATCAAATCTTGACGTAACAATAATTCTGTCATTGTTACCGTTTATTTCGATTTCCATATCGTCGCGTCCCGCAAATGCATTTGCAGCAATCATGCCTTCAGTGTAGCCGAGCTCTCTTACCTTAACAATGTCAGAGCCGTAATAATGCTCACTGAACATTATATATAAATCAGCCGGCGAGAACTTCCTTCTCATACTTGCCGTGTGAAGCGCAATGCTTACAACCATTCCCTGCGGATAATCGCATATGAAGGGGGAGAACACAGGCTCTTTAGATAGTCCTGATACAGCTTTCATCTCCCTTAAATGCTTGTGCTGCTGTGTAAGAGCATACATTCTCGGTGAGTCGAGCTCCTTATCCCTGTTTTCATCCTCATACTGAGCAATGCCTTTTTTGCCGGCACCGGTGTAACCGCTCATCGCAAAGCAGACAACGTCATATTCGCTGTCAATAAAACCGCTTGATACAAGGGGATATACTATTGAATTAAACCCGCTTGCATAACAGCCGGGAACAGCAATTCTTTTTGAATTCTCAATCATTCTTCTGTGTTTATCACTAAGCTCTGCAAAGCCGTATGCCCAACCGGGATTTGTTCTGTGCGCCGTTGACGTGTCGATAAGAGTAACATTGTCGTTTTCAACAAGCGATACCGCCTCAATAGAAGCAGCGTCGGGAAGGCAGAGAAAAGTGTAATCGCTTTCGTTTATAAGCCGTGCCCTTTCCTTTGCATCCTTCCTTTTGTCCTCATCAATGAGAAGAAGCTCAATATCGTCCCTGTCCTCAAAGCGTGAATATATCTTAAGTCCGGTTGTACCATCCTTGCCGTCTATGAATATTTTTTTCATTTTTATGCATTATCTCCGCATTATTATAATTTATTGTTTTATATTATAGTCACCCGATAAATTAATGTCAATAGCATTTACCGATTTTGTTATATTTATACATTAAAAAGAATATTTATGCAATATTTTTTATGCATATATTTATGCATATTTGTTTTTTTATGGTCTTAAAAACGGTACTGTAAATCGCAAATTTTTCAAAACTGTTGCAACATTTTTACTTCTCACATAATATAAAATAGGTGAAGAGTGCGCAAAAAAACAGCAAGGAGGATATCATTGGATAAGGAAACAATAGTTGCTCTTGTGTCAATGATGGGGACGATTATCGGCTCCTTCGGCGGCATAATTACTTCCTCAAAGCTGACGACTTTTCGCCTGGAAAAGCTTGAAGAAAAAGTGGATAAGCACAATTCCTTTGCGGAAAGGATGCCGGTTGTTGAGGAAAAAATAAAAGTCCTTAATCACAGGATTGAGGACATTGAAAGGGGAAGTATAAATGAGAATTAAAGCAGATACCGTAATAAGAACTGTAATATTAATAATATCATTATTAAACATTATATTAAATCTCTTCGGCTGCAAAACTCTGCCTGTTGAGGATGAAACAGTATCGGATTTTATTTCGTCACTTTTTCTTATCGTTTCTGCGGTAAGCTCGTGGTGGTATAATAATTCATTTTCAAAAAAGGCGATTGAAGCCGACGAGTATCTCGATGAATTAAGGGAGCAAAACTGATGTCCTATTTTAATCAAAACGATTATCCCGATATTAAATACGACCGTCCGAATACAAGCAAGGTTGAAACAATCGCCACAAGCGGTTGCGGCGTATGCGCATGCTGTATGGTTGTTGATAATCTTGCAGGCAGGGAGCTTTACTCAGTCGCAAAGATGGCGAAGCTTGCACTTACCTGCGGCGCAAGGGATAATTACGGCACAAATATAACAACGCTTCTTAAAGCGGTGTGCAAGGCAAACAGCGGCTTTTCTTATACAACAACAAACGACGAAAACGCTTTGATTCGTCACCTGAAAGCAGGCGGTATGGCAATCTGTAATCAGGGCGACAGCTATAATGTTTTCTCAACCTCCGGTCACTTTGTTGTGGCTTACAGGATGGTCGGCAGCAATATCGACATTCTTGACCCGCAGATGTACGACGGCAAGTATGACGCATATGACCGACCAAACAGAATTGTTAAGAAAACAAAGTATGGCTGCGTTGTTACAAAGTCCGAGCTTGCCAAAGCAACTGCAGACAGAAGTCCCGCATATTTTCTTGTTTCTTATAAAGGAGGTTCACCGGTGGCACAGTACGGAAACGCAAAAATGAAATCTGCCCAGTCAACCTACTGCGACAGTAATCTTGAAGACAAAATCGGCTCTGTTTCAAAGGGTGAGCGCGTGCTCTATCTCGGCACGGGCGAGGGCAGACCTATGATAGCTTATAAAATAAGTAACGGCTATAAGGTCGGCTTCGTCAAAAAAGACACAATCGATAGGGATTAAAAACTAAAAGCGTTGCAGATTTGATGTCTGTAACGCTTTTTTTATTATATCAGCTATTATATCAGCATTTTTTATGTCCCTATATGTCAAGTGAAAGTCAATATATATACATTAGTTAATAGAGTTACGTATTTATTCGCTTTTTTTATCAGTTTCAAACGCACTCTATAATATATAGATTATTGCTAAATTGTCGTTTTTATGATATTATAAATTAGTAAAATTCTATTTGAAAAATGAGGTTGAAATGAACAGAAAACGTTTTACAATTAATTTCGGTAGTAAACTAAAAAGAAATGTATCATATTTTGTTTTTATATTCTTTAATATAATCGTAACAATAATTCCTTTTTTTATACTTTACGGTTTTATATGCTTTTGCTTTTTTAATATTGAAAAAACGGACCATGTGTTTCCCTTGTTGGCGGTTATTTTTATTTTGTTTGTTTTCATTTATATATCTGTAATAACTTATTATAGTTTTCGAAAAGAATATATAGATCTTGCAAATAATGCTGTCATAATAAGAACAAACTGGTTAGATTGCTGCATTTTCAGTAAATGCTTACTTGTAAAAGAAATAGTTAAATGTGAAAAATACAATGGAGGACTTGTTGAACTTATAGGGAGGCACGGAGTTTACAGACACTATCATTTGTCAGTTTTTTTTAATATATATGACGCAGTTGATATATTTGATGATAAAGGCAATGTGTATCGTATTGCGATAAAAGATTCTGATACATTTGTTTCACAGCTTAACGAATTGATTAAATCAAAAAACTCAGCGGACGAAAAATCTCAATCCGAATAGAACCTAATAATTACATTTAAAGCTTATGGTTCTTTTTTATCTTATACATAATTGAAATAATAAGATAGAGACCCTTTTTGGACCCTCTCTTAAAAGCATTTAACAGGAGAAACATAAAACAAAAAGTCTTGAAACACCTATAAATAAAGGGTTTCAAGACTTTTTATAATGGAGCTGATAGGCGGACTTGAACCGCCGACCTCATCCTTACCAAGGATGCGCACTACCGCCTGTGCTATATCAGCAAATAAGGTGAATAGCGTAGCCATCCACCCTTGGCGACCCGAAACGGGCTCGAACCGTCGACCTCCAGCGTGACAGGCTGGCGTTCTAACCAACTGAAC
>DLBD01000089.1:456-2932 GCA_002494125.1 Ruminococcaceae bacterium UBA7030 | reverse complement strand
AACCAACTGAACTACCGGGCCATCGCGAAATGTATTATATATTATGTTAAAAATAAAGTCAAGTTTATTTTCGATTTTAGCAAATAAATTTTTAATTGACTTGAATACTTTGTTTTCTTTGTGTATAATTAGTATGTAAAATCTGATGACAGGAGGTAATGATATGCGTCTGACTAACGGTGCCTCGGAAGGCACACAAAAATATATGCTTGACGGTATCAGATACATTTGTGAGAATTTCAAGGACAGAGGTCCGGGTACTCACAGCGAAAGAAAAGCCCAGAAGTTTCTGAAAAAAGAATTAGAGCAGTGGGCTGACGAGGTTGAAACGGAAGATTTCTATGTTCATCCGGCGGCGTTTATGGGCTGGATTCCGCCGGCAGGTATTATCTGCCTTATCTCCGTTCTTTTCTACTGGATTACATATAAAAGCGCAAACCACAGCGTAGCGCTTCCTATTATTGCGTGTCTGCTTACTTTCTTTGCTCTTTTATGCCTGATTATCGAATTTCTTATGTATAGGGAATTTGTTGATTTCCTTTTCCCGAGAAAGATATCACGAAATGTAATGGCAAGAAGAAAGCCGACCGGCGAGGTTAAAAGAAGAATAGTTTTTGCCGGTCATACAGACGCCGCTAATGAATGGACATATTCGCTCCACGGCGGTCTTAAGTCGCTTGCTCCCGTAATGGGCGGCTCGATCGGCGGTCTTATCGGACTTTCAATTTTCAATGTAATTTGGGTTATTTACGCTATTGCTTCCGGCGAGTACACAAGCGGTATTTGGATGGTTTTAGGTATCATTCAGCTTATCCTTGTTCCGTTTTTCATTGCAATTCTTTTCTTCATTAACTGGAGAGTTATTGTTGACGGTGCAAACGACAACCTCACCGCAGACTATATTGCAATGGGCGTTCTCAAGGAAATGGCGGAGAACGATAAAAGATATGAAAACACCGAGGTTTGCTGCTTCCTTGCAGGCTCTGAAGAGGCAGGAATCAGAGGTTCTGTTGACTATGCAAAGCGCCACCAGGAAGAGCTTAAAGAGGTTGAAACCATCATCATTGCTATGGATACAATGAGAGAAATTGAGCAGCTTCAGATTTATACTCAGGGCTGCACAGGCACTCAGAAAAATTCTAATGCAGTTGGTGAGCTTCTTTATAAAGCGGGCGAAAACTGCGGCATCGAAATGAAGGAAACTGACATCTATCCGGGTGCTGTTGACGCAGAGGGCTTCTCTCGTTACGGCATTGAAGCTGTCGGCTTTTGCGGCGTTAACCACGACCCGAAGACATATTATCATACCCGCCTTGACACACCTGACAATATGAGCCCTGAATGTATTAATCTTTCACTTGACATCTGTCTTGAGGCTGCGGAGCTCTATGACCGGAAGGGCGGAATTGATGCCTTCAGAGAAGAGGGAAGACAGCGCTTTAAGAAGGGCTATAACAAATAATTATTACAGGAAGAGGCTTGCCCTCTTCCTTTGTTTTACGGAGCCGGTATTATGAAGGATTTGCATATACATATAGAGCGCGGCGATTATACGGTCGAGTGGATAGAACGCTTTATTAATAAAGCGCAGGAGATGGAGCTTGATGAAATTAATCTGCTTGAACACAGTATTCGCTTTAAGGACTTTCACCCCTGCTTTAAGGAGGCGAGAGAGTATAACTTATACCAAAGGAAATGGTTTGACGAAAAGGCAAAGACTGCCCACACTCTTGACGAGTACAAAAGACTGATTGAAAAAATCCGCTCAAATGTTTATCCTGTCAAGGTTTCCTTCGGACTTGAAATATGCTATTTTGAACAGCATATTGACAAGATTTCCGAGCTTGTAAGCGACGGCTTTTTCGACTATCTTCTCGGCTCTGTTCACTGGATTGACAACTGGACATTTAATCAGCGCAAATACCAGTGGCTGGGCAGGGACATAAATAAAATTTATGAGCGTTATTTTGATATGGAAAATACGCTTGTTGAAAGCGGCGTTTTTGATATAATAGCTCATCCCGATTTGATAAGATGCCATAATATTTATCCCGATTATGACCTTGAGCCGACATACAAAAAGCTCTGCGAAAACATCAAAAAGCACAATATGGCGCTTGAAATGAATACGTCAAAATCGCTTGGCGTAAATGATGATTTTTTTGCCGTTGCAAAGGAGTGCGGCGTTATGTTTTCAACCGGATCAGATGCTCATAGAGTTGAAGACGTCGGAAGAAAAATAAGGGAGGTTACTGCTCTCATTCCCGACAATCTTATTTATAACGGCACGACAGAAAAATAATAAATTATCGCTTAAAATATTATTGACAATTAACCGATATTATGTTAAAGTATTAAACGCACTAAGGTGCATATAACTTGACAGGTAAAACCCGTCAGCTTGCAGAAGTACTCAAGTTGGTGACGAGGCGCCCCTGCTAAGGGCGTAGGTCGGGCAACCGGCGCGAGAGTTCGA
>DLBD01000089.1:0-346 GCA_002494125.1 Ruminococcaceae bacterium UBA7030 | reverse complement strand
TTTTTTTTAGAGAGACTCGAACAGGAAAATTTGCAAAGCAAATAGAAACAGTCCGGTGGACTGTTTCGTTTTCCGCGTGCGTGCCGGAAGATGCTTTAGCATCGACGGGCGAGTCTCTCCTTCTGCGCCAATAAAAAAAGCAGTCCAAAGGGACTGCTTTTTTTATTATAAATAGAGACTCGAACAGGAAAATTTGCAAAGCAAATAGAAACAGTCCGGTGGACTGTTTCGTTTTCCGCGTGCGTGCCGGAAGATGCTTTAGCATCGACGGGCGAGTCTCTCCTTCTGCGCCAAAAAAGATACCGCTCGGATGAGCGGTGTCTTTTTTTTAGAGAGACTCGAACAG
>DLBD01000079.1 GCA_002494125.1 Ruminococcaceae bacterium UBA7030 | reverse complement strand
CTGGAACCAGCCTCTGTACTGGTCAGCACCTTCGAGATAAAGGTCTGCTTTCCATGAAAGACTTGGGAAATCCTTGCCCTCCATTACAGCAGTATGTGAAACACCACTGTCAAACCATACGTCCATTATATCGTATTCCTTTGTAAATTCACCGCAGCCACATTCGCATTTAACTGAATCGGGAATAAATTCGGAAGTATCTTTAATCCACCATGCATCGCTTCCCTCTTTGCGGAAAAGTTCTGCAATAGCTTTTATAGTTTCGTCATTGTAAATGGGCTTTCCGCAGTCCTTACAGTAGATAACAGGTATCGGAACACCCCATGTTCTCTGACGGGAAATGCACCAGTCACTTCTGTCACGAACCATGCCCTTGATTCTGTCCTCGCCCCATTCGGGAATCCACTGAACTTCTTCAATAGCCTTTATAGCCTCATCTTTGAAGCCGTTCACTGAACAGAACCACTGTTCTGTTGCACGGTAGATTATAGGACTGTTACATCTCCAGCAGTGCGGATACTGATGCACGATTTTCTGAATTGCAAGGAGAGCGTTTAATTCTTCGAGTTTCTTGGCAATAGCCTTGTTAGCCTCATCGGTATCAAGACCTTCAAATTCACCAGCCTCAGCAGTCTGCTTGCCCTTTGCGTCAACACATACTATAATTCCGATATCGTCATATTTCTTGCATACTTCAAAGTCCTCAACACCGTATCCGGGAGCGGTATGAACGCAGCCCGTACCGCTTTCAAGAGTTACATGGTCGCCGACAATTACAAGCGATGTTCTGTCAATAAACGGATGCTGAGTCTTCATATACTCAAGCTCGTTGCCTCTGATGATACCAACTGTTTCATAGTCAGTAACACCTGCGTCCTCCATTGCAACAGGAGCAAGGTCGGTTGCCATAACGTAGAATTCACCGTTTGCTTTAAGGAGTGAATACTCATAGTTAGGTCCGACACAGATTGCAACGTTAGCGGGAAGCGTCCAGGTTGTTGTGGTCCAAATAACAAAGTATGTCTTTGAAAGGTCTGCGCCCATAGCCTCGAGCTTACCCATATCATCGGTAACTCTGAACTTTACATAGATAGA
The DNA here is from genome assembly GCA_002494125.1 of Ruminococcaceae bacterium UBA7030. Classification (GTDB taxonomy): domain Bacteria; phylum Bacillota; class Clostridia; order Oscillospirales; family Acutalibacteraceae; genus Eubacterium_R. Next base: position 7,756 of record DLBD01000079.1, on the reverse strand, counting down.
ATGACACGGGTCCTCGGCATATTCAATCTCTGCCTCGGCAAGAGCCGTGTTACAGTCCGAACACCAGTAAACAGGCTTTAAGCCCTTATAGATATAGCCCTTTGAAGCCATTGATGCGAACACCTTAATCTGTTCCTCTTCAAATTCCTTTTGAAGAGTGATATACGGGTGGTCCCATTCCGCAATAGCGCCAAGGCGCTTGAAGGACTCTCTTTGTAAATCAATATAGCTTAAAGCTGTGTCGCGGCAGATTTTGCGAAGCTCTACATCTGTGATGTTGCTTGTTGCGGTGATGCCTGCTTTCTTTCTTGCCGCAAGCTCAGTAGGAAGACCGTGTGTATCCCAGCCGGGAACAAACGGTGACTTAAAGCCGGTCATATTCTTATATCTTACAATAAAATCTTTAAGCGTCTTATTGAGTGCGTGACCGATATGGATATCGCCGTTTGCGTAAGGAGGTCCGTCGTGAAGCACGAAGAGAGGTTTGCCCTCGTTATGCTTCATAAGTGCTTTGTACTGGTCGTTTGCCTCCCACCTGGCGAGGAATTCCGGCTCTCTTGTCGGAAGACCAGCCCTCATAGGAAAGTCGGTCTTTGGTAAATTAAGTGTTTCGTTATAATTCATTATCTGTTTGCTCCTTGAAGATTATTTTCTCTTTTTGAAAAATCCCTTGAACTTTGAGAAATCCTCATCGTCATCCTCGTCCTCCTCGGGAGGAATAAGGGAAATTGTTTCGTCTGTATGCTCGTGTCCCTTCTTGGTGTCAAAATAGCTTTCAAAAGGAAGCGGCGACTCAAATTCAGGCTCATCCTCAATTACGGGAATCGGATTTACAGCATCGTCTGAAATAGGTGTTATCTCATTAGCGGAGAATGAGTTTATTGCATCCTGGATTTCCTCAGGGGTTGGCGGCTCGTCGTGTGAGTGATGCTCGTCAAGCTCTTCTATGATTTCGTCAACTGCATCGTCCTCACTAAACTGAACCTGTGCGTCCTTCTCAGGCTCTTCACTCTCCTCTACCTCTTCAATCTCCTCTATCTCTTCGATTTCGTCGATTTCTTCAGGCTCGGCTACTTCTTCCTCTTCCTGCTCTATCTCGGGCTCCTGGGCTTTTTCAGGTGCATTTGACACGATTTCGTCGATGTTTTCAAGAATGTTGTTGAGCTCCGATTCAATAGCCTCTATGCTCTGCTCCTCCTCTGCGGTGTTTGCAGAATTGTTTTCTATATCGCCAAGCTTTGAAAGCTGCGCCTCATAAAGAGTGACAAGTGAAACTCTGAACTGCATAGCCTCACTCTTAAGCTTGTCGACCATTGATGAATAAAAGTCGCTCTCTTTTTTAGAGTCTGAAACGATTTTGTTTGCAAGATTTTTAGCCTGAACGAGCGCGTTTTGTGCAACAAGCTTTGCGCCGTCAATGGCTTCGTTCGCTTTCTTTTCAGCCTCTGCAATAATTTCGTTTGCGGCAGCTGTCTTCTCTCTTGTAAGCTCGGCAACATAATCTCTTGCTTCACCGACAATCTTGTCTGCCTTTTCCTGCGCATCGTTTACAGTATTCTGTGCTGATTCACGGCTTTCGCTGATTGTTTTTTCAGCCTGAAGGTTAGCGTCGCTTGTAACCTTGTCAGCCATTTTCTGTGCTGTAATAAGAGTCTTTTTAATTGAATCCTCGTCTGCTCTGTATTCTTCAATACGGTTTGCAAGGATGTCCATTTTGCGATAAAGCTCTTTGTTCTCGTCAAAAATTGCTTCGTATGAATCAAGAATCTCAACAAGAAGCTCATTTACCTCTGCTCTGTCATAACCGCCTTCGTCAACGGTTGATATCTTTCTTTCACGGATTTGACTTGGTGTAATCATAATTATATCCTCCTCTTATTCATCACATAAACATTCCTGTGTTTTCAAGCTCGTCAATGAGGTCGCCCATAACATCAACATTGTAAGGTGTGATGATATATGTGCTGTTAGCAACCCTTTTAATCTGACCGTTGCTTGCGTAAGCAACACCGCTTAAAAAGTCAAGAAGTCGTCTTGCAACGTCCCTGTTTGTGCTTTCAAGGTTTAATACAACCGTTCTTTTTTCATTGAGGTTGTCACCGATTGCAGCAGCTTCCTCAAAGCGTTCAGGCTTAACAAGCACAACCTGAAGCTGAGCCGTTGTGTGAATATTTACAACCTTGTCGCTGTCATGTCTGCGCATACGCGGGCGCTCGGTATATTTTTCCTCTCTTGCGGGACGTTCTCTCTTTGGTTTTTCCCTTGCCGGCTCTAAACCGAAGTTTGACTCCTCCTCATAGAAATCGTCAAGCTCGTCGTCATCATCGTTAACTATATCCTTTATCTTATCAAAAAAACTCATATCCGCCTCTCCTTAATCTTAAAAATATTTTCTTGCGCCGAATATGGCAGAGCCAACACGGACTATATTTGAACCACTGGCAACTGCGGCTTCAAAATCACCGCTCATTCCCATTGATAAAATACTCATATTAACATTATCTATTTTTTTATCTTTAATGTCAATGAAAGATTTGTACATTGTTTCAAAATATTTATAAACCTCTTTTTCACTTTCACAAATCGGAGGAATTGTCATAAGACCGTTTATTCTGATTGACTCAAGCTCGGCAATCTCGCAAAGAAGCTCCTCAAGGGATTCTATATATATGCCGCTTTTTGAATCCTCTTTTCCGACATTTACCTCAACAAGCACGTCGGTGGTAACTCCCTTGTTTGACGAAACCCTGCTGATTTCCTTGGCAAGCTTTATTGAATCAACCGATTCTATCATATCAACCTCGCCGACAATCTGCTTTACCTTGTTTGTCTGAAGGTGACCGATAAGGTGTTTTTCAACCCCGTCAAGATTAAGCTCATCCTTTTTGCCAAGATACTCCTGAACACGGTTTTCACCAATCAGATCGGCACCGATTTCAATCGCTTTGTTGATATATACGCTTTCAACGGTTTTGGTAACCGCCATCAGCCTGACGTCGTTAGGATCTCGTCCGGCTTTTATCGCCGCTTCTTCAACGCGGTGCTTTATCGCCTTGTAGTTTTCGCTAACGCTTTTCAGACGATTTTCATCAGGAATAAATTTTTCCATCGTACAAATCCTTTCCTTTCGTAATAATCTGGTCGTACATACGGATTGAATCGCTGTTTTCAGCGTCGTAACCAAAAATTACATAGTCCTTTGTGGAATAGATAATTTCGCCCGTACGCTCTGCAACTGTGTTTGCAATCAGGGCATAGACGCATTTCTTGCCCTCATCATTAACATGCACAGCCGCAGACGGCACCTTAAAGCCCGTATATTCGTTATATCTTATCTCAATATCCTCAAGTCGCATTGAGGTTATCGCCGAGTCCATATCCGAGCAGGAAAGGATAAGCACAGTGCTCTCCTGCCCGAGTGAAACATCTCCGCCGCTTTCGACCGTACATTCAAGAACTTTATCGCTGCCTTTAATTGCAACCTCTATCGTTTCACCGTTCTTGATGCTTTCAATATTATCGGTCGGGATACTACAACAGAAATACCACTTGAAAGTGTTTATAAGCTTGCCGAATTTTTCCTCGCTTTTTTCAGCATTTTCCGCCTGCTCGATATATGAGTTAAGCGTTGCCTCGTCAAGTTCAAGTATGTTTTCATAATCAAATAAATCCTCGCACCCGTCAACATAGGACGAGAATATGCCCGAATTTTCAGTCGTTATATAACTTGTCGGCTGAACTGATGAAAGGGCATTAATCTCTGACTGGAGGGAGGCGATAATCGGCGAGAAATCAATCTGCTCACCGATAAGAAGCTGCCTTCTCGTAAGTTTGTCGTTAATCGCTTCAGAGCGGGAGGAGAGCGAGCCTATATCACGCCTTGAAGAAAGCATTGCATATTCGCTTATATCGCTCATTATATCCCTGTCAAGAGTTGTTATATCGGTGTTAAGCCCTGCAGATTTTGACTGAAGGTCAAGGTAGTAGTCAAGCTGTGAATGAAGATTTTGCAAATCCGAAAACTCCTTAGCCTGCTCGCTTGAAGCAAAGGTCATTGCAATATTTCCGTCCTTTGCCACCTTCGCTCCGTCTGATACGCATGCAACAGTTACGCCGTCAGTGTTTGTGCTGATAAGCTCCTCATTTCTGACGACAAGCGCTTTTGCCTCAATCGTTTCATATACAGTCGACTGTGTTGCGGTAATCGTTTTTACATCAATGTGGGTTACGCTGTAAATCTCAAAAACTATGTAGACTAAAATTATAAGCGAAACGAAGACTATCGCAAGCACATCGGGCTTAATCTTATCTGAAGAATTATTAAGTTTTTCACGAACAGAAGTATTCTTTTCTTCAGCCATTGAGAAACTCCTCACATAGTGTTATTGCTTTTTTTGTCAAGCCGTCGCCCTCCCTGTCGGGATAAAGGTGAACGGCGTTTTTTCTTTTCTTAAACCAGGTAATCTGCCTTTTGGCATAATGTCTTGTTTCCTGCTTTAGCTTGTCGCCCGCTTCTTCAATAGTGCATCTGCCTTCAAGGTAAGGAGTTAATTCCTTATGCCCTATCGCCTGTGCGCTTGTCGCTTTTTTTGAAGAAAGCATATCTCTTGCCTCGTCAATAAGACCGTTTTCAAGCATAAGGTCAACACGGCGGTTAATCCTGTCATAAAGCACCTGCCTGTTTTCAAAAGAAAGGACAAGGTAAAGCGGGTCTAAGGGTGATTCTTCCATTTTCGAGTTAATATTCTGCTGAGTTTTCGTAACGCCCGAATAATAAAGCTCAAGCGCACGCGCAACTCTCTTTTTGTTATTTTTATGTATACTTGCCGCAGCCTCGCTGTCTACGCTTAAAAGCTCCTGATAAAGCGAATCGACATCCCTTTTCATAAGGCTGTCACGAAGAGTGTAATCAATATCCGTTTCAGCAAATTTGATATTGTCAACAAGGCTGTCAATGAAAAGTCCTGTACCGCCGCATACAACAGGGACCTTCCCCCTTGAAATAATATCGTCAATACACTCTCTTGCGAGGTCGCACCAGGCTGCAACCGAAAAAGGTTTGTCGCAGTCGAGAAATTCAACAAGGTGATGGGGCACCTCTTTTCGTTCATCATCAGTCGGCGCTGCGGTGGCAATTGACATGCCCTTATAAACCTGCATTGAATCGGCAGAGATTATTTCGCCGTCAACTGCCTTTGCAATACTGATTGCAAGCGAGGTCTTGCCTGAAGCGGTAGGACCTGCAACAACAATAATCTTTTTCTTCATATCAGACTCTTCCAAACTGCTTTTCAATATCGTAGCGTGAAATCTTTATAAACACAGGTCTGCCGTGAGGACAAAATCTGATATTTGGCATTGAAAGAAGTTTTCTTACAAAAAGCTCCTGCTCCTGCGGCGTAGTATTGTCGCCGGCCTTTACGGCTCCCCTGCAGGAAGCTGAATGGTATATCCAGTCAATTTTATCAGGCTCGATATCCGTTTTGTGTTCAAGAAGCTTTTCGGCAATTTCAAGAATTAAATCCTTAATATCGCTGTCACCGACAAGCGACGGAACAGCACGAACAATAACTGCGCTTTCGCCAAAGGGCTCCGCTTCAAAGCCACATTTTGAAAGAAGGTCAAGGTTTTCGCAAATTGCATTGTACTCTTCTTTTGAAAGATTAACTGCAACGGGCGAAAGAAGCATCTGCACCTCAACCGTCTGCTGTGAGCGAAAACGCTCATAATTCATTCTTTCGTGGGCAGCGTGCTTGTCAATAAAATAAAGCTCATTTTCAATTTCTGCAATCAGATATGTCTTAAACGCCTCGCCGATAAGTCTGAACTTAATCTCGTCGTTTTTGCCCTCGTCAACAGTAACGCTTTCAGGTTCTTGTATAATTTCCTCTTCTGCCTTTTCTTCAGGTTCTCTGACAAGACTGTCAAAGGAAGTATCTTTGTCAGGCGATTTCGTATTATACTCCGGTTTTGATGTGCTCACCCAGAAATTTTCATCAGGCTGCACCTTGAAGGTCTGCTGTACCGGAGGCTCGTCCTTCTTCTTAAAAAAGTCAATTTTTGAAGTATATGTTTTCTGCTGCGTGTTTTGAGATACAGAATAAACGTTTTCAATAGTCGGATTAAACTCAGCCTGCTTAACCGTCCTGTCAGCTTCAATTGCAGTTTTGACTCCGTAATAAATAAGGTCGAACACCGGCTTTTCATTTGCAAAACGCACCTCTGTTTTTGCCGGATGAACATTTACATCAACAAGCGCAGGATTAAGCTCAATATTCAGCACGCACATAGGAAAGCGGCCAACCATAATTGAATTTTTATACGCCTGTTCAAGCGCCGCCATAGCAGTAACCGACTTTACAAGACGGCTGTTGATGAAGAAAAACTGCATAGCTCTGCTTTTTCTTGAAGCAGTAGGACTTGAAACAAATCCGGTTATTTTCATATTTTCGTATGTATAATCCACCTCAACGAGCGAGTCTGCAACCTCCCTACCGAATACGGAAAATATCGCAGATTTAAGATCGCCGTTACCGGATGTTATAAGCGTCTGCTTTCCGTCGCGAATAAAACGAAAAGAGATTTCCGGGTGGGATATTGCCATACGGTCAACAACTCCCGCAACGGCATTGCCCTCGGTTACGTCCTTTTTCAGAAATTTCATTCTTGCAGGGGTATTGTAGAAGATATCCCTTACAACGATTGTCGTACCCTTCGGGCAGCCTGCATCGTCAAGAGAAACTTCTTCTCCGCCGCGAATTTCATATCTCGTTCCGACCGACTCGTTTTCGGCTTTTGTGAGAAGCTCAACCTTTGCAACTGCAGCAATTGAAGCCATAGCCTCGCCTCGAAATCCGAGCGTTGCGATTGAATCAAGATCCTCGCGGCGTGAAATCTTGCTTGTTGCGTGCGAGATAAATACCTTTTTAATTTCACTTCGCTCAATGCCGCAGCCGTCGTCGGTTATTCTTATATAGGTGGACCCGCCGTTTTTTATTTCAAGCGTGATGTTTTTCGCACCTGCATCAACCGAGTTTTCAATCATCTCTTTTACGATTGAGGAAGGTCTTTCCACAACCTCACCCGCTGCGATAAGCTGATAGACATCTTTTGAAAGTATGTTTATTTGAGGCATACGGAAAACCTCCCTTCAGAATTTATTTAAGCTCCTTCGCCTTCTTAGCTAAATCATAAAGCGTCTGCATCGCCTCGATAGGCGTAAGGGTATTAACATCAACTGTGTTGAGTATTTCAACAATTTCATCCTTGCCGTTTGCTGAGAAATTGTACTGAATTTCATTTTCATCCTCTTCAACAATGCTGTCTTCCGCCTTGAATTCGATTGGAACAGCATTCTTTTCGAGATCTTTTAGGATTACCTTCGCTCTTTTGACAACGGAATCCGGAACGCCTGCAAGCTTTGCAACCTCGATACCGAAGCTCTGGTCAGCACCGCCGCGGACAATTCTGCGAAGGAAGGTGATGTCATCGCCCCTCTTTTTAACAGCGATGGAGTAATTCTTCACTCCGTCAATCATACCTTCCATTGCGGTAAGCTCGTGATAGTGGGTTGCGAAAAGAGATTTGGCACCGAGTGTGCGTTTTTTGCAAACATATTCGAGCACAGCCCTGGCAATGCTCATACCGTCAAAGGTTGAAGTGCCTCTGCCGATTTCGTCAAGTATGATGAGCGATGACGACGTGGCGTTTTTAAGTATATTTGACACCTCGTTCATTTCCACCATAAAAGTAGACT
>DLBD01000120.1 GCA_002494125.1 Ruminococcaceae bacterium UBA7030 | reverse complement strand
GCAGTTTTCGCCGTGGTCAATCGGGTTAAGGTCAAAATAGCCTGCCTCGTCACCAAGCTCAATGGTAGGTTTGCCATCCTCGTCAAGTTTGAAAAGGAAGAATTCACATTCGGGACCGACGTTGAAGCCGTAGCCGAGTTTCTTCGCTTCCTCCATAACCTTGATTAAAACGTTTCTCGGGTCGCCTTCAAACGGCGTTTTATTGTCGGCTTTATATACAGAGCAGATAAGTCTGCCTGTCTGAATATTCTCGTGCTTTCTCCACGGAACGATTGCCCAGGTATCGTAATCGGGGTGAAGATACATATCGCTTTCGTCTATTCTTACGAAGCCGTCGATTGACGAGCCGTCAAACATACAGTCGTTATCCAGCGCTTTTTCAAGCTGAGATACCGTAATGGCAACATTCTTCATTTTGCCGAATAAGTCCGTAAACTGAAGTCTGACGAATTCAACGTTATTCTCCTTTGCGCTCTGTAAGATTTGTTCCTTTGTCATTTTGCTCATGGTTTTTCCTCCTAAAAAGTTTATTATATAGCTAAAGGCGCCTTTTGTATTGCTACAAAAGACGCCATTGCCTATCGCCATATTTAAAGGAAAAGAGTCTTTGAGATAAACCCAAAGACTCCATTGCCTAAGATGTTTTGGTAAATAGTGAAGGGGTCCTTGAGTTTCCTCAAAGACCCCTTTGCCTTACAAGTAAAGGTTACACCCGTTTTCCGAAAAAGTCAATACACAAATCAATTTTTGTAAATTCTGCTATATTTTTTTCAATTTTATCACCGGATGTTAGACAAATTTCATACTCGGACAGCAAAGATATTTATTTGAATAGATAATTACACTGCACAATACTTATGAGATTTAAATACTATTTGTGAAAACTATTTCAAAAACAAAAGCTATTTTTCGATGATTTTTTACTGCCCAAGAGCAGAGAAAAATGCAAAATGTTTTAACAGATTGGGTTTTGCATATCCTTCATCACTTTGAGTATTGTTATTTGCAAAACTTCATTTTTTACTGTTCAAGACGGCAAAGTGAAAAGGCGAGGATTTTCATCCTCGCCTTTTCTTATGTATATGCTTCTATTGTTAATCTTGCTCCTAATTTAAAACCTACCTTAAAACAGTCAAGCTCTATGATAATTGAAAACTCCTCGTTTGCTGTAAGCAACTTTTCTAACAACTCTTTTTGTTCATCATTTAGCGTTGCTTTCAAGCGTTCCTGATTCTGATTGACTAACCTCAGCGCTTCTTTATAATTTGCATTGTTTTCAATGCGGCTGTATTCTGTCGGCGTAATATTACCGTACCAAAGTTCTTCAAGAATATCCATAACCTTACCTCATATAAATTATTTCGTTATAGACAATCTCTCGTGCCTGGTTGGTAATATTATTCACCGCCTGCACCCAAGTCATCATATCATCTGCTTTGAGTTGTTCGGTAATACCTTGCTGCTCTTTAAGCTGTTTTACAAGGCGGTCAAACATTTCTGTTGCTCTGACATCAATGTCGTGCAAATATGTGTTCAGTTTGCAGTTTGTCAGCAGCGATGTGTAGAACACCTTGCGGCGCTGTTTGATATAAGCAAGATGCCTTTGTCCCCACATCCCAATTTCAAAATTTGTTTCGGTTGAAACCAAATTAGGTAAATACACACCGTTTACCAGCGTATAATCCAGCCCGTTTTTTTCATCAGTAATATACTTTTTCATAATATAATCCTCCGTATGCTTAATTGATATGTGATTTTCCATACCTACAATCAAACATCGGCTGATTAAAAAACTGAAGGCATCCACCCTCCTTATGGAGTGGACGCCTTGGGGTGATTTTTAATACAGTTATAGCGAAAAAGATGCCATTTTCAGGCTGACATTCTTTACGACGGACGCCCCTTGAAAAAGTCGTTTTTCTTTATTGCATATGCTTTTATTATTCCTCGTTTTCCTCTTTAACGGGATACTTAAGGTCATCCTTTGACCAGTTTTCAATAACCTTAAGAAAGGCTCTTGCCTCTTCCTTTGCCTGCGGAAGATTATGGTCAACACAGTTTGCACACTCCTTCGGCGAGGCTGCCGGTACTGTGCCCCAGTAATCTGCAATATACTGAAATGTTTCGGTAATAAGCTTTATGCAGTAACTGTCCGAAAGGCTTCTTGTGATTAAAGAAAAACCCGTTCTGCTGCCCATGGGTGCAAAATGAATTATATTTTCGCCAAATTCCGTGTTCCTAACATATGCTTCAAAAAGATGCTCTATTGTGTGAATAGCGGCATTTGTCATAACAGGCTCTCTGTTAGGCTCACGCATACGAATGTCATACGTCGTGATGTCATCGTCAATCCTGCTGATATATATTCCTTTTTTTAGAATATTGTGGTCGATTTGAAGACCCGGTGCTGTTTTCATATTACTTCAACTCCTGTCAAAAATGATTTGTTACCTGTTATTATTCTGCAGTCAATTCCGCTTGTATATGCGTCAAAAATATTAACAGCGTCAGCTTTTGCCAGTTCAAAAAGCTCATCTACGCTTTCGTTTCTCTCGCCATTTTCATACGGCGACTGCCATATCTTCTTATCTATATTAGCATATTTTTTAGCTTTTTCCAAGTCCTTTGTTCTTATCATCACGCCAAGCTGAAAGCCGCCTGCAAATTTCTTTAGCATAGCATCTGCACACTTTGCAAAAGCACGCTTGAATCCGACAGTATCTCTCAGAACGCTCTGCATATAAATCATATCGAGTATCGCAGTTTCGCCGTCCTTTTGAGAAAGGGTATCTCCGGTGACCTTCGGCAAAATGGTTGAAAGAAGCTGTGCTGTTTCCTCAATCGCTTGCTTTTCACTGCTCAAGGTATCGGCAGTTCTGAATGCATACGGTTTTTCAATACCCATTCTTTTATTGAGAAAATACACGTCAAGGCTGTATTCAATCTCATTATGCGCTGTAAAGCCGTGTGTAAATTCTCCGCTTTTTACCAGCTCCTCCTGCTTTGCGTAAACATAAGGATGGCATATTCTGTCGAGTGAATAATGTGTTATAAAGCCATAAACATAAGAGTCGGCAATGTCGCTTCTGCTTTTTTCGCAGTAATCTCTTAACGTATTGAATGTAAGCTCCGGCTTTGCTCTGTGAAGGCGTGAGCCTATATTACGAAGCGGTTTGCCCTTCATGGTCGGCAATACTCTGTGAAAGAAAAACAGGTCCGGACCCTGCGCGCCGTAGAAGTATGCGCTTTCGTTTATTTCAAAGTCGCTGTTTTCTTTTATGTAAGGTAAAAGTTCTTTTGCAAATATATAATGCGTTGAAAATGCCGGCATTAAATAAGTCCTCCGAAATCATCAGGAAAATCACAGTCCACCGTGATTTTTTTGTTTGTAACAGGCTGTGTGAAATAAATTGTCTTGCAATGAAGCGCCTGCCTGTTGATTAGTTTTGAAGCGTTGCCGTAAAGCGTATCGCCCACAAGCGGATGCCCTATATGTGAAAAATGAACTCTTATCTGGTGTGTTCTCCCTGTTTCAAGAGAAAGACGAACGAGTGATTTGTCGCCGTTTGAAGTAATGGTTCTATAATGTGTTACGGCTCTTTCACCATCATCACAAACGCATCTTTTAATAATGCTGTCACCCATTCTTTTTATCGGTGCGTCAATTGTTCCCTGATCACCCGGAAACCCCTCGCACACAGCGTAATAATCTTTTTTAATTTTTCCCGCAAGCTTTGCGGCAGCAAGCTCATTTTTAGCAATTAAAACAAGACCGCTTGTGTCCTTGTCAAGTCTGAAAACTGCACGAAAAGCACAGTTTTCTCCAATAATAGCGGAAACGGCGTTTGCAAGAGTGTCGCCTCGGTGGTTTCTGCTTTCATGAACAGGCATAAACGCAGGCTTGTTGACAACAAGAACATCCTCGTCCTCATAAACCTTATCAATCTTAAGGTTGTCGTTTCTGTCAGGAGCATTTCCGCTTTTGTCAAGACTTATTTTCAGCGTATCACCGCTTTTCAAAATGTCAATTGTCCGTGCAAATTCACCATTTAATCTGATGCCGTCTTCACTTTTTTTCAGCTTTGTAAGAAGAGCGGAAGACACGCCGAAGGCTTTGAGATAATCCCGTATTTGTTTGCCTTCATCTTTTTCTTCAATTAAAAATTCAATCTCTCTCATAACATAAAAGGGCGGAATGTCCCGCCCGTAAAAGTAAATTAATATGTGAATGAAACGATTATACCGCCGTCGGAAGCATAAAGCGAATTAAGACCCGATGCTTTGATAATCCTTATGTTTTCATAGTCCGTCTTTTCTCTGATTTTATCAGCGACAAGCTGTGCCTTTTCGGGACAGCATACGTGTGAGATTATCACCGTCTGTCCGTCGAGCGCAATTCCCTTTACGTCCTCTGCGATACAACCTGCCATTTTGATGAGCGCACGGTTTATGGTTATATCCTGTCCTGCAAGACTTATGTTTCCTTCGGTAGTTCTTCTGCATACGAGTTTAACTCTTATTTTTTCAAGTACCTTTGCAGCAAGCGCGAAAAGTCTGCCGTTAGATTTAAGAGCATCAAGACTTTCAAGGCAGAAATAAAGCCCTTCGTGGTTTACTATATAATCATTTGTTTTAGCTATAACCTCGTCAAAATCAAGCCCCTGTGACGCAAGCTCATATAGCTTTAATACGGCAAGCGTTTCAAGACCGGATGTAGCAAGCGAGTTAAAGACATAAATCTTTTTATCATCATTGTTTTCCTCTTCATAAAGGAGTTTGCCCTGAAGAGCTGAATTGTAAGAACCGCTGAGCTTGTCCGTGATTGTCATAATATAGACCTCGTCATAATTGCCCTCACAAGCCTTCTTAAACGCTTCGGGCGACGGACATGCTGATTTTGCAAGACCATTGTTTGCGTTCATCCTTGCGATGAAGTCATCCTGGTCAAAACTTTCATCGTCCATTGTCTGATAATCGTTTACCATAAGTGTAAGCGGAACTATTGAAAAATTGTCCCACTCCTTCATCTCGTCAACAATATCGCAGCAGCTGTCAACTACTATCTTAAAACTCATAATGAAATGCCTCACTATTTAAGATTTGAAATTATTATACAACCCGATTTATTAATAGTCAATAATAAAATAACAGCGGAGTTAATCCGCCGTTATCTTTATGCATATATAATACTTCTTGCTTTTTGAATTTGCGCTTCAACGCTTGAAACACTCGGACCGCCCTCGACGAGTCTGTCGTTAACACATTTTTCAAGGCTTATCGCCTCGTAGACGCCGTCATCAAATAAATCGCATATTGCCTTATATTCCTCAATCGGAAGACTTTCGAGAGTCAAATCCTTGTCGATGCAAAGTGCAACAAGCTCGCCCGTGGCCTTATATGCGTCACGGAAGGGGAGTCCCTTGCCGACAAGATAGTCTGCACAGTCGGTTGCGTTTATAAATCCTTTTGCAGCCGCATTTCTCATATTATCTTTAAGCACAGTCATAGTATCAATCATAGGAGTGAAGGCGTTAAGGCACATCTTGACGGTATCAACAGCGTCAAAAATCGCCTCTTTGTCCTCCTGCATA
>DLBD01000059.1 GCA_002494125.1 Ruminococcaceae bacterium UBA7030 | reverse complement strand
CATCATACCCTGGTCGCCTGCACCGTTGAGATTATATTCATCCTCTTCTGAATTTTTAAGCTCATATGACTTATCAACACCCATCGCTATATCCGTAGACTGCTTGTCCAGTGAAACTAAGACTGCGCAAGTATTACCGTTAAAGCCTTTCTTGTCGTCGTCATAACCAATATCACATATTGTCTTTCTTACTATTGCAGGAATATCAACATTTGCCTTTGTAGTAATTTCACCCATAACAAGAACCTGACCGGTAGTGCAAGTCGTTTCACAAGCAACACGGCTCATAGGATCCTGCTCAAGCATAGCGTCGAGAATTGAATCTGAAATCTGATCACAAATCTTGTCAGGATGTCCCTTTGTTACAGATTCACTTGTAAAAAGAAATTTTGACATATATTTATCCTCACTTTCATTCAAAATAAAAAAACACACTCAACGAGTGTGTAAATAATTTTCATCACTCGGATAACCGCAGGTATTAGCACCTTACAAATATGCAGGTTGCTGTGACATCAACGGGCCTGTCCCTCAATCACTCTTGATAAAATCAATATTTAATGTAAAAATATAATACTACAATTAGTTATATAAGTCAACAACATTTTTATTTGTTGATATTGCACAACAATTATAACAATTTTTTGAACAAATGAAACATAATTTTTTGGTTAATTAGTTGCATTTTGTTTATATTTAGTTTATAATTTATAATAAAGATAATAATAAATGCACATTTAAGGAGGAAATATAAATGGCAAAGAAAACCGTATTTCTTACCGGTGGTACCGGTAATATGGGTTGGGCTGCTGTTCAGGAAATGGTTAAGCATCCAAATGAAATTAACCTTAAAATTCTTGCTCGTAAAAGCCCTAAAAACGAGGAAAAGTTAAAGGGTCTTATGGCTAAACCAAACGTTAAAATTGTTTGGGGCGACTTAACAGATTACGATTCAATTCTCGACGGTGTAACAGGTTCAGACTATGTACTACACATCGGCGGTATGGTTTCCCCTGCAGCTGACTGGAAGCCTTACAGAACTCAGAAGACAAATATCGGTGCTGCACAGAATATCTGCAATGCAGTTCTTGCACAGCCTAATCCTGACGATGTTAAGGTTTGTTATATAGGTACTGTTGCTGAAACAGGCGGAAGAAACTATCCTATTCACTGGGGACGTTGCGGAGATCCGATTAAAGTTTCAATTTATGACCATTATGCTGTATCTAAGGTTGTTGCTGAAAGAACCTTTGTTGAAAGCGGAATTAAGAACTGGGTTGTAATGCGTCAGTCAGGTATACTTTATCCTAATATTCTTAAGAATATGGATCCGATTATGTTCCACGTACCAATTAACGGCGTTCTTGAATGGTGTACTGTTGAGGATTCAGGCCGTCTTATGTGCAACCTTGTTCTTGAAGATTCAAAGGGCAATCTCGGCGCTGATTTCTGGAATCATTATTTCAATATCGGTTCAGGTAAAGAATACAGACTTTCTAACTACGAATTTGAGAAGCTTCTTCTCGGCACTCTCGGACTTGCCGGTCCTGAAAAGCTTTTTGACGCTAACTGGTTTATTCTCAAAAACTTCCATGGTCAGTTCTATGCTGACGGTGACAAGCTTGAGGAATTCCTCCATTTCCGTGAAAATCTTCCTGTTCAGGATTATTTCAACAGACTCGCAGACCAGGTTGAATTCTATTTCAAAATACCTCGTTATCTTCCTAAATCAGCAGTTGCTGCAGCAGCTAAACCGTTTATGAAAAAACTTGCAATGACAAAAGACTTCGGTACACTTGACTGGGTTGCTACAAAGAATCCTGTCAGACTTTCAGCTTATTATGGTTCTTATGAGGATTGGGAAGCAATTCCGAAGAGCTGGAAAGACTTTGAAATCATTGATTTCAATAAGGATCAGTCTGATGCAGATAACTATAAGCTTGACCACGGTTATGATGAATCAAAGCCGGAATCCGAACTTGATATTGAAGATATGAAGCAGGCTGCTAAATTCCGCGGCGGTGAGTGTCTCAGCACTAAGATGAAGAAAGGCGACCTTGCAACAAAGCTCAAATGGAAATGCGGATACTGCGGTGCAGAGTTTGAAGCATCACCAAACCTTATCCTCCTTGGCGGTCACTGGTGCCCGGAATGTTATGTACCACAGAAGGCATGGGATTACGACAATATCGCTAGAACAAACCCATTCTTCGCACAGGTTTGGTATCCAAGTCATAAGAAGGATGAGAATAACGTCTACAAGTTTGACGATCTCTTCCAGGTTGACGGCGTTAAATGGGACGATATCAAAAGATAATACATAAAAAACAAAGGCTACCAATGGTAGCCTTTATTTTTTATCCTTGACCGTAATAAGCATTTTTACCGTGTTTACGATTATAATGTTTATCAAGAAGATACTGTTCAATTCCAATATCAGAATTTTTGTCCATTGAAGCAATCTGCTCTGTTCGTGTTGCCATTTTAGAGACCTCTTCAAGAATAAGAGCATTTTCAACAGCCTTAAACTCATCCTTCCCCCATGTGAAAGGACCGTGTCTGTGAACAAGTACGGCTGGACATTCATCGGGACTAATGCCTCTTTTGTTAAATTCTTCAACAATCACCTTGCCTGTATTAAGCTCATAATCACCGTTAACTTCATCCTCGGTTAGTCCCCTTGCGCAAGGAACCTCACCGTTTGCAAAATCAGCGTGTGTAGTTCCATAAGCAGGAATATCCCTCCCGGCCTGCGCCCAGGAGCAAGCCCATGAAGAATGGGTATGAACAATACCTCCGATTGAATCAAAATTTCTATATAGTTCAAGATGAGTAGGTGTGTCTGAAGACGGATTCAAGTCACCTTCTACCTTTATTCCGTTAAGGTCAACTACTACCATATCATCAGCCTTCATAGTGTCATACGGTACGCCTGACGGCTTAATAACAACAAGCCCGCTTTCTCTGTCGATAGCGGAAACATTACCCCATGTTAGCACTACGAGATTATACTTAACAAGTTGAAGATTAGCTTCAAATACCCTATTTTTTAGTTCTTCTAACATATTAACCTCACATACCAAGCTTGTATGCTACATCGTTGTAGAAAAGCTCTTTCTTAAATGAATTTATTTCAGTATCTTTATTAATATGAATAAATTCAATACCCATAATCTCTGCAAAATCTCTCATATGTTCAGCAGTAAGGCTATATGAAAGTACGGAATGATGAGCGCCTCCCGCATAAATCCATGCCTCTGCAGAGGTCTGAAGACAAGGAAACGGTTTCCATAAAACGCCGGCAACAGGAAGTTTAGGCATATCATTAATCTGTTCCTTACATTCAACATCGTTAACAATCATTCTGAGCCTGTCGCCCATATCAACAAGTGTGACAACAATCGCACTACCTGTTTGAGCCTTAAATACAAGTCTTGCCGGGTCTTCCCTGTCTCCAATGCCAAGATGATGAACCTGAATTTTAGGTTTTGTAGCAGCAACGGACGGACAAACCTCAAGCATATGTGAACCAAGAAGCATTTCGTTACCGGGTTCAAAATGATATGTATAATCTTCCATAAATGCAGTGCCGCCGTCAGTCATTCCCTCAGCCATAAGCTTCATAAGTCTTGTCATAGCAGCAACCTTCCAGTCACCTTCTGCACCAAATCCATAACCTTGGCGCATCAAATCCTGACAAGCAAGGCCGGGCAGCTGCTTTAACTCCTGCAAATCCTCAAAGTTTGTATGGAAAGCGCCATAATTCTTTTCGGTAAGGAATTTTTTAATTGCAACCTCTTCCCTTGCCTGATAGCGAACTGACTCAATATTGTCAGTATCCATATCGTAATATTTCTCATATTCAGCCATTTGAACGTTAATCTCATCTTCAGTTATGCTGTTAACACATCTGATAATATCACCGACTCCATAATGGTCAACCTGCCAACCGAGCTTTATCTGTGCTTCAATCTTGTCACCGTCAGTAACTGCAACGTTTCTCATATTGTCGGAAATACGAAGAACCCTTAACTTTCTTGATTCCATTGCACCAACAGCAGCTCTCATCCATACACCAATCTTATTTTGGAAATCTTCATCCTTCCAGTAACCGGCAGCTACCTTTACTTTTTTTCGCATTCTTGCGTGGATGTAGCCATGCTCCCTATCGCCGTGCGCAGACTGATTAAGGTTCATAAAGTCCATATCAATATCATTCCATGGGATGTCGCGGTTGTACTGTGTATTAACGTGAAGATACGGTTTTTCAAGAGCATTAAGACCTGCAATCCATATCTTAGATGGGGAAAAAGTATGCATCCATGTAATAACGCCGGCGCATTTTTCATCAGCATTTGCTGCTCTCATGATGTCAAGTATTTCCTGTGATGTTTTAACACAAGGCTTAGAAACAACTTTACAAGGAAGCTTATCGCTCCACTCCTGCGCCATTTCTTTAGCATGAGAATCAATATCAACAAATATTTCCTCACCGTAAAGATGCTGTGTTCCTACAATGTACCAAAACTCATAATCCTTAATTGCCATAATTAATCTCCTTAAATATTTTCCGTTGCCGATCTTTCAACGGCAAGTCCTTTTTTATATATCGACATATAATTTGCAAAGCCTTCATTATCCTTCAAATCAGGCTCAACAGTACTGCTCTTACAGTTTGAGAATACTTTTTTATCAAGATATTCTTCAAGTGACATTCCGCCATTGTTTATACAATAATTTGCCAGAACAGCAATACCCCAGGCACCACCTTCACCGGCAGTTTCCATGACCGTAACCGGAGTGTTTAATGCTCCTGCCATAAGTTTCTGTCCGACAAATTCTGTTTTGAAAAGCCCGCCGTGACCTGTTAGTTTATTAATAATGACATTTTCTTTTTCAAGTATTTCCATACCGATTTTAAGAGAGGCAAAAGTTGAATATACCTGCGTTCTCATAAAATTAGAAAGACACATTTTAGCATTTTCACTTCTTACAAAAAGCGGTCTTCCCTCGCTAAGACCGGTTACCGGCTCCCCTGAAAAGTAGTTATATGAAACAAGACCGCCGCAATCAGCATCACCTTTAAGCGCTTCATTGTAGAGCAAATCATAAATCTGAGGTTTTGTTAATTCTGAGCCAGTCAGTGAAGAAAACTCAATAAAAAGCTTAACCCAATAATCGAGGTCAGTACAGCAATTATTACAGTGAACCATTGCAACAGGCTTTCCTGTAGGCGTAGTTACCATATCAATTTCTTCATAAACCTTTGAAAGAAGCTTATCAAGTACTATCATTGCAAAAATTGACGTGCCTGCTGACACATTACCGGTTCTAACTGTAATACTGTTTGTTGCCACCATACCGGTTCCCGCATCTCCTTCAGGCGGACACATAGGGCAACCCGGTTCAAGATTTCCGCTAACATCAAGAAATTTTGCTCCTTCTTCGGTAAGATAACCTGCATTTTCGCCGGCAACAAGTGATTTTGGAAGGATATCCCTGATACTCCAGTTGTATTTTTTTACTTCTTCAAGAGATGCAAATTTTTCAAGCATAGAAGAGTCATAGTCATTTGTGTTACTATCTATAGGAAACATACCGGACGCCTCTCCCACGCCTATAACCTTTTTTCCTGATAGTTTCCAGTGAACATATCCCTCAAGAGTAGTAAGATAATCTATATCCTTTACATGCTCTTCTCCGTTGAGAATTGCCTGATAAAGATGAGCTATACTCCACCTCTGCGGAATATTAAAATTAAACAATTTTGTTAACTTGTCAGCCGCCTCACTTGTGATTGTATTTCGCCATGTTCTGAATTCGGCAAGCTGATTACCTTCTTTGTCAAAAGGTAGATATCCGTGCATCATAGCAGAAAATCCGATTGATGAAAGAGTTTTAATTTTATGGCCAAATTTATTTTCTACATCATTATTAAGACTTGAGTAAGCACTTTGCAGACCTTTCCAAATATCATCATTATGATAAGTCCATATTCCGTTTTCAAGTCTGTTTTCCCAATCATAAGAACCGCTGGCAATAGAATTAAAGTTTTCATCTATAAGAACAGCTTTAATTCTTGTTGAGCCAAATTCAATGCCGAGAGCCTCTTTACCACTAAGCAATATTACCCCTCCTAATTTTTACTACAATTATTTTATCTTAAATATTATCTATTTTCAACACCTATGATACTATTATTTCGGAAAGAACTTCACCAACAGGTCGTCTGATAACAAGATCTGCGCTTGAATCCGCACCGGTTTCACTCTTATTAATTATTACAAAATACTTTCCTCGGAAATATCTTATAAATCCTGCCGCAGGATAAACAGTAAGAGATGTGCCGGCAACTATAAGACAATCAGCTTTACTGATAGCATCAACAGCACCGTTTACAGTATCATTATCAAGCGCCTCTTCGTATAAAACTACATCAGGTTTAATT
>DLBD01000027.1 GCA_002494125.1 Ruminococcaceae bacterium UBA7030 | reverse complement strand
CCTTCGTTATCGCACCTCGCCTAACCTCTGTCGGCAATTTTTATTTAATGTTGAAACAGGAATTAAAGAAGACCGTCCCAGGTGTCAACCTCTTTAGCCTTCATCTCTTCCTCATCAAACCAGTGTTGAGTTACTGACTTGCTCTCTGTAAAGAAGCGATAAGCGTCTTTGCCAAGGCAGTGAAGGTCACCAAAGAAGCTCTGCTTGTGACCGCTAAACGGAACAAATCCAACAGGAACAGGAATACCAACATTGATACCAACCTGACCGCCGTCGGTATATCTTGCAAACTGGCGAGCATAGTAACCGCTCTGCGTATAGATAACAGAACCGTTGGCATATGGGTTTGCGTTCATAAGTGCAAGACCTTCATCAAAGTCCTTAACTCTCTTGATGCAAAGAACAGGACCAAATACCTCTTCGTCACCGATAGTCATATCAGGTGTAACCTTATCAAATACAGTCGGGCCTACGAAGTAGCCGTTTTCATAACCTGCAGGAAGCTCAGGGTTTCTTCCGTCAACAACAAGCTCTGCGCCCTCGTTAATACCCTTCTGGATATCTGCGAGCACTTCATTATAGTGCTTTTCATATGTAATAGGACCAAGTCTTGTTCCCTTATCCCATGCAGGACCGCAGTTAACAGACTTAATCTGCTTTTTAAGCTCTGCAACAAATTTGTCGGCGATTGACTCCTGAACGACGCATGCAGCAAGCGCCATACATCTCTGACCGCCGCAGCCGAATGCTGAGTTTATTATACCTGCAACTGTTCTTTCAAGAGCACAGTCCTCAAGAACAAGTGCATGGTTCTTTGCCTGACAAAGCGCCTGACATCTCTTACCGTTAGCAGCAGCCTTTTCATATATCTTAAGGCCGACAGGTGTTGAGCCTACGAAGGTGATGCCCTTAACAGCTGGGTGCTCAAGAATTGTGTTAATCTCATTTCTTGAACATGTAACAACGTTGATAACGCCGTCAGGAAGACCTGCTTCCTTGTAAATCTCTGCAATTCTCATAGCTGTTCTCGGTGTGAGTGAAGCAGCCTTTAATACCATTGTATTACCGCATGCAACACAAACGGGAGCCATCCAGCCGAATGGAATCATAGCAGGGAAGTTTACAGGAACGATACCTGCAAATACGCCGAGAGGCTCACGGTACTTAACCGTATCAAAGCCTGTTGAAGCGTCCATAAGGCTTTCGCCCATCATAAGTGAAGGAGCCTGAGTAGCAAGCTCTGTGCCCTCAATAGCTTTACCGACATCGCCGGCAGCCTCGGACCATGTTTTACCGTTTTCTTCGCATACAAGCATTGTGAGCTCGTCAAGATGCTCAAGAAGAAGCTCGCGAACCTTGTAGAGAATCTGTGTTCTCTTTCTTGCAGGTGTGTTTCTCCATGCGGGATATGCCTTGTCGGCAGCCTCGATAGCCTCGAGAACCTCGTCGTTGGTGCAGCACGGAGCCTGTCCAGTTACCTCACCGGTTGACGGATTGTGAAGGTCATACCAAACCTCTGCCTTTGAATCCTTGAATTCACCGTTTACGAAATACTTAAGCTTTTCCATAACCGTTCTCCTTGTTTATTTTTTTCGAAGATATTTTACCATTATATTAATATAAATTCAATACCGATATGTTAAAATGGTATGAAAAAATATAGAATTTTACCTGTAACATAGCCTGCGGTTTTGTCTTATTTATACAAGTATCCTAAAAATAATTGTACAAATCGGATAATTAATTAACAAAATTCACCTTGCTGAGGCAAGGTGAATTTTTTTCTTCGTTTTAACATATCGTTTTTAACAGCATAGAATACAATAACCAAAAATTTGAGGTGGTCGTATGAATTTAAGCGATATGAAACCAAATCAGAGTGCAGTAATTACCGAAATAGATTCATCTGCGAAAAATGCAAGACGGCTTTATGATCTTGGATTTGTCAAGGGGCAAAGGGTAAGATGTACGGATATAGCAATGTCAGGCTCACCAATTGCATACGAGGTGCAGAAAACTAAAATTGCGCTGAGAAAAAATGATGCGATGAGAGTAGGTGTGTCGCTTTGAACGGAAAGAAAAGAATACTCCTTCTCGGCAATGCCAACGTGGGCAAAAGCACCGTGTTTAATGAAATTACGGGTTCGCATCAACACACAGGAAACTGGACAGGTAAAACGGTTGATACCGCAAAGGGCAGTTATTATTACAAATTTAACGATTACGAGCTTATTGACCTGCCGGGGACTTACAGCCTTCTTTCAATGAGCGAAGAGGAACGCATCACTAAAAAAACACTTTGCTTTGAAAACTTTGACTGTGTTGTTTGTGTAATTGACGCTACCGCGCTTGAAAGAAATCTTAATCTTGTTTTGCAGGTCCTTGAACTTACAAATAAAGCGGTCGTACTACTTAATCTCTGTGATGAGGCAAAGAAAAAGAACATCAAAGTTGACGAAAAGAAGCTTTCTCAAATGCTGGGCATTCCCGTGATAAAGGCGACAGCCAGAAGCGGCAGGGGTATTAATGAGCTTCTTGAAGAGGTTCATATGCTTTGCACCTGCAGTGCAGACTATGACGCTTTTAACTGCGACTATGGTGAAGGCGCCGAACCTGCTTCAGATTGCCTTGAAAAAAGTATAAAGCCATATATTGAAAACGCGAAATCCCCCCGCTTCTTCTCTCTTCGTGCACTCGAAGGAGATAGTGATACGATATCGTACCTCAACTCTCTGACAGACAGTTTTGAAGATATGCTTGCAGACGCAAAAAGCATACTTAAAAATCACAATATTGATTCAAAATCTTTTCAAAGTCTAATCGCAGGACGACTTAACAGCGAGTCAAAAAACATAGCAGAACAATGTACGTTTGCACTTCCTTCAAAAAAGCAGAAAAGAGAAGAGCTTCTTGATAAAATCCTTCTCGGCAGATACACGAGCATTCCGGTTATGCTTGCCATTATCGGCATCGTTTTATGGCTCACAATACTCGGCTCAAATTACCCGTCGGAGCTTTTAAGTCACGCCTTCGAGAAGTTAGAAGCTATCACTGCAGAGTGGCTTAACAGTATAGGAGTTGCAGACTGGGTTATAAGTCTGTTTGTAAACGGTGTTATGAAAACGCTTTTGTGGGTTGTTGCAGTAATGCTTCCGCCTATGGCGATATTCTTTCCTCTTTTTTCTTTATTGGAGGATTTCGGTTTCCTTCCGAGACTTGCGTTTAATCTCGACAGCGCGTTTGAGAGTTGCGGCGCTTGCGGAAAACAGGCGCTTACCACCTGTATGGGCTATGGATGTAATGCGGTTGGTGTTACTGCCTGCAGAATCATCGACTCACCACGTGAACGCCTTGTTGCAATTATTACAAATTCGCTGACTCCGTGTAACGGACGATTTCCTCTTCTCATTGCTGTTATCTCGATGTTTTTTACAAAAAACAGTATGGGAGCTGCCGTTATCCTTCTTACAATGTTGTGCCTTTCAGTTGTGATGACCTTTGTTACGTCAAAAGTACTTAGCAAGACGGTCCTTAAAGGAGAGTCAAGCTCGTTTGTTCTTGAACTTCCGTCATTCAGAAAACCGAAATTTTTAAGAGTTATCGGTGAAACGGTAAGGCAAAAGGTGCTTCTTGTTTTGTTCAGAGCGGTAGTTGTTGCAGCGCCTGCAGGCGTTATTATCTGGATTATGTCAAATATATCAGTAGGCGATGTTACTCTTCTTACCAAAACTGCGCAGCTTCTTGAGCCCGTAGGCAGTTTGATTGGTCTTGACGGAGTAATACTTCTTTCCTTCATACTCGGGTTTCCGGCTAACGAAATTGTTATTCCGATAGCTCTTATGGCGTATCTTTCAAGCGATGTTATGACAGATTACACTTCGCTTGAAGGGCTGAAGGATATACTTGTAACTCACGGATGGACGGCAAAGACTGCACTTTGCACCTGCGTCTTTTCGATGTTTCATTTCCCTTGCTCGACAACGCTGATTACAATATGGCGTGAAACGAAGAGTATAAAATGGACCGTACTTTCTGTTTTGACACCGCTTGTAACCGGCGTCCTCCTCTGCGCTTTTATAAATATTATTTCATAGTTTTATAAATTTTTTATCCCCCATGGGGGCTTGCGGGCAGAAGAATAATCCTATATAATTATTATTGGTTAAAGCCAAAGATAAAGGAGGATTATATTATGGCATGTTTTATTGTTCCTGCAGCAGAAGCAGTTGTAGTTACAGCCGCTTATTTTGTTGCAAAAAAATCAGAACAGAAAATTCAGGCGCCAAAGCTTGCAGACGGTGAGAAGTTTTCTCACGAAGAGCCAAAAATCACATGGTCAAAAAGACTTTCATGGCTTTTAGGTCTTCTTTGGGGTGGCGTTCTTCTTCTTGCATTTGAACACTTCTGGCATGGAGAGGTTGTGCCGTTCCCGCCGTTCCTGTCGGCGATGTCGTCGCCCGAAGATACGGCAGAAATGCTTTATGAAATGTCAACAGTCGGAGTTTCAATGGCAGTGACAGTAACTGCTGTCTGGGGCGCAATCTGCGCTGCAGCAGAGGTTAAGGTTAAGAAAATCAGACAAAGCCTTAAGAAAAGTGAAGCATAAGGAGAGTATACTATGACATTACTTCTTACAGCAATAGCAGCAATTATAGCAACAATTGTTTGGTACTCAAACGACAAAAGAGATACATATAAGCTTGGAACACTTTCCCTTATTTATTGGGGTGCGTCACTTATGTGGTTAATGGACTTCGTATTTGAGTATGCAGAGCTCAAGGCTGAATATTTCAACCAGGAGTTTGCAGACATTCTCAACGACTCGCTTCTTGGTGTGGCTGTAATTGCGATTGGTCTTATCGCTTGGCTTATTATTCTTCTTATAAAAGACCCGAAGGGTGTTTTTAAAAAGAAGTTCACAAAGTAACAAAAAAACACACGGATTTATAAATCCGTGTGTTTTTTATTATCTGTGTTTTTTAGTTTTCCTTTTGCTTCAAAGAGCGATATATCATTTTCTTCGGCGTATGTCTTTATGTCCTCAAATTCCGCCTTGCTTCTGTTTACTCCAAAGCCCGTTGAGCGTTTAATCTGAACGCCTGATTCATTTATGAATTGCCTTTCAAGCGTGTACCTTGACGGCGTGTATTTTCTTATACCGATGGTTGTCGTGTGCTTGAAAATCAGGCGCGTAAATTTTTCTTCATCCTCGTTTTTACAAAGAACTGTCAGCATATATGCCGGTCTGCTCTTTTTCATAATTATCGGCGTTATGAAGCAGTCAAGCGCTCCCTCGCTTATCATCTTTTCAAGAGCATATCCCGACTCCTCACCTGTCATATCGTCGATATTGCAGGTAAGCTCTGTTATGCTGTTTTCACTTTCAAAAAGAAATGCGCGTATAATATTTGCCTGCGAAAGTTCTTTAGTTCCGGCTCCGATGCCTGTTTTGACAACCTTGTCAAGTACGGGCACGTCGGTAAAATCGTTTGCAAAATATTTTAATATTGCGGCACCTGTCGGCGTGCAAAGCTCGGTTTTAATATCGCTTTTATAATACGGTATGCCTTCAAGTAAATTTGCAGTTGCAGGTGCGGGTACCGGTAAAACTCCGTGTGCGCATTTGACCGTGCCTGCGCCGACGTTTACAGGCGAGGAGAGAATTTTTTTCACCTCAAGTCTGTTTATAAGATATGCACACATTGTGATATCCGCAACTGCGTCAAGCATACCAAGTTCATGAAAATGCACCATATCAACCTCTGTGTTGTGTGCTTTCGCTTCTGCTTTTGCAACAAGCCTGTATATGTTTATGATATCGCTTTTTACCTTTTCATCAACCGCCAAATAGTTGATAATACTATTTATATCACTAAGGTTTCTTCCGTGATAATTGTGATGATGGTGTTCTTCGTCAGGCCGTTCTTCATCTCCGTCAATAATAACATCAATGTGGATGCCGCTAATTGAGCTTTGCGTTTTTTCGCTGCATTTAATTTGAGTATGAGGAAGGTTTAACGAGTTAAGCTCTTTTACAATACTATTCTTATCGTCAAATAAATCCACAAGAGCGCCTGAAATCATATCGCCGGCGGCTCCCATATTACATTCAAAATATAAATTCATAATAACACCTACATTTTATTAATCATTCCTGCAAGGTATCCGGCGCCAAATCCGTTGTCAATATTTACAACTCCGACTCCGCTTGCACATGAATTAAGCATGGAAAGCAGTGCTGAAAGCCCTTCAAAATTAGCACCATAGCCAACGCTTGTCGGCACGGCAATAACAGGGCAGTCAACCATACCTCCTACAACGCTTGCAAGTGCGCCTTCCATTCCGGCAACGGCAATAACAACTCTTGCTTTTGCAAGTGTATCTGCATTGTCCATAAGTCTGTGGATTCCCGCAACGCCTACGTCGTAAAGACGTACAACCTTGTTAGAATAGTACTCTGCCGTAAGCGCTGCCTCTTCGGCAACGGGTATATCGCTTGTCCCCCCGGTTGCAATGACAATGTTTCCTACTCCGTCGGGCTTTTCATATTCACCTGCAATTCCTATCTTGGAAAGCTCGTCATAAAAAAGCTTTGTATCTTCTCTGAGATAATCAGCGCTTTCCTTTGAAAGCCTTGTGATAAGCACGTTTTTTGTGCCTGTTGAAAGAATGTGTTGAGTAATCTTTTTAATCTGATCCTTTGTCTTTCCAGCGCCGAATATTACCTCGTCCGCGCCCTGCCTTACACCTCGGTGAGTATCAATTTTTGCAAAGCCGAGATCCTCATACGGCTGTATTTTTATTTTAAGCATCGCTTCGTCAGTGGAAACCTCGCCGTTTGCGACCTTTTCAAGAAGTGTTTTAAGCTCTTCCTTATTCATCTTCTCTCTCCTTCAGGTTAAGATATACTTCGTCATAAAGCTTTGAAAGAGCAGAGTATACCTCTTTTCTCTTTTTATAAAAAACGGCGAAATCATTCAGCCCAAGCTCAAGCACGGCTGAGCCGTTGTTATATCTCACTCTGTAATTTCTAAATCCAAGTGAGGAAAGTATATTTTCGCTTTTTTCTGTTTTTTCAAGTGTTTCTGCTGTTATAGGCGTATTTGTCTTGATTCTTGTAGCCAGGCAGGCGTATGACGGCTTGTCGGCTACCGGAAGGTTGCTTTCCTTCGCAATAGCGCGGATTTCTGATTTTGTCATTGCGCAAATCCTTAACGGAGAATAAACGCCAAGCTCTGAAAGCGCCTTCATACCCGGTCTGTCGTCAGCCTTGTCGGATGCATTTGTGCCGTCAATAACTGTCGAAAACCCGTCGTCCTTCGCCTTGTTACATATTGTTGAAAAAATCCTTCTTTTGCAGTAATAGCATCTGTTTTCAGGATTATTTGATATTGTTTTGTCGCTGAGCACATCAAGACTCATCACTTCGATTTCGGCATCAAGAAGCTTTGCAATCTCCACAGCGTCCTTAAGTTCAAACTCAGGCTGAAACTGTGACTTTACATAATATGCCTTAACTCTGTTTGCATATCTTTTTGCAAGAAGTAAGAGTACTGCCGAGTCAACTCCGCCGGAAAACGCAACCGCAACCTCGTTGTGCTTTTCAAAGAAATCTTTAATTTTCATTTTATCACCAATATCTATAATAGCAGAAAAGTGCAATTAAATAAAGTGATTTTGTAATAGTGGCATATTATTAGAATTATTAATTATTATTTATCTATAAAATTGTAAAATTAGTTATTTTCTTCTTGACAAGCACAGCTGTCATATGGATAATATTAAAAGAGTTAAACATTAAGAGGCAGATATATGAAACACGAAGAAATAAAAAAGAATATAATTACGGGACTTTGTATTGCTCTTGGTGTCATTATCCCTATTGCATTCCACTCAATCCCGAACGGCGGACAGATTTTCTGCCCCATGCACCTTCCTGTTCTTCTTTGCGGACTAATATGCGGATGGCAGTATGGACTTTTGTGCGGTATTGTAACACCGATGATTTCATCGCTGATTACAGGTATGCCGATTCCGCCTATGCTTCCGTCAATGGCTGTGGAGCTTGCAATTTTCGGAATTGTTTCAGCACTCATGATAAAATATGCAAATATAGAAAATGAATATTTAAGGCTTTATGCGAGTCTTATAACCGCAATGGTTTCGGGAAGAATTGCAGCAAGTATTGTTCAGGCGCTCTTTTTCTCAATGGGGCAGACAATCAAGATGCTTGCGATAACTCATTTTGTAACCTGTCTTCCGGGTATTGTAATTCAGCTTATACTTATTCCTGCAGTTTATATTGCGCTTCTTAAGACGGGCGTAATTACACAGCAACATTCTAATATGGACGACATAGACTATTACTATTACGGAGAAACCGATGAGGAAGAGTGATATAATCCGTTTTTTTGACAAGCTTTCTTCCGAATGGGATTCAGGTCTTGAGCCAAACGATGTCAAGATGAACGTAATACTTGATACTGCCGGCGTTAAAAGCGGCGACTGCGTTCTTGATATTGCGTGCGGCACGGGCGTAATGATAGATTACTATCTTGCGAGAAATGTTTCTGCAGTAACAGGTATTGATATTTCAAAAGGTATGGCTGAAATTGCAGAAAAGAAATATGCCGGTAACGAAAGGGTAACTATAATTTGCGGTGATGCAGAAAGCTATTCTTTTTCATCTCAGTACGACAGATGCGTTATATTTAATGCGTTTCCTCATTTTTGTTCACCACAGTCGCTTTTTGAAAATCTTTATAAAGTCATCAGGAAGGGCGGCACTCTGACGGTTGCTCACGATTGGGGACGAAAGGAAATCGACAGACGTCACAAGGATAGCGCGTCATCAGTTTCAAACGGACTTATGAGCGCCGACGAGCTGGAAAAAATCTTTTTGTCCTGCGGCTTTTCTGATATAACAAAAAGTGACGAGGATGAAATATATATAGTAAGTGGAAAAAAGGAATAATATATGATATAATTAATGCAGGCGTTTGTGCCTGCATTATTTTTTGCGGAGTGGTAATATGTCGCTTTTTCGAAAAAACAAAATAAGTAAAGCACTGCTGAAAGAAATCGGCAAGTATATTGACGACAATTTCACTTCAGCCGATTTCACCGTCGGAAGCGCTGTGCCTGCCTTTGCTAAAATGGCGCCGCGTACAAGAGAAACATCTTTAATGCGAGGGCCACTTTATGAAAGCATTGATGAAAGCATAAGTAATATCATTGACGAGGTTATTGACGAAAGCTTTTCCCAAATGCTTTTCAGAAAGCTTGATGAAAAGGGGATTAAGGACAGCGATTGTTATAAAAAAGCAAATGTTGACAGAAGGCTTTTTTCAAAAATCCGCTCAAATGATTTGTATAGACCAAGTAAACAGACCGCATTTTCGCTTGCAATCGGGCTTGAACTTTCACTTGACGAAACCAGGGAGCTTCTTATGAAAGCAGGCTATGCAATTTCACACAGTAATAAGGC
Organism: Ruminococcaceae bacterium UBA7030; assembly: GCA_002494125.1. Classification (GTDB taxonomy): domain Bacteria; phylum Bacillota; class Clostridia; order Oscillospirales; family Acutalibacteraceae; genus Eubacterium_R. The sequence continues at coordinate 8,407 of DLBD01000027.1, read as the reverse complement.
GGATATTATTATAGAATACTTCATTAAAAATAAGCGCTACGATATTTTTGAGATAAATGAAGCGTTATATGCTTTTGACCAACCGCTTCTTGGTTCATAATTATAAAAAGAAAACGGCATCCTGATTGATTCGGGATGCCGTTAATATTTATTCAGCAAGAAGTCTTGCGTTTGATTCAAGCACATCGAGTGCTTCCTGTCCGTATCTGTCAACAATCTCCTTAACACCTTGAGTATACTCCGGAGGTCTTGTCGTAAGGTTGTGACTATCGGAGCCGATAAGGTGAATTCTGCCTGTTTCAAGGTATTTGAAAAGCTTTTTCTTAACACTCTTTCTTGAGTCTACAAAAGAGCTTATATTAACCTGAACAAGACAGCCCATATCAATGTAATCATCAATAAGAGACGGATTTTCCATCAGTGCCGGATAGCGTTCAATATGTGCCAGAATCGGCTTTATGTTGTAATCGTAATTAAGGTTTAACAGCCTGTCATATGTGTTTTCACCAAAGCTGCAAGAAAACGGGTGCTCAATAAGTGCATATCTTGATTTGCCAATAACGAGTTTTTCAAGATTGTCATAATTAAAAAGGTAAGGGGTTATATAAACCTCTGCAGCAGGAATGAGCTTAGGCGCATCATAACCAAGCGCTGCCTTAAGACTTGCAAGTGATTCATCTCTCATTGTGACAAAGTCGTCATATGAGATTGAATCAGAATAGTAATGCGGTGTGAGAATTATCTTCTCGCATCCCTGTGCCTGAAGCCTTTTTATCATTTTAACACTTGTTTCAACATCGGGCGAGCCGTCATCAATTCCGGGAAGGATATGGCAATGTGTTTCAACCAGCTTGTTGATAATCATTTTGCTTAACCTCTCGGATCGTAGCCGTATGTGCCGTAGCTATAGTTACCGTAACCGTAACCGCCGCCATAGCCGTATCCGCCGCCATAGCCGTATCCACCGTAGCCATAACCGCCATATCCGTATCCACCGTAGCCTCTGTATCCGTATCTTCCGTAGTTTCCGTAAGAGCCCTTTGAATAATATCTGTTAGCCTTTGATTCAACAAAGTTAACAACGAAGCCAAGTATTTTTGCGTCGATGAATTCAAGTGCTGATAAAGCTCGCTGAAGCTCGGGATGTGTTGACTGATTTGAACGAACAATAAGGACAACGCCGTCGCTTTCACGAATAAGCGGAAGTGCGTCTGATACAACATTGATAGGCGGAGTATCAATGATGATATAGTCAAAATCTCTGCTTACATCCTCAAGGAAATTCGTCATAAGCTCAGAGCCTAAAAGCTCTGCAGGGTTTGGAGGAATTGAGCCTGAGGTGAGAATTGAAAGATTTTCGTACTCTGTCGGGTGAACAACACTGAAGAAGTTTGCCCTTTTTCCTGAAATAACGTCACCGAGATAGTTTGTAAGTCCGGGTGAATTAGGAACAGAGAAATAGTGATGAATCTTCGGCTTACGAAGGTCGCCGTCGATAAGAAGCACTCTTTGGTCAGCCTGAGCAATTGTTACTGCAAGGTTAACTGTGGTAGTTGTTTTACCCTCGTTAGGAGCAGAGGAGCTTACAACGATTACCTTACATCCCTTTTTAACAACCGAGAACATAATGTTTGCACGGATTGTTTTGTATGCCTCTTCAATTCTGAACTTAAGGGCTGGCTGAATAGGAGCGTCCTTAAGAATATAACGGGAAGAAACCTGTGTAGTTTTAACCTGTTTTTTTCTTTCTTTAGCAGCCATAATTATTTATCCTCCTTTGCTTCAGCTTTGCTTTCTGCCTTAGAAGACTTGGCATTACCGTCTGATTTAGAAGACTTGCCCGTCTGTCTTGAGGATAGCCTTGAGCTATTGTTTGCTTTAATTTCAAATTCAGGAATAGTACCGAGAATCGGAACACCGTATCTCTCTGAAAGCTCGTCGCTGGACTTAATTCTTACATCAAGAAGGTCACGGAGAATTACAAATGCAATAGCAAGAACAGCGCCTGCTAAAAAGCCGATTGCGCACTTCTTCGGGTAACCGAGCTTTTCAGACGTTGTAGCCTTTCTTGCAGAGTCCTCAACAGAGGCTCCTACAAGACCGTTATTGGTGTTGTTCATCTTTTCGGGAATGCTTGTTTCAAGCTGCTTTGCAATCTGATAAGATGTGTCGGCATCCTTTGTGGTAACGGTTATTTTGAACATAGCAGTGTCGGGTACTGTTTCAATGGTAACTGCGCTCTTTATAACACCGCCGGAATAGTTTTGCCCGTTTTCCTCGTTGAGTTCTTCTGCAACAGTCTGGTTGAACTCGTTTGTCTGGAAAAGCTCAATATAAGTGCTGAGCATTTTGATAGCATAGTTCATCTTACTCGTGTTGCTGACAGTCTGCGAAGCATTGGTCGAGTCTGACAAATCCTGTCTTGCGTCCTGAGTGTACGCAAGAAATTCAACCGTTGATGTGTAAGTTAAATCTACAAAGTTTGCGGTGTAGAAGTATGCCGCCATTGTACCTATAAGAGCGACAATGAGAATTAATCTCCACCTCTTAAGCACAAGCATAAGAAGCTTTTGCACATTAGCATCTAAGTTCATAACATATCTCCAAGTTAAATTATTATATAAAAATACATATATAATATTACCTTATTAAGTATGATTTGTCAATGACAGAAAAATATAAAATATAAATTATTATTATATTAGTTGACAAAACTTTTCAAATGCGCAATAATAACTATAATATCTCTCTGAAAAGGAATAAGATATGAAAAATAATACACAGTTTACAATGCCTTTATGGGGACCATATTCTAAAAAATATATGGGCATTTCAAAAATAATAAAAGAGAAAAGCGACATTGGTGCAAGGTTCGATTTTATCGTCCACCCGACGCTTTGGAACAGCTCGACCCCCGTGCCAAACGTTACTGTTCCTTCCTCGTACCATTTGTGGAAGTGTAAAAGCGACTACACCTTTTATTCATACAGATATGAGCTTATGTGGAAGGATAAGGTGTATGCAGATATATCATTTTCAAAGATAAATGATTCAGCATATCTTATGAGGACACAGCTTGTAAACAATACAGAGCTTATGCAAAACTGCGTGTTAAACTGTTTCGCCTCCCTTGAATTTCCTTATAAAAGCTACTGCTTTGTCAACACGCCCGAAAAGTGCGTTTTGATAAACGCAAACGATTATACCGAATTCTCTCATGCAAAGGACAGACCGTGGGATGAGGAAACCCCCGACGGTATGTTCAGAGGAATGTTTGCCGATGAAAGCTTTTATCTCGGCAAGGGTCTCGGTGACCGCTGTGATAACAGGCATGTTCATTACCACGGCTTTAAGCCTTTCGGTTGCGAAAAGGGCGACAGGGTTTGCTTTAACCTTTCGTGTGACGGAATTGAAAACCCGGTTGTTGCCGTCAGATACCGTACTGTTACAGAAGGTGATGCGCTCTTTTTAAGCGAACAGGGGAAGGTTGTTTTCAAAAACAGCGGCGGCCTTACATTTGCTTACTTTCCTTATTCTGATACTTTTACGCTTGAAAGTCTTGGCGGTGCAGGAATTGAATTTGATTTTCTCGCAGTTATCGACGAGTCAGACAAGGCGGAGCTTTATACTGAAATGAAGCAGTATGATTTTATTCCCGAAAGAGAAACAAGCATACTGGAAAACGGACACAGGACAACTCTGAAATATAAGGATATACCGGATTTTTATATCCTCACCCATAACAAAAATACTCGTGAAAGGGAGCTCTTTTCAGGCTCGCTTGAGGATGCGCTTATCAACCGCCTTTCAAACGGCGACCATACATATGATGACCTGACTGAAACCTTTTCACGCTCTTTTGAAAGAAAACACAGCGACGATGGGTATTTTCACAATTCACTTATTAAATCAATATTTGTAGCCCCTCAATCTTCGCATATTGAGTATGCGGTGATTTCAGACGCTGATTTTTCGCCGCTTACTGAAGAAGAGTATGAGCAAATATATAATAAGGCAAGCGCCGAACAGCGCACACCGTTTAACGAAAGCGGAATGAAATATGCTCTTTCCACTGAAATTTTAAGGTCGACTCTTCTTACAAATACTGTTTATCCCGTTTACCGTCACGGTGAAAATGTTGTTCACCATACGCCGGGCAAAAGATGGGACAGCTTCTATACTTGGGACAGCGGTTTTATAGGAATGGGACTTCTTGAATTTTCAAAGAAGCTCTGCAGGTATTCGCTTGATTTGTACCTTTGCGACAAGAGTAATAAGGATTTTGCATTTCTTCTTCACGGCTCACTTGTGCCGACTCAGTTTGCACAGTATATCGAGCTTCTTAAAAGGACTGATGACAAACACGAGCTTGATTTTCTCTATGATAAAATGAAACTATATTATGAGTTTTTGCGCGGAAGAACTCATAAGTCAACCTGTGCGAAATTCGGAAACGGTCTTCTCACAACCTATGATTACTGGTATTCACATTGCGGTATGGACGATTTACCCGTTCAGGTTGAAATGATAAGGCGCAAAGCGGAAAAAAACACTTGCCCCTGCCTTTCAACCTCGCATATTATTCTTGCGGGCAAAATTATGAAAATGGTTGCGACATACCTCAATAAGTATGATGATGTTAAGGTTTACGAAGAGGATATAGCCGCTTCAACAAAAGCTCTTAACACTCTTTCGTGGGATGAGGAGTCCGGCTATTTTGCTTACACTACCTACGATGAAAACGGCAATTTCACCGGCATTATGAGAACTCCTGACGGCGAAAACTACAACAAAGGAATTGAGGGTGTTTATCCGTTTGTTGCAGGTGCTGTAAGCGGCGAGAGGAAGAAAAGGCTTATAGGCCATATTAAAAACCCAAAAGAGATGTGGTCAGCTGCAGGCATTTCTGCCGTTGATATGTCGGCTTCATATTATTTCGACGACGGCTACTGGAACGGTAATGTCTGGATGAGTCATCAGTGGTATATTTGGAAGGCCATGCTCGATAACGGCGATACGGATTTTGCCTATTCTATAGCCGAAAGAGCGCTTGATATGTGGAAGGCTGAAACCGACTTTTCGTATAATACCTATGAATGTTTCGGTATTAAAACGAGAAGGGGAGGCTGGTTCCATAATTTCGGCGGTCTTTCTGCGCCGATTTGTATATGGGCAAATTGCTACCATCTTCCAAATACTGTTACAACCGGATTTGATGTTTGGACAAATTATCAGAAAACCAATGATAACAGCGCTGAAATCTCGTTTGAATATTTCGGTGACAGTGACAGATATTCAATGATTGTAACCCTGTCCGACAAGTATTCCTACAAGGCGTATCTTGATGGTAAGGAAACAGAATTTTTTGAAAGAAATAAAGGCTCGCTTGAATTCACTTTTAACAAGAGTGTAAAATCGGGCATCCTTGAAATAAAAACAGTTTAGGGGGAAATAAAATGTCTGAAAAAATTTACGGCAGTAATAATGAACCGCTTAAAATTCAGTTTATAACCGACCTTCATTATTACTCAAGAAAAAACGGTACCGAGGGTAAAGCGTATGAAAATGCCGAGTCCAAAAGCCAGAAGGTTATCAAGGACTCCGACCTTGTAATTAAGGCAGGCTTTGATATGCTTTGCGAGGACACCTCTACCGATATAATTGTTCTTGCGGGCGACACAACAAAGGACGGTGAAATCACCTCGCATGAGGAGTTTATTGAAATGCTTCGTGACCTCAAAAAGAGAGGTAAAAGGGTATATGTAATCACCGCTACGCATGATTTCAGACCAAGCGGCTTCACAAAAGGCTATGACGGCGATAATGAGATTGATGTTCCTGCAGTTGCCGACAGGCACGACCTTTGGGATATGTATTATGAATTCGGTCCGAATGAGGCTATATCAAGCTTTAAGCAGGGGCTTAGCTATGTCGTTCAGCTTGCACCGGGCTACCGCCTTTTTGCACTTAACGACGACACAAATGAAAAGCCTGACGGCGAAAGGGGTTCCGGCTATTCCGATGAATGTATGGAATGGATTATGGAACAGCTTAAAGACGCCCACGACAACGACCAGTTCGTTATTGCGATGACTCATCATCCTATGATTTCACCTTCACCGTTTTATTCAATAATCGGTAAAGGCGATATGCAGCGAAATCACGAAATCACCCGAGAAATCTTTGCTGATAACGGACTTCAGGTTATGCTTACGGGACATACTCACGTTCACGATATAAGCTACATAACAACCCCGAAGGGCAACAGATTTTATGACATTGCCTGCGGTGCAATGATAGGCTGTCCTCCTGCGATGAGAAATGTTATCATCGACCCTAAAAATGCGAAGGTTGATGTCGAAACTATACTTATTAAAGACGTTCCGGGTCTTGATACGAACGGCAAGCCGTTTGACGAGTATATGAAGGGATTTTTCTTCGGAATGATAGGCGATGTAGTAAATGCGCTTGCTAACGACTATGACCGCTTTATTGACATGGCGGGCTCTTTCTCAATCAGCCGTGAAAAAGCAACAAAGCTTAAGCCGATATTAAGACCTGTTGGAAAATTCCTTAACAAGCTCACCTTTAAGAAAGTGTGGAAGCTTTGCAAAAAGGAAAGCGGACTTTCAAAGGCTGATATCGAGGATATCAAGGACAACAAGGTTGTTGACTTTATCCTCGAGCTTGTACAGAATCTTTATTGCGGTGACTCGCCTTATACACCGGATACCAGGGAGTATAAGCTCACCTGCGGACTTCTCAATGTTATTGACAGCTTCCTTAACACTATTCACCTTTCAATCGGTAAATTCCTTAAGGGCGCAACTTCTGTAAGGTCACTTGTTGAGCCTCTCCTCTGGAATCCGGGCTATTGTGATGCCGAGGCAACGCTTCCGCTGTATCCCGTATTTGACGACGAAAATCCGGCACCTGCCGAGATGTTTGAGCAAAAAGAATTTGAGGATACTGTCAAGAAGAGTAAGAAGGGACCGTTTATTCTCTGCCTTCTTATCCTTTGCGTAATCCTTCTTCTTGCAATAGTAGTCGGAATTGTTGCACTTATCGTCTGGGCGATAATCGCAATTGTTCACGCAGCAGGCATATCCGGAATGATTGGCTTTTTGTCGTGACAAAATGGAAATTTGGTTGATTAGCAGTAAGTTTTATGATATAATTGTCTTGTAAAGCAGATTACTTTACAAATATTTTTTAAGGAGAGATTTTATGAAAAAGATTATCAGCGTTTTATTAGCGGCTATGATGCTTCTTTCAACCTTTGCCGGAATTACAATTACGGCTCAGGCAGAAACACCGCAAAACGGTTGGTACAAGGAAACCTACGACGGAAGTGTTTATTGGTGGTATTATGAAAACGGCTCACCGGTCAGCGGCTGGAAGTATATCAAGAATGCTTGGTACTACTTTGAAGAGGAATATAGCTCAATGATGATTTCTGACGGCGTCTATGAAATCAACGGTAAGGACTATTACTTTGCTTCAAGCGGTGCTATGCAGACGGGCTGGATTAAGCAAACATGGAGTTACGGCGATGTCGAGTGGTATTATGCTAAAAGCAGCGGCGAGCTTTACAGCGGCTGGGTAAGCATAAAAGGCAAGTGGTACTATTTTGATAAGGAGTATCATTATATGTACCAGTATCAACAAAACATCAACGGTAAGGAATATGCGTTTGATAAAAACGGCGCGATGATTACCGGCTGGGGACAGGACAAATACGGCGAATGGTATTTTGCAAAGAGCAGCGGTGAGCTTTACAGCGGCTGGGTAAGAGTTAAAGGCGTATGGTATTATTTGGATCCGGATAGTTATTTTATGTACATCGGTTCATGGAATATTGACGGCAAAATTTACTTCTTCAACTCAAGCGGCGCATGGGTAAAAAGTCCTAAAGACGGATGGAACAGCGCTACTTCTACTTACAACAACAGCGACGGTTCATCTTACAAATATACCGAATGGGCTTACTATAAAAACGGTAAGGCACTCACAGGCTGGGTAAGAGTTAAAGGTACATGGTACTATATGAATAAAGAGCACGGTAATATGGTAACAGGCGTTATCAATGATAACGGAAAGCTTTATTTTGCTGAGTCAAACGGCGCTCTCAGAACAAAGGCTGGCTGGGTTCAGGAAACTTACAGCGGCGGAGCAAAGGGAAATTGGTATTATCTCAATTCTGACGGAACTTGCGTAACAGGCTGGCTTGAGTTAAAAGGTAAGACATATTACTTAGACCCTGACGAAGGTTATATGTATTTCGACGGAATCTATACTATCGACGGCGTTGATTATGAGTTTGACGCTTCAGGCGCTTGCCTTGGTGAAGCAGAGGCTTAAAAAAATATTAGGCGAGGTGCGGTAACGAAGGATAGGTTTTGACTTT